>DASPKW010000055.1:0-43133 GCA_035627895.1 Tepidisphaeraceae bacterium | reverse complement strand
GATCGCCGGGATCGCCGTCGGGGGGCTGATCGGGCTCGAGGCGATGTTCGCCGGCCCGGTCACGGGCGCGTCGATGAACCCCGTGCGCTCGCTCGCGCCGGCCGTCGTCTCCGGCGACCTGGGCCACCTCTGGATCTACCTGATCGCCCCGACGCTCGGCGCCGCGGCGATGGCCCCGCTGCACGCGTGGCTGATGCGCCCGGACGCGCCGGGAGCGGCTCCCGGGCTATGATCCGCCCGTGATCCCCGCAGTCGACTTCCTCTCGCTCGTCGCCGAGATCCGCCGCCAAGCCGCGCACGCCGATTCCACCGTCCACGGGGAGGCCCACTGGCGGGCCGTCGCCTGGACCTACCTCGACCTCGTCCCGCTCGTCCCGGGCGCCGACGCCGAGGTCGGCCTGCTCTTCGGCCTCTGCCACGACGCGATGCGCGAGCACGACGGCCACGACCCCGACCACGGCCCGCGCGCCGCTGCGATGGTCCGCACGCTCGCCGCGGAAGGCCTGCTCGCGCTCGAATCCGACCGCCTCCGCACCCTCGCCCGGGCGATCGAGAACCACACCGGCGGCCCCCCCACGTCCCACCCGACCATCGGCCTCTGCCAGGACGCCGACCGCCTGAACCTCTGGCGGTGCAGCGTCCGCCCCGACCCGCGCTTCCTGTCGACCGTGGCGGCGCGCGAGCCCGCGCGGATCGCGCTGCACCAGTCGTTGCCCGGGCAACACGAGTCGTGGGCCGCGCTGCACGCCCGGGCCCTCGAACTGGGCGCGAGTTGACCCCGTGACACGGGCGTCCCGCCCGTGCTAGCGACTTAACGAGTTGGGGACCAGTCGTAATGAAGGCTCTGAAGTGCCATGTGATCAGCACGGGCGAGACGCCCGTGTCACAAGGCGCGCCGCCATTCCGCGCCCGGCATATCATCTCGCGTATGTCCGCGGCCCCGGAGATCGCACCCGATCGCCCCGTCCCGCCCGGCGTCGATGCGCTGGGCGACGCCATCGACCCCGCGCTCGACGCCCGGACCCTCGCCATCGGCCGCGACCTCTTCGCCGCCGCCCGCAAGGCCCCGCCCGGTGAAGGCTGGCTCGACCGCCGCCTTATGGCCATCGCCATGGGTGACGACCGCGTCAAGGCCCAACTCTTCCGCCTGGTCGACGTCCTGCCCGTCCTCAAGACGCCCACCCAGGTCAACCGCCACCTCAAGGAATACCTCGGCGGCGTCCGCGATCACCTGCCGTGGCCCGCCCGTGCCGGCCTGAAGCTCGTCCCGGGCGGGGACGGCCTGCTCGGCCGGATGGCGTCGGGCGCCACCCTCTGGGGCACGCGCCGTATGGCCCGCCGATTCATCGCCGCCGCCGACCCGCGCGAGGCGATCGCCGCCGTCCGAAAGCTCCGCGCCCAAGGCCTGACGTTCACGATCGACGTCCTCGGCGAAGCCGTCTTAGCCGCCAGCGAGGCGGATGCGTACCAGCGCTTCTACCTCGAACTGATCGACGCCCTCGCCACCGACGCCGCAAGTTGGCACGAAGACCCGATTCTCGACCGCGACGACCGCGGGCCCATTCCGAAGGTCAACGTCTCGGTCAAGCTCTCGTCGCTCTTCAGCCAGTTCGACCCGATCGACCCGGCCGGCACCAGCCGCGCCGTCCGCGAGCGGCTGCGGCCCATCCTGCGCCTCGCCAAATCCCGCGGCGTGCTGATCAACGTCGACATGGAGCAGTACGCGTTCAAGGACGCGACGATCCAGATCTTCCGTGACGTGCTGGAAGAGGACGAGTTCCGCACCTGGCCCGACGTCGGCATCGCCATACAGGCGTACCTTAAGGACACTCAAGACGACTTCCGCGCCCTCGCCGAATGGGCGCGATCGCGCGGCGCGCCCGTCTGGGTCCGCCTGGTCAAAGGCGCGTACCGGGACTACGAAAACGTTGTCGCCCAACAGAACGATTGGCCCATCCCCGTCTGGCCCACCAAGCCGGAGACCGATGCGAACTACGAGGCCTGCACGCAACTGCTGTTGGAGCACGCCGCGCACCTCCGCCCGGCGATCGCCAGCCACAACATCCGCTCGATCGCGTTCGCCCTCGCGTACGCCGAGCGGCTGAACCTCGCCCCCGGCGCCGTCGAGTTCCAACTCCTCTACGGCATGGCCGACCCGATCAAGACCGCCCTCAAACAGCTCGGCCGCTGCGTCCGCGTCTACGCCCCCGTCGG
Organism: Tepidisphaeraceae bacterium; assembly: GCA_035627895.1. Taxonomy (GTDB): domain Bacteria; phylum Planctomycetota; class Phycisphaerae; order Tepidisphaerales; family Tepidisphaeraceae; genus DASPKW01. Next base: position 40,919 of record DASPKW010000055.1, on the reverse strand, counting down.
CCAACTCCTCCCCGGCATGGCCTACCTCGTCCGCCGGCTCCTGGAGAACACGAGTAACGAATCGTTCCTGCGCGCGGGGTTCCTGGAGAACGTTCCCGAGGAGAAACTGCTCATGAACCCGCTCAACCTGATCCGCCGGAACGGAAAAAGGGACGTTCGCGAATCAACACGAATGATCACGAATGAGAACGGGAATGTCGCTCCGGGCGATCCCATTCGTGACGATTCGTGGTCATTCGTGAAAAATCCGTTCCGGAACGAGCCGCTGAGCGACTTCGCAAGACAAGCCGCACGCGACGAAATGAAAGCGACGCTCGACCGCGTGGCCGGCGAGTTCGGCAGGTCGTACCCGCTCGTGATCGCCGGCCAGCGCGTCGAGACCGGCCAGTGGATTGATTCGATCGACCCGTCGAAGCCCGATCGAATCGTCGGCCGCGCCGCCAGCGCCCGCGTCGAAGACTCCACCGCTGCGATCGCCGCCGCTAAGCGCGAGTTCGAGTCGTGGCGCGACGTCCCGGCGGAAGAGCGCGCCACGCTCATCCTCCGCGTCGCCGAGATCCTCCGCCGCGACCGCTTCGCGCTCGCGGCCCTCGCCGTCTACGAGACCGGCAAGCCCTGGCGCGAGGCCGACGCCGACGTCGCCGAGGCCATCGACTTCTGCGAGTACTACGCCCGCGAAGCGGTCAAGCTCTCGCACGGCTGGCACCGCACCGTCCCCGGCGAGGACAACCTCAACCTCTACGAACCCCGCGGCGTGACCGTCGTCATCGCCCCGTGGAACTTCCCGCTCGCCATCCTCACGGGCATGACCGTCGCCGCCGTCGTCACCGGCAACACGGCCGTCATGAAGCCCGCCGAGCAGTCGTCCGTCATCGCCGCCAAACTGATGTCAGCATTCGAGGAAGCCGGCCTGCCGGCCGGCGTCGTCAACTACCTCCCCGGCGTCGGCGAGACCGTCGGCCCGCCGCTCGTCGCCTCCCCCGACGTCGCCACCATCGTCTTCACCGGCTCCCGCGCCGTGGGCCTGGCGATCACCGAGCAGGCGAGCAAGACGCCCCCCGGCCAGACGCACGTCAAGCGCGTCATCACCGAGATGGGCGGAAAAAACGCCGTCATCGTCGACGAAGATGCCGACCTCGACGAGGCCGTCGCCGGCGTCCTCGGCGCCGCCTTCGGCTACGCCGGCCAGAAGTGCAGCGCCTGCTCCCGCGCCATCGTCCACACCGCGATCTATGACACGTTCGTCGCCCGCCTGTCCGAAGCCGCCGCCAGCCTCACCGTCGGCCCCGCCGACGACCCCAGCGTCACCTACGGCCCCGTCATCGACCGCGAAGCCTACGACCGCATCCGCGCCGCCATCGCCCTCGCCAGATCCGAAGGCCTCACGCTGACGCATCCTGTAGAAGGGTCGGCAGTCGGCGGTGGACAGTCGGCAGTCAATTCAATCGGCGTCCGCACCCCAATGCCCGACGATGGACAAATGACAATGGACAATGGACGTGAGGCCGCCGACCCGCGCCCCCACGCCGGCTACTTCATTCGGCCGCACATCTTCCGCGACGTCCCCCCCACCTCCTTCCTCGCCCAAGACGAAATCTTCGGCCCCGTCCTCGCCGTAATCCGGGCCGACTCCCTCGACCACGCCCTGTCCATCGCCAACGGCACCGCCTACGCCCTGACCGGCGGCCTCTACTCCCGCTCCCCCGCCGCCATCGACACCGTCCGCCGCCAGTTCCGCGTCGGCAACCTCTACGTCAATCGCAAGTGCACCGGCGCCCTCGTCGACCGCCAACCCTTCGGCGGCTACCACCTGTCCGGCGTCGGCTCCAAGGCCGGCGGCCCCGACTACCTCCTCCAGTTCACCTGGCCGAGGACGATCACCGAAAACACCATGCGCCGCGGCTTCGCGCCTGACTTGACGACGCCCGTCGACCCGTCGCCCGGCGCGGGTGAATAAACGCACCCCGTGACGAACCCTCTCGACGCGCGTTACGCTGTGCGAATGGTGCGACGGATCGGGCGATGGCTCTTCACCCTGGCCGCGTTCGCCTCACTCCTGCTCTGCGCCGGCACGGTCTGGCTGTGGCCGCGGAGCTATCGCGGTCACGAAGGGCTTACGTTCAATCAGGTCATTCCACGCGAGGGGTATTCGGTCCTCCGCATGTGGGCGATCGGGTCGAGCGACGGGGGGCTGGCGGTCTTTTGGAGTGATTACGACGCGAAGGGAAACGAGTCCTACCACGGGTGGCACCACAACGTGTCGCCCGGGCAGCATTACCCGTCGCTCCGCCTGGACATCCGCACGGCCGAGGGTGAATCCGGCTACGTGATCGGCGGCAAGCGGTTCCAGATCAACCGCCGCTCGCTCCCGCTGGGGTCACGCCACATCAAGTTCGAAACCCTCCGCGTCACCATGCCGCACTGGGCGTGGGCGAGCGCGTTCGGCGTGCTCCCGCTCGCGTGGGTCGCGTTGACCGTCCGCCGCGTTCGACACCGCCGCCGGGCCGCGCGCCACTGTTGCCAATCGTGCGGCTACGACCTGCGCGCCACGCCCGACCCGGGCGGCGCGGTCCTCCCGACCTGCCCCGAGTGCGGCACGCCGCGCGCCGGCCCGGCGCCCAAGGCCGGGCGGCCCCGGTGGGTCGTCTACGCGGTTTGGGCGGGCGGCCTCGGGCTGCTCATCGTCGGCGTGATGGCGTGGTGGCGGACGAGCGCGGGGGCCCCACAAGTGCCCGGCGCCGCGCGCCCGCCGCGCGCCGTCACGACGCGCCCGGTCACGACGCGTCCGTCTCCGGGCCGCAGGGGCTTTGCGCGCCCGATCCCGACGCCGCCCGAACCCCCGCCCGCGACGGCGCTCACCCGCGAGCACTTGATCCGCGAGCACGTGGCCAACCTGCGACACCGCGACCTCGTCGCGCGCTCGCAGGCCGCCCACGCGCTCCGCCGGATGGACGCCGTTGACCCCGTAATCCTCGAGGCGCTCGTGCGCGCCATCGACTCGGGCAGTTTCGCCGCCCGCGAGGGTCTGACCCTGGCGATCGAGCGGGCGCGCGAGCGCGGCGTCTCCGAACGGCAAGTTTTCGACGCCGCCGACCGCGAGCCCGACCCAGCCGCCCGCGCGTACCTCCGCGCCGGGCGTCGCGCCCTCGCGACCGAACCGTGACCCCCGCCCTTTCGCCAGCCCGCGATCACCGCCGTCCGCGCCACACCAAGTCGAACACCACGCCCGTCCCCACCAGCACGCCCGCCGCGCACGGTGCGACCAGCGTCTTCCTATAAAACGTCACCGACCGCCCGAACGCCCCCGCGTCCGCCCCGCCCCCGCGCAGGCCGGTCCGGAGCGGCCCGGCCAGTTCCCACATCACCCAGCCGACGGCGAGAACCGCGATCCACCGCCACGCCCGCGACCCCGTCGCCACCCCGAGCCCGGTGATCAACAGCACGGGCCCCGTCGACAGCAGGACCGACTCCGCCGTCCACCCGAACGCGTGTGTGAGCGCCACGTGCACCAGCCACCCGCCCGACACGATCGCGCCGACCCCGACGAGCACGAAGCGCGCGAACGCGCGGTCCACCCGCGGCACGAACGTGGTTGCGGCCCTCACCGTTCGCGCGGCCCGCCGCCGGGCGTCGCGGTGCAGCACGCCGACCGTCGCGAAGAACGTCGCGACGAGCCCGTACAAGTGCGGTAGCGCCAGTTCCGCCCACATCGACTCGGGGCAGTCCCAGCCGGTACGGCGGTAGACGACCAGCGCGGCTTCCCCGCCCCCCGCGGCCGGCCACATCGCGTCGCCCGCCATCCACCGCCCGTCCGCCGAGATCGCCAGGTGCCCCGGGCCCGGCTCGGCCGGCAGTTCGTGCAGCGGCTCGAGGGTCCTCGCGTCGAAGATCACCGGCCCGCTCCGATCGCCCCTGCTCACGAACCGCGCTCCGTCCGGGAAGAAGCTCGGCGCGCCCCACCGGCCCACGCGCGACGCCAGCAGCGCGCCGGACCCGACGTCGGTCACGTCCAGCAGTCCGGTCCACGACGACGACGACAGGGCGTACAGCCGGCCGAAGTCCGCCGACAGCCAGCACCGCTCGGCCGTCCGCGTGACGTCGAAGAGCAGCGCGCCGCCGTCGACCGCGTGAACGCGCGTCCGCACCCGGCCGTCGCCCGTCGTGTGCAGTACGGCGATCCGCCGCCCGTCGTCCGAGAAGCAGACCTCGAACCACCCTCGGCCGTCAAACCACGGCCACGGCACGCGCGAGCGCGTCGCGCCGTCCGTCGCATCGATCACGTGGATCGCACCGTCGTCGGCGGCCAGCGCCAGCCACCGCGAGTTGCGCGAGAACGCGGCCACCCGGTAGGCGGACGGGGCCAGCCAGGCGACCAGCCGCGGCGACGAGTGGGCGGGGTCGCCGACGTCCCACAGCGCCGGCCGGCGCCGGGCCGAGCGCCCGCCGTCGTCGGCGGGCGGGAACGTCATGCAGACCATCCGCCGTCCGTCGGGCGAGAACCCGGCCTGGTCCTCGAGCGGTCCGTCGGCCGCCGGCGGCAGGAACGAGTCGTGCACACCGGTGCGCAGCGACCCGACGCGCCGCCCGGTCCGCGTCTCGTAGTGCCCCGCCTGCGGGTCACCGCGGACGATCGCGTACCGAGTCCCGCCCTCGTAGAACCGGCACGCCCGCCAGTCCGCGTGCCGTGCCGTGCCGAGGCGCTTCCGCGTCGCCGGGTCCCATACCTCGACGCCGCGCCGCTGGTCGCGCGTGACAATCAGGCCGTCGGCCGTGAAGAACGGCGTCTCGTAGGTCGCGTTGAAGCGGTACGGCCCGACGGCGTGGCCCTGCGGGATCTCCATCACCCGCTCCCACGCCGCGTGCCGCCACCACAGCCACGCCCAGAACGCCGCCGCGAGGCAAAGGAGCAGCACGGCCCGCCGCGACGGCGCGAACCACCCCGGCCCCCACGGCACGCGCGGCTTCCGCGGGTCGGGGCTCGCGTACGAGAGCATCACCGGCGCGTCGCGCATCCCTTGCCTCCGCCCCCCAACGCTCACACGCGCCGGGCCTCGTTTGGTTTCATCCGGCGGGCGATATGGCGCCGGGGCGAAACCGATTAACCCCGGGCACGCTTTAACGCGCCCGGGGTCGATCGGTTTGCTTCTGTCCACTGACTACTGACTGCTGACCACTCGCTTCGCGACCCGCCCGCTGAAGCGGGCTCGCCGAAAGCGCGCCGGCTACCGGTACCGGTACACCGTCTTGTACTCGTACCGGTAGTTGCTCGACCCGATGTTGTTGATCACCGTCATGTTCGTCCGGTGCTGCATGGCCATCATGTTCGAGATCATCGCGACGTTCTGCTGCTGGCGGTAGTACTTCTGCAGGGCCGCGAGCTGGTCGGTCGGCTTGCTCTTGGCGGCCTCGGCCTTGGCCTTGTTGATCGTCTCGATGATCGGCTTGATCGCGTCGCTCGTGCCCCAGGCCTCGGCGAGCTTCTTGCGCTCGTCGGCGGGGAGCTCGGGCCACTGCACCCGCAGGGCCGCCCAGTACAGCGGCATCTGCGCGATCTCCTTCTTCATCTCGGCCGGCACCGCGCCGTACGCGGCGACCATCTTCGCCGCGAACTCGTCCTTCTGCTCGCGGCTGGGCTCGACGTCGTACCCGGCGGCCTTGCTCGCCATGAAGTGCAGGACCTCGAGCGTGGCGTCGGCGCCCTGGCGGGTCAGGGCGGGCTCGTCGCCTTTGCCGGTGGCGATCGGCTTGTTCGCCGCATCGTAGATGCCGATCATGAACGCGGCCATCTTGTCGGTCGCGGCCTCCTTGCGCCACTGCTCCAACGCCTCCTGTCGGACCGCCTCGCGGGCCAGCTTCTTCTTGTCCGGCTCCCACAGCTTGGCGACCTCGTTGCTCGCCTTGATGATCTCCTGCAGGCCCTCGCGCTCCTCCTTCGTCTTGGCGTCGTCGGCCTTCCACAAATCGACCATGTACTGCCGCATCACGGCCCGCTGCTCCTGCGTGAACGGGACGTCCATGAACCACTCGCAGAAGTCGATGCACGTGTGGACGGTGTACATCGTCAGCGGGAAGCCGTCCTTCGGGTCGGCCAGCTTCTGGTGACTGGGGAAGGTCACGGTCTTGAGGAACTCCTGCCACGCCGGCCAGTGCTTTTCCCAGAGCTCAGCGCTGCTGGCGACGAACGCGAGGCCCTCGGCCCCGCCGGTCGGGCTGCCGTCGTTGACGCCGTCGACCTCGACGAACTGCACGCGGATCGGCGGCAGTCCCGCCTGCTTTTCGTCGGCCGTGCAGATCAGGGTGGCGATGTTCACGCCCGACGGGAGCTTGCCGCGCTTGGTCGGGTCGACGACCTTCACGTTGCGGAAGTCGCGGTGCAGGTTGTCGAGGCTGCCCTGGGAGTGCTGCTCGAGCGTCTTGGGCGTCTGGTCGTACGCCGACACGTGGATCTCGCACCGCTGGCCGTTCGGGATGCCCGGGGGCATGATCAGCAAGTTGCCGTCGACGTTCGACGCCCTGGTCCAGCCCTCGGGCATCACGAACTCGGCGTTGTGGGTCCGCGAGCGCCCCTGCGACGCCGTCTGGGCCACGAGCGGCCCGGCGTCGGCCGCGAACACCGAGGTCGACACCGGGCCCGCCATCACCAGCGCCAGAAGACCAGTGAGAATCCGCCGCTTCTTCATCGCACACCTCGTCCGAGCAATTTGATAATAGAGGACAACACCGAACGACCGGAGCCAGGACTCCGTCGGGGTTCGGTAAGTTAGTGACTCACCCACCGGAGAGGTATTGGCCTGAAGAGGGCACGGGGGGACGCACCAGACCCGCGATCGCTCGCAAGGTAGCTGCAACGCAACGCGTTGCTGATGCGTGCGGATGAGGCATGGCGTCCCTCTCCTCATTCCGGCAGTCCCGCGAATCGATCGTAGAAATAGGTCTCCTCAGTCGACTCCCCATCCGGCTCCCACCGGATCTGATTCGCCGACGGAGCCGGCCGGCCGCAGTAGGTCAGCAGCCACGCCTCGGCTTGATCGACGGTGTGTCCCTCCCACACCATTTCCTTTGCCAACGACGCGCGCTTATACGCATCGGGGACGTAGAGCGCGCGATCGGCGCCGACGATCCGCGCTATCCGCTGACAGACCCGTCGGATGAAAAGCCGGTATGCCCCGCTCTCGATGAACCAACCCCACCGCTGGCCGTCACCCGGAAAGTGCAGCGCCCGCCGGCACACGCTGACGTCGAGGCAGCGCGACCCGTTCAACCGCACCTCGTCACCCGCCCGCCAATCGGCCTCGACGTCTCCGGAACGGGAGAACTGCATGTCGAACGCCCATGGCAAATCAAACTCGGGGTTCCAGGTCCAAGGCCGACCGGCGATTCCGGAAAGTTCGGGAGGCCACCATGCGACGATCTCCCGGTTCATGCGATCGAACTGCGGAAGCAATTCACGGAGTCGTTGGATGCCCGTTTCAAACGGGATGAGCGCGCAAAAGTCGATCCCCATATCCGCTCCTCAATCGCCCTTCCCGTCGACCAACCCCTCGGCCTCCAACCACGTCTTAGTTGCGGTCGCGTCGACGCAGATCAGGAACACTTCCTGCACCGTGCCGGTCCCCGTGTACAGGCACTTGAGCCCCGCCTCGGTCGGGTATTGGACTTTGAAGCTGGGGGCGGTGTGGCCGCGGCGGGTCTTGATCCGGCCGGGGATGATGCGCGAGACGTGGGGGCACTCCTTGACGATCCGGTTGAGGAGGTCGTCGAGGCCGCCGACGCGCCCGTGTTGGCGTTTGATCCGGCCGAACTTCATGGTTCGGGAGTATAGCGGGGTTGTGCGCGGGATGGGCGTTGGCGTTGGTGCGGGCGCTTTGCCGGTCGCGGTAACGATTAACGAGTAATGCTTAAGCAGACCCATGCCCCCTTGCGCATTACGCGTTACTCGTTACCGCCCGTTCCCCATTGCCGCGCGGAACACCCCACCCTTATCATCCCCCACCAACCCAAGGAGACCTTTCATGCCCCTCAAGCCCGGCGACGTGGCCCCCGACTTTGATCTGCCGACCGACGACACGAAGAACAGGACGCGCGTGAAGCTGTCGGAGTTGCGCGGGAAGGACGTCGTGCTGCTGTTCTACCCGATGGACTTTTCGCCCACGTGCACCGAGGAGCACTGCACGTTCGGGCCGGCGCTGGGGACGATCGCGCCGTCGGCGGACACGGTCGTGTTCGGGGTGTCGTGCGACTCGCCGTACTCGCACGCGGCGTACAAGAGCCAGTACAAGATCCCGTACACGCTGCTGAGCGACCCGACGCGGCGGATGGCCAAGGCGTACGACATGTGGGCGGGCGAGGAGCCGTACAACTGCACGAAGCGCGGGACCGTGATCATCGGCAAGGACGGGAAGGTCCGCCGGTGGGAAGAGGTGAACATGCGCGAGGCGCGGAAGGTGAACGATCTGTCGATGGCGGTCGCGGCGGACATCGCGGAGGAGCAGCGCGCCAACGAGGGCGGGAGCGCTGTGGGCTGAGTCGAAATCGCCACAGAGGACACAGAGGCACAGAGATGAGAGTCAGCCACAGATTCGCACAGATGATCACAGATGGGATTCCTTGATCTGTGGCAATCCGTGTTCGTCTGTGGCTGATTTGTTTTCCCTTTGTGTCTCTGTGTGCTCTGTGGCGATTGTCCGCTTTCATTTCGCGCCCGGCGGGTACACGATGTCGAGCAGGCGCTCGCGCTCGGGGCGCGGGATGTTGTTGATGAAGGCGCACAGGTTGGGCGGCTGGACGCGGTCGGGGGCGTCCTGGCGCTTGACCCCGTTGGCCGCGACCTCGCGGAGGGCCTCGACGAGCTGTTCGTCCGTGTACTTGGTGGCGTATCGCATGGCCCGGAAGATACCGGGCGCGACCGACGCGGGGCAATAACGGTTTGTGTCACACGTTGCGGGGTGCGGTGGTACAACATGCGTGCGTCGATATGAATCGAATCGTTTAGCGGAGCGTGGATCATGAACCTGTCGCGCGTGCTGGGGATCGGGTTGGCGGCGGTGGCGGTGGCGACGCCGGTGTCGCGGGCGATGGCCGAGGAGCCGAAGAAGGCGGAGGCGCCGGCTCGGCCGGCGGGCGGGCGGGCGGCGGGGTTGTCGTTCGGCGACCGGATCAAGCTGATCGCGGGGCAGCTCGACTTGACGGCGGAGCAGAAGGCGAAGGTGGACGAGATTGCGGCCGAGGCGCAGAAGAAGGCGGACGCGATCCCGGCGGGCGCCGAGGGGCGGGCGGACCTGTTGGCGCTGCGCGAGGAGACGATCAAGAAGGCCAAGGCGGTGCTGACCGAGGAGCAGGGCAAGAAGCTCGACGCGCTGATGGCGGGCGGGGCGGGCGGGGCCGGGGGCGGGGCGACGATGATGATGTCGGTGCTCCAGGGGGCGGTGAAGGACCTGAATTTGAACGACGACCAGAAGAAGAAAATGACGGCGTCGTTCGAGGCGGCGCAGAAGAAGTTCGAGGCGCTGCGCGGGGAGCTGGCGAGCGGGCGGGCGACGCCGGAGTCGCGGGAGAAGATACGCGGGATCATGGACGAGCTTAGGGTGGACATGGAGAAGGTGCTGACGCCGGAGCAGCAGGAGAAGCTGCGCGAGGCGATGCAGCGGCGGATCGCGCCGGCGCCGGCGGGGGGCGGGAAGAAGGATTTGTAAAGGGGAATCGTCATCTTAGTGAGCGCGAGGCCCGTTCGATTCGGTCGGACGGGCCTCGTCGTTTTCGTGTGTTGTCCGCCAACGTCGATGGGCCCTTTCGTTCGTGGCTAGATCCTTCGGAGTACCTCAGGATGACGGTGAGGGACGCTTGGGCGCGGCGCCGTGCGGTGGTGCGCGGGGGGTGGTGGTGCGTCGGGCTTCGATCGCCGATAACTCTCCTGCGTGCGATACCTCCCTGTTCGTTCTGACCCGTGGCAGCTCGTTTGGCATTACGCCAACGGGCGGATGCCGGATTTCGTGAACGGGAAGGAGGGGGACGTCGGGTGGGTCGCGTGGGACCACCGGGGCGTTCAGCCGCTGGACGACATTCAGATTCCGGACGGGCAGAAGCGGTACGTGTTCTCGAAGAAGTTCGAGCTGCGGTTTAACACGGCGTTCGAGGAGGTCGTGCGCGGGTCGGCGGACCTGGGGCGGTTCGGGAAGACGTGGGTTACGCCGGAACTCGTCGAGGGGCTGATCGGGATGCACCGGCTGGGGTATGCGCATTCTTACGAGGCGTGGACGACGGACGACTCGACGCCGATCGGCAAGGGGCAGCTCGCGGGCGGGGTGTGGGGCGTGCAGATCGGGTCGTTCGTGACGGCGTCGTCGATGTTCAACAAGGTGAGCAACGCGACGAAGGCGGCGTACGGGCGGGCGCTGCTGCACTTGAAGGAGCGCGGGTTCACGTGGGTGGACACGGGGATGGTGCCGGAGCACGCGGTGAACTACGGGTCGCGGTACGTGCCGCGGTGGCAGTTCGAGGCGAAGCTGCGGGAGTTGGTGAGTACGCCGCGGACGATTGTGGACGGGTTGGCGGCGCCGGTGCTGCCAAAAGGGATGGCTTGGCGGATGGCGGCGGGCAGGGTGATGCGGGGGGTGGGGCGGCGGTTGGGGATGGGGGCGTGATTTTTTGAGCGCGCCGGGCTGGTTGGGGTGTTAACTCCTGTTTGCGCCGGGTGTTGATGTCATCGAAGGGGGCTGAAAAGCGGGACAAAGCGGTACCGAATCGGTACGTTTCGGTACTTTTCGGTACCGAACCGGGCACGGGGCTCGGATGGGAGCATGTCAAAGAGCGCCCGCATTAACGGGCGGTGTCAGGCTGGGGTGACGACGGGCGCGCATGGGAATGCGATGGGGTGCTGGGGAGACCGTATTTTTCGGGGTTTTCGTTGTGAGAATCGTGGCGCGCGGGTGACGGGGCGTGCGCACGGTGGGTTTCGGGGAAAGCCACGTGATGAACGCTCCGTGGTGTCACGTGCACCTTCGGTGCGACCGCTAAGTACCGCCTTGAGCTGCGGGGAGAGGGAGCGCGATGGAGGTCGCGCGCGATGTAGTGGAGATGACGGGGTGCACCGTGTTTTCAGTATTGGGGTGGGCGTTTTTCTGCTCCATTGCAGAATCTGCCGCCAAAAGCTGCCGAAGGGGTGGGTGTGGGCTTGACGTCTTGGGGCTAGTCCCTAAGGTGCGTTTCGCCTGACTCGTCCCGGGCCGGTTTTTACCGGACCGGCGGGGGTCAGGAGCGTTCATCCCGATTGGCCTTGCGATTCCCTTCCCGAGTGGGTCGCACGGCACGAGGCTTCGGCGGGTCGATCGTCAGTCACCCGCTCGGCTTCATCCTCTGGATCTCCGTACCCGGATCGCGGGAATTCGAACGCCCCCTGTTGTCACAAGTCGTTTTTCGGATCGCGACCTCGCGTGGTCGTCGTTCGCGCTCGAGCGGGTCATCCCGTTCTGGCGCAACCGTGAGCTTCCGCTCTCGGGTATGAAGGACGGTTCCGCGCGACGTTGCCTTGCACTCGGGATCGATGTTGAAGAATTCCAAGCTGTCGTCGTCGTCGTCGCGTGGGTCGGTGCGGGTCGAGTCGCTCGAGGAGCGGCGCTTGCTGGCGTGGGGGCCGGTGGACACGCAGATCGGACTGGACCGGGCGCGGGCGACGTACCCGGCCGTCACGGGGGCGGGGCAGACGGTGGCGGTGATCGACTCGGGGACGAACTTCAGCGCGCCGGTGCTGCAGGGGAAGTTCGCGGTGAACGCGGCCGACCCGGTCGACGGGCGGGACAACGACGGCAACGGCTACGCCGACGATTACCGCGGGTGGAACTTCGCCAACGGGAATAACAACGCGACCGACCGCCAGGGGCACGGGACGATGGTCAGCGGGACGATCGCCGCGGGCCACTACGTGAACACGGGGAACCCGTACCAGGCGGGGTCGGCGGACTATAAGGAGTACGAGGGCGTGGCGCCCGGGGCGCGGCTGCTGGCGCTGAAGATCGCGGACACGGGGCTGTCGTTCAACGTGGCCCACCTGGAAAAGGCGCTGCAGTACGTGGTGGCGAACCGCGTGAAGTTCAACATCACGGCGGTGAACCTGTCGCTGGGCGTGAGCTCGGCGCAGTACGCGATGGTGAGCGACGAGCTGACGGCGCTGGACAAGGCGGGCGTGTTCATCGCGTCGCCGAGCGGGTTCGGGCCGAGCATGAGCGTGGGGATGACGAACGCGTCGGGGGCGGTGATCGGCGGGAACGGGGCGCAGGTCGTGGCGCCGGGGAGCGGTGTGGTCGTGCTGGACATGTCGGGCCAGAACCGGTTCTGGGTGGGCGGGACGGGGTACTCGTACGCGTCGCCGTTCGTGACGGGGGCGGCGGCGCTGGTGAAGCAGATCAACCCGCGGTTCACGGCGGCGCAGGTGCAGGCGATTCTGGCGGACAGCGGGCAGGTGGTGTCGGGGTACAAGCGGCTGGACGTTGCGGCGGCGATCAGGCTGGCGTACCAGCGGGCGGGTGCGACGGCGCCCGCGCCGTCGCCGGTGCCGACTCCGGCCCCGACGCCGACGACGCGCAGCCCGTTCAGCGGGACGCCGGTGGCCGCGCCGAACTGGGTCGAGGCGGAGAACTTCGACAACGGGGCGGCGGGCGTGACGCACTACGACACGACCGCCGGCAACTCGGGCGGGTACCACCGGGCGACGAACGTCGACATCGGCAAGACGCCGGACGCCGGCGGCGGGTACGAGGTGCACACGGTCAAGGCGGGCGAGTGGCTCGAGTACACGGTGACCGTGCCGACGGCCGGCACGTACATGCTCGAGGCGCGGCTGTCGGGCCTGGGCACCGGCGCGACGTTCCACGTGAACGTGGACGGCGTGAACAAGACGGGCGCGATGGCGGTGCCGAACACGGGTGCGTGGTCGGCGTATCGGACGGTCAGCAAGGGCGGGATCAGTTTGACGGCGGGCAAGCACGTGGTGCGCGTGGCGTTCGACACGAACGGGTCATCGGGCTACGTGATGAACTTGAACAAGTTCCGGCTGGTGGCGCAGCCGCAGGCGCCGCTGCCGAGCGGGCCGGTGGCGACGACGGGGCGGTCGGCGTTCGGCGCGATCAAGGCGTCGACGTTCACGGCCCAGCGCGGGCTGACGTACAACGCGGGCGGGATCGGGTCGGTCGACACGGGCGACTACGCGGGCTACCACAACGTGAACTTCGGGACGGCCGGGGCGACGCGGTTCGACGTGAACGTGGCCGTGCCGGCGGCGTTCGCGGGGAAGAAGATCGTGGTCCGGCTGGGCAGCCCGACGGGGACGGTGGTCGGCCGGTTGACGGTGAAGTCGACCGGGGCGTGGGGCGCGTACCAGACGCAGTCGGTCGCGATCACGCGGGTGACGGGCGTGCAGAACGTGTACCTGACGTTCGAGGGCGGGGCGGGGGTGGGGAATGTTGGGTGGTTTAAATTCGCGTGAGCGGCGGGGGGCGGAATGACGAATGACCAAATTCGAATGACGAATCAATGACGAATGACAAAGGTCGAATGACGAAACGGGTGGTGGCCCGGGAGCGCGTTTCGTTTTGTCATTCGAATTTGAACATTCGTCATTGATTCGTCATTCGAGTTTCGTCATTCGTCATTGACTCGGAAATTTTCACTTGACGTGCCTCGACAACCGATTATCCTTTGCATCATAAAGCACGGCCGGTAATGGGAGGCGAGGTATGGAGCTGAACGAGGCGCTATCGCAGATCACGGAGATCCGGCGGCAAATGGCCCGTGCCGGGTTGTTCCGCGGGTACCGGTCGGTGACGGCGGCGTTCAGCGGGTGCGTGGCGATCGTGGCCGCGTGCCTTCAGTCCGTCCTGGTGCCGATGCCGCACCGGAACACGCGCGGGTTCATGTTCGTGTGGCTGGCGGCGGCGGTCGTGTCTCTGGTCGCGGCGGCGGTGCACATGATCGTGCGGTGCCGGCGGGCGGACTCGCCTTTGCAGAAGGACCTGACCGTGCTGGCGGCGGAGCAGTTCGCGCCGTGCCTGGCGGGCGGCGCGCTGCTGACGATCGCGATGAATTTGTTCGCCCGCGAGCACTTGTTCATGCTGCCGGTGTGCTGGGCGGTGCTGTTCTCGATGGGCGTGTTCGCGAGCAGGCAGGTGCTGCCAAGGGCGATCACGATCGTCGGCGGGTATTACATGCTGGCCGGGCTGGTGGCGCTTGCGGTCACGGCGAGCGAGAGTGGCGACCACGCGTTGTTGTTCAGCCCGTGGACGATGGGGACGATCTTCGGCGTCGGGCAGTTCCTGGCGGCGGGCGTGTTGTACTGGACGCTGGAGCGCGACCCGGCGCGGCGGGACTGAGGACGGTTCACCGCAGAGGCGCAGAGAAGACGAGTTTTCGTTGGGATCGGTTTGAGTTCCGGGTCGTGTAGGATTGTGTGATGCCCTCTCGCAAGTCGTCATCTTCGTCGCAGGCGCCCGAGTCTAATGAGCCCGTGCGCCCGGACGTGCCGGCGGACGGTGGGGCGGACAAGGAGTCTGGGCGGTACGCGTACGACCGGCTGGAGCGGGTGATTCACGAGAAGGCGCGGCTGTCGATCATGTCGTCGCTGGTGGCGCACCCGGAGGGGTTGTTGTTCAACGATCTGAAGTCGTTGTGTGCGTTGACGGACGGGAATCTGAGCCGGCATTTGGCGATGTTGCAGGAGGCGGCGCTGGTGGAGGTTTGGAAGGGGTTCAAGAACAACCGGCCGCAGACTCTGGTGCGGCTGACGGAAACGGGGCGGAAGCGGTTCGTGGAGTATGTTCAGGAATTGGAGCAAGTGGTCGCCGACGCGTTGTCGGCGACCGGCCGCGCTGTACCGCCGGCCCGTCTGCCGCTGACCGACAGGATCTCACCAGCGTAGGCAGTTGGTGGGCGGGCCGGCATTTTTTATTTGCCTGAAGTCTTTGTGTTGGAGAGTAGTTTTCGTCGGAGAGCGGGAGAGTTCACCACGGAGGCCGGAGGCACGGAGGAGAGGATTTGGAGAGTGGGATTGGCTTGTCATTCCGGTGTTGAGAGACGGGGAGATGCGTGCGCGGGGTGGGCACGCGGGACGGCGGTCGAACGCCGGTCCTCAACATCGGAATGTTGAGCTACAGAATGTGGTGCGAGCTTTTCCCTGGCGGCGTGGGGCGTGTCCTTCGGGAGGATGCGCCCCCGCCCAGGGGGAGACGGAATTGCCGATTGCCGATTGCCGATTGGGAGGGATGCGATGGAACGGATCGAGCTCGATTATGCGGGGCCGGGGCGGCGGAAGATTGAGGTCGATGTGAGCCCGCGGGTGGAGGCGGTGGTGACGGCGTTGTTGGCGTTGTTCGTGCTCGGGTCGCCGGTGTTGTTCGTGGCAATTCTGGCGGTGTTGATGCGGGTGATGTGAATCGGCGTGGAGCGAGTATGAGGCCGGCGATTTTGGAATATGCGACGCCGGATCGGAGACGGCGCGCGCGACGGCGGGCGGCGGTGGCGGACTGGGTGGGGAGCATTTCGGTTTTCGTTTTCGTGGCGCTGGTGGTGTTGTGGCCGGTGTTTTTTATGTGGTTGATGTTTCGGGTCGAGGTGGCGGGGTGAGGCGATTCCTCAGGTGGAATAAGAATCGCGACGAGGCGAAGCCACCGCCGTGGGCCGTTGGGGGGGTGAGCTTTCGGTGTGCGGGCGGGCTTGGGATTTAGATGACTGACGCTGTTTTCATTCTCGTTATTCTCGCGGCGGCGCGGGGGCTGCTGGCGGGGGTGCGGTGGGCGCATTTGCGGTTCGGGCTCTCGGCGGAGACGGGGCGGAAGTTGTTGCACGCGGGGATGGGGATCATCCTGGTGCCGCTGCCGTGGGTGTTTGATTCGGTGGGGCCGGTGGTGGTGTTGACGGGGGTGTTCGTGGGGTTGCTGGTGGCGCGGCGGTTCGTGCCGGCGCTGGACCGGCAGGTGGCCGACGTGATCTACGGCGTGGGGCGGCGGAGCGCGGGGGAGTTTTACTTTCCGGTGACGGTGCTGGCGCTGTTCGCGGTGACGGGGCCGGGGGATAAGGCCGGGTTCGTGGGGCCGGTGCTGGTGCTGGCGCTGGCGGACGCGGCGGCGGCGGTGGTGGGCCGGCGGTGGGGGTTGTGCACGTACCCGGCGCCGGGCGGGGGGCGCAAGAGCATCGAGGGGTCGCTGGCGTTCTGTGCGGTGGCGCTGGTGTGCGTGTTGGGCGCGGAACTGGCGCTGGGCGGGGGCGGGGCGGTCGGGCGGATGGTGCTGACGGCGGCGGCGGTGGCGATCGCGGTGACGCTGGTCGAGGCGGCGTGCCCGTGCGGGCTGGATAACGTGATGGTGCCGCTGGCGGTGCTCGGATTGATGCGGGGGTTGGCGGGGGCGTCGGCGGAGGGGGTGGCGCTGGTGGCGGGTGGGGCGGCGGGGGTGGCGCTCATGCTGGTGACGGCGTGGGCGATCGCGGGGGAGCGGGGGGTGGGAGTGGTGGAAGCGGCGGAGTAGGTTCGATCGCCGATCGCCGATCGCCGATCGCCGATCGCCGATTGCCGATTGCCGATTGCCGATTGCCGATTGCCGATTGCAATGAATCGCGCGCGGACGTCCGGACTGTCATTCCGAGGTGCGCCGAGGAATCTGGATGGAACGTCGGGGCCCGCGCAACTTTGGACGTTTGTATCGAGCACAAATTGCCAATGTCGGACAGGCCTCGCCGTTCGAGGCCAGATCCCTCGGAGTACCTCGGGATGACAGTTTCGGACGGGTGATGCGCGAGTGCGGCCTCGTCGTCTCCCCGCCTTCCCCATGCTGCAGTCTTCTTCTCGAATGATCACCGGATCACTTCTTCACGCTCGCCGCGGGCGGGGTGGCGGAGAGGTAGCCGCCGCCGGCGTGGTTGACGGCGTCTAGGGTGACGAAGGCGGTGGGGTCGACGCGTTCGGCGAGCTCGAGGAGCTCGCGCTGGCGGCGGCGGGGGGCGACGACGAAGAAGAAGTCGACGGCGCCGGTGCCGCCGGCGCCGTGGAGGGTGGTGACGCCGAACCCGGCGGCGCGGAGGGCGGGCATCATCTCGGGGCTCTGGCCGCGGACGATGATGCGGACGAGGACCATGCCCGAGGCGATCCACCGCTCGATGGTGATGCCGAGGAAGTTGCCGGTGGCGAAGCCGCAGGCGTAGGCGAGCATCGTCCACGGGCTGGTGACGCCGCTGAAGACCTTGGAGATGGCGAACACGAAGATGAGGGACTCGAAGAGGCCGAGGGAGGCGGCGACGGTGCGGCGGCCGCGGTTGGCGTAGATCGAGCGGAGGGTGCCGATCGAGACGTCACAGGCGCGGAGGCCGAAGATGAGGAGGGAGGTCCAGAGCACGTCCATGGGGGGACGTTGTGGGGGGAGGTGGGGGGTGTGTCAATGGGAGAGGGGATGAGGAGAGCAGGAGAGCGGGGGAGCGGGGGAGCGGGGGAGCAGGGGAGATGGGGAGAGAGCGCGCGAAGGCCCACGGAGCTGGGTCCGTGGGTTGCGGGGTCAATGGGTTGGAGAACCGCGCGTTAGCACTCGGACCAGGCTTCGAGGAGTTCGGTTTCGAAGGGGGAGAGTTTGCGCTTGTCTGACGTGTCGGGCTTTGCGGGGGGTTGGGGCGGCGTGGGGGTGCTGGTGCGGACGGCCGGGAGGTTCTGTTGGGAGTTCTTGGGTTGCTTGGCTTGTGGGGGTTGGGTGGTCACCTTTTCGGGGGCGGGGGGTTGTTCGCAGGCGGGCTGGGTGCGGCCGGTGAGGATGATGTGCTCGAAGAGCTCGCCGTCGGCGCGGTCGGCATCATCGTCGGCGCGGGCGGCGCAGAGGGCGTCGTGACGGTGGAGGACGGTCGATCGGCTGTTGGCGGGGGTGCGGCAGAAACGCATGGGTGTCTCTCCTTCCAAAGAGGGGTCGGGAGAGACGTACGATTGGGACGGGGCGGGGGCAAACTCGGTTCGGGATTTGCGGGTTATCGGACGCTCGCGGTGACATCCGGGGCGGCGCTACGGGCGAAGCCCGTGCACTCTGCACCGGCTTGTTCAGGGGCGCGGGTTCGAGCGGCGGCGGAGGAGGAGGGCGGCGCCGAGGGTGAGCAGGGCGAGGGCGCCGGGCTCGGGGACGGATTCGGTGCGGGGGGCGAACTCGTAGCTGCTTGGCGGCAGGTCGAGCTCGGGCATGTAGATGTTGGTGTTGAACGGGTCGGCGAGGAAGGGGCCGTCGTACTCGTCGGGGGCGGAGGGTTTTTCGGGGCGGTCGGCGGCGGGGCGGGCGGTGCGGTCGAGGCGGCGGAGTTGTTGCCAGTCCTCGGGCTTGCCGTCGGCGAGCCTGCCGGAGTCGGGGTTGGGCAGGGTGGAGGAGGACGCGGACGACGATGATCCGGGTGAGACGGCGTGGGCCGGGTTGCCGGCGGCGGCGGCTTCGGGGTCGATGAGGGAGAGCATCTGGCTGACGCGGGAGGCGGGGTCGTAGGGGCCCTGGTCGTAGTCGAAGAGGGCCTGGCGGACGGGGCCGGCCTGGAGGGCGGCGGGGTCGAGGGGCTTGATGAAGAAGGCGCCGTTCTTGTCGACGCCGACGGCGTAGGGGCGGTCGCGGTGGGCGGCCTTGCGGAGGACGAACGGGTCGGCGGGCGCGCCGGCGGCGGTCGGGCGGGCGGCGGCGGTGTAGGCGTCGGAGCGCCAGAGGATCTGGCCGCGGTAGCCGATCCAGAGGTCGGCGAATTTCGATTCGCTGGGGAGGTCGAGTGTGGATTGGCCGCGCGAGCCGGCGGGGAGCTCGGCGAGGCGCGGGCGTGCGCTTTCGGAGCCGCCGGAGATTTCGCGGACGGCGGAGACGACGGCGGAGCCGAGGGTGGGGAGGCCGACGATGACGGCGACGGACGCCGCGAGGAGCGTGATAAGGAGCTTGCGGTACGCGGCGGAGATGAGCGTTTGCGCGCCGGCGGCGATCGACTGGGCGGCGGCGGAGGCGGAGGAGACGCCGGCGAAGGTGAAGGCGCCGCCGGCGAGGTCGGCGGCTTCGGCGGAACGGTTGCCGAGGAGCAAGAGGAGGAGCGCGGCGGGGGCGACCATGCCGCGGCGGGCGAAGGCCTTGCGGAGGCGCTCGACGGCGCGGGCGACGCGCTTCTTGGCGGCTTCTTCGGTGATGCCGAGGGTGACGCCGACCTCGGCGAGGCTCTTCTCTTCGAAGAAGCGGAGGAGGACGGCGTGGCGGTCGGATTCGGAGAGGGCGGCGACGGACTCGTCGAGGGCGCGGGAGACGTCTTCGTCCACCGCGGCGGACTCGTCGACGAGGGCGGCGCCCAGGCGGTGGCGCATCAGCTCGGCGGCGCGGGTCTCGCGGCGCTGGAGGCGGGTGCGGCGCTTGTGGGCGTCGGAGATCGCGAACCGGCAGGTCTTGAAGAGCCAGCCGCACAGGGGCGTCCCGTGGCGGATGCCGGCGGCCTTCTTGTGGAGGATGATGAAGACGGCCTGGGTGACGTCCTCGGCGAGGTGGCGGTCGCGGAGGGCGCGGAGGGCGAGGGAGAAGAGCCAGCGGGAGTGGCGGCGGACGATCTCGGCGAACGCGCGCTCGTCGGCGCCGTCGACGAAGTGCGCCAGGAGCGCGTCGTCGTCGAGCAGGTCTACCGAGACCGTGTCGAGCGGCGTGAGCATGGGCTTGTAAATCGCGACCACGGGTGGGGCAGGTTAGGGCTCGACGTTTCGGTTCGCTATAGACCTAAGGAGGGCATGACGCGGTGGACGCGGACGACGGTGAAGACGCCGGGACGGGGGCGGACGTTTCGGGATTGCGGGCGTGTTGTTCGGATCCGGCGGCGTGCGCAGACCGGGGCTTCGAGAAGAGATGGCCGGCGAACGAGCGAGGGGACGGGGAAAATGTTTCGTGGCATGGGTACGGCCGTGAGGCCATACCCGTGGTCCGCGCAGATCGCTCGACCCGCGCTCGACACGGGTAAGCCCCTGGCGGGGCGTACCCATGCCACGAGATCCCCCCGGCGCGAGGCGCGCTCGCCTTCGGGCGGCGCTGTCGCTTGCCCTTGCGGGCCCGCGGCTAAACGGGGGAAGCGGGAGGCGCGCGAGATCACTCCGGCAGTTCGCGCGTGGCGCGGCGGAGGCGGTCTCTCACGGCGGCCCATGCGGGGGCGTCGGGGGGCATTTGGACGTAGATGGCGTTGAGGGCCATCGCGTCGAGGGTGCGGAGGGCGGTGTAGAGTTCGCGGGCGTAGGTGGCGGGGTCGTCGTCGAGGGTGATGACGGTGCGTTCTTGACGGATGCCGCCGGGGACTGGAGAGAAGCCGATCATGATCAGTCCGTTCGGCGCGCCTTCGGGGGATCGATTGCGGAGCGAGTGGGATTGGTCGCGCGTGAAGCGGTAGGCGGGGGTGGCCGGGGCGTAGTGGACGTCGTGCTGGCCGGGGGATGCGGCGGGGGTGCTCGTGGGCGTGACGTGGGGGCCGGCGTGGACGGGGCGGCCGAGGACGGCGGCGATCTGCTCGGCGGTGACGTGGCCGGGGCGGAGGATGGTGGGGTTCGCGGGGTCGGTGAGGTCGACGACGGTGGACTCGATGCCGACGGTGCAGGGGCCGCCGTCGAGGATCATGGCGGGCTCGTGGGCGGGGTCGAAGTTGTGGGAACTTCCTGTGGTGGCCACGACATCCCGCGCGTCTATCACGGCGTCGGCGGTGGGGAACTCGTCGGCGACGTGTCTGGCGGTCGTGGGGGAGACGCGCGTGGAGCGGTTGGCGCTGGGGGCGACGAGGGCGCCGCCGAAGGCGCGGAGGAGGTCGAGGGCGAGGGGGTGGTTGGGGACGCGCAGGGCGACGGTGGGGAGGCCGGCGGTGGCGTTGTCGGGGATGAGCGGCTGCGGACGGGGCATGGATGCGGTGAGGGGCGCGTCCGCGGGTCGTTGACCTGCGGCTAACTGGGTGGGGTCGGGGTCGTCGAGGGGGTGGCGGGTTGAATGCGGCGGGAGCGCGATGGGAACGCGCTTGGGCAGGACGATCGTGAGGGGGCCGGGCCAGAAGTGGTCGGCCAAGAGTTGGGCTTCGTCGG
Source organism: Tepidisphaeraceae bacterium (assembly GCA_035627895.1). Taxonomy (GTDB): domain Bacteria; phylum Planctomycetota; class Phycisphaerae; order Tepidisphaerales; family Tepidisphaeraceae; genus DASPKW01. The sequence continues at coordinate 19,855 of DASPKW010000055.1, read as the reverse complement.
GCCAGGTGGCGGCGTAGCGCTTGGCGGTGTCGACGTCGGCGACGTGGGCGATGAGCGGGTTGGTGCCGGGGCGGCCCTTGGTGCGGTAGATGAGGTCGACGGCCCAGTAGTTGGTGGCGTCGGCGCCCAGGCCGTAGACGGTCTCGGTCGGGAAGGCGACGAGGCGTCCGGCGTGGAGGAAGGAGATGGCGCGGGAGAGGTCGGGCACTGGGAGATTCACCGCAGGGGCGCAGAGAAGGCCGGTTCACCACGGAGGCACGGAGACACGGAGGAGGGTCGGAGGAGGATACGGGTCATGTTTCGAGCGTGGCTCAGGGGGTCGTCGTTATTGCTTTGGGCGTCCGGCGTCTTTCTTTTTCACCGGCGAAATGCCCGGGCCACGCTTCGGTGGCGGGGTGAAGAACGACCGCGGCGACTTGCGGGCGGCGCAGCATTCGACGGCTTCGGCGATCTTGCGGGCGCGGGTCTCGGAGCGTTTGACCAACTGGATGTTGTACAGAAAGATCTTGCGGGCCGAGGGGCTGAGGGAGTCGAAGTGGGCGCGGGCGCCGGCGACGTTGGCGAGGGCGGTGGCGAGGTCGTCGGGGACTTGGCCGGCTTCGACGGTGTCAAGATGGGTCCACTTGCCGTTGGCCTTGGCGGTTTCGATGCACTTCAGGCCGGCGGGGGTCATCAGGTTGGCGGCGATGAGTTTTTCGACGCGCGTCTTGTTCAATTTCGACCAGACACTGTTCGCCTTGCGCGGGCAGAACCACTGGACGTAGGTGTGGTCGCCGAGCGAGCGGAGGGTGGCGTCGATCCAGCCGAAGCAGAGGGCTTCTTCGACGGCGTCGGCGTAGGGGAGGCGGTTTTTATTGGCGGCGGCCTTTTCGAAGAGGAGCCAGATGCCCTGGGATCTGGCGTGGTGCTTGGCGAGCCAGGTGCGCCAGGCTTTGCGCGTCCTGGGGTGGACTTGCGGGGTGAACGACGCGGTGGGCACGGGGGGAAATGTAGCGTGACGCGGTCACCGGTGCGATAACTTGAGGCGCGTTACACCCCGGATTTGCCGCGTGACCGGTCGACCCGATTCACATTGACGCTCCGGTCCGGCCGAAATACCATTGACCGGGCGTTAATCGCGTGCGCCCGCGGGCTTGCGCGCGTCGCGGGCCCGACAGGTTAGACGTACTCCGCCACGGGACGTGCCACATGAAATGCGACAGTTGTAACAAGCCGGCCACGGTGCACCTGACCGAGATCCGCAACGGCAAGAAGATCGAGAAGCACTTGTGCGAGCAGTGCGCCGCGCAGAGCGAGGGGCTGCCGGTCAAGGGGCACACGCCGATCAACGAGCTGCTGACCAACTTCGTGATGGCCCACAGCGGGCTGCAGAAGGAGCTCGGGACGACGTGCGAGAACTGCGGGATCACGTGGGCCGAGTTCCGGCAGCACGGGCTGTTCGGGTGCGAGAAGGACTACGATCTGTTCGAGAAGGATTTGACGCCGCTGCTGCACCGGGCCCACGAAGGGCAAACGCACCACGTCGGCAAGGTGCCGGCGCGGGGCGGCGGGTCGGCGGCGGGGTCGGTCCCGAAGAAGCGTAAGTCGGCCGACGCGACGAAGCTAAAGAAGGAACTGCAGCGCGCGGTCGAGAACGAGGATTACGAGCGGGCCGCCCAGCTGCGGGACGCGATCAAGGAAGCGGAAGCGGGATGAGTTGCGAGTTCGGGGTTGTGAGCTGCGAGTGAAGTCATTCGCCGCCCTCGCTCGACTCGCCGCCCTCATTTACTCGCAACTCATCACTCGCAACTCGCAACTACCACCATGAAACTCTCCGACCTCACCAGCCGTGCCGGCGAATGGCTCCGTGGAAACGGGCCGATGAGCGAGATCGTGATCTCGTCGCGGATCCGCCTGGCGCGGAACATCGCCGGGCACCGGTTTTTGTCGCGCGCGTCCCGCACCGAGCGGAACGGGCTGACCAAGCAGCTGAGTCAGGCGCTGTTGGACAACCCGGTGTCGCCGAACTCGTTCTACGTCAATTTGGACGATGCGCCAGAGATCGACCGGCAGTTGCTGGTCGAGCGGCATTTGATCTCGAAGCAGCACTCGACCAACGAGGGGGCGCGGGGCGTGTTCGTGTCGGGGGACGAGACGGTCGCGATCATGGTGAACGAGGAGGACCACCTCCGCATCCAGTGCCTGCGGTCGGGGCTGCAGCTGGACGAGGCGTGGCAGCAGATCAACGGGATCGACGACCAGATCGAGGCGCGCGTGCCGTACGCGTTCCACCCGCGGTTCGGGTACCTGACGGCCTGCCCGACCAACGTCGGCACGGGCATCCGCGTGTCGGTCATGCTGCACCTGCCGGCCCTCAAGCTGACCGGCGAGATCGAGAAGGTGTTCCGGGCGGCCAAGGACATGAAGCTGGCCGTGCGCGGGTTGTACGGCGAGGGGACCGAGGCGACGGGCGACTTCTACCAGATCTCGAACCAGACGACGCTGGGCAAGAGCGAGGAGGAGATCATCGCGGACTTCCGGCACGTGGTGATCCCGCAGATCATCGAGTACGAGCACCGGGCGCGCAAGACGCTGGTCAACGACCGGACGACGGCGCTGGACGACAAGGTCTGCCGGGCGCTGGGGACGCTGCGGGCGGCGCGGCTGATGGCCAGCGAGGAGACGCTGTTCCTGCTGTCGCACCTGCGCATGGGCGTCAACCTGGGGCGCGTGAAGGACGTGGACGTGCGGACGATCAACGAGTTGTTCCTGCTGACGCAGCCCGCGCATTTGCAGAAGATCCAGGGGCGGAAGCTGGACGGGGACCTGAGGCGCGCGGCGCGGGCGGAGTTCATCCGGGCGCGGTTGAACGGGAATTGAGTGCGGATTCGCGGCGCTCGGAGTTCACGCTTCAGCGTGTAAGGGGGGGGCCGAGAACCGGAAGCGCCTCGGGACGCGCCGGGCAAGCCTGGCGGCTAAAAGGGTCCTTCACGCATGACTGACGCCGCCTTGACGCGCGAGCTGCCGTGCCCGTCGTGCGGGTACGATTTGCGCGCGATGGTGGGCGACCGGTGCCCGGAGTGCGGGCAGGCGGTGGACCGGGCGGCGCTGGACGTGAGCGCGATCCCGTGGGCGCACCGGCGGCGGATCGGGCGGGTGCGGGCGTACCTCAAGACGGCGCGGATGTTCACCCGCGGGAACAGGGCGCTACTCCACGAGCAACTGAGGCCGCAGGACCTGGGCGACGCGCGGGCGTTCGCGCGGGTGACCGGCGTGGTGCTCGGGCTGCTGCTGGCGGTGGCGTGGGTGGCGACGGCGGTCGCGTCGCGCGGAATGGTGTACGCCCTGATCGCGTTCCGGCACGACAATGAGTCGGCGATGCGCCGGCCCGGGTGGCTGGACGAACTGGGCGTCCCGTGGTCGGCAGGGATGACGCTGCCGTGGATGATGCCGGCGGCGGCGATCCTGCTCGGGTATCATCTGGCGACCGTGCAGCGGACGGTATTTCGCGCGCGGGGGCGGTCGGCGGGCGTGCGGCGGACGGCCGTGGCGCTGGGGTCGTACGCGAGCGCGCCGCTGCTGAACCTCGTGCCGGCGACGATGGTTTACGCACTGGCGCTGGTGGTCGTGGACCGGGCGGAGGCGTTGGGCGCGTGGCGCTCGCAGGGGATGCGCATCGTCACGATGGCGCTGTTCCTGCTCGGGTTGCTGCTGTACGTCCGGGCCGTGGGCTGGACGGCGCTGCGCGTCGGGCAGTGGGTGGCGCGGTCGACGGGTGCGGGGCCAGGGCGGGTGGCACTGGCCGTGGGGGAACTGGCACTGCTCTGGGTGGCCGGGGCGTTGTTATTCCTGTTTGTCCTGCCGTGGGCCGCCGGGTTCGTCCGGCTGTGGGCGCACGGGCTCGGCGGGTGACGGCGACGGAGGTGGGACGGCCGCGTCGGGGTCGGGGGGGTCGTACCGGTCGTACTCCTTGATCGGCACGTCGGCCGGACGGAACCTGGCCAGATCGCGGTACTGGCGGACGGCGTCCGAGACGTACTTGCCGTCGGCCGATTCGCGCCAAGACCATTCGTAGAACGGCTCGCGCCACCGGGCGGCGTAATCGGTGTTGACGTTCGCGTACTCCGATGAAAGCAGCGGCCGGTCCCCGCCGCCGCCGGGGAGCGCCTTGGGCAGGACCGCGTACCCGATCGCCCCGCCATCGGCGCGAAACGGGTCGCGTGGGACGGCCGGGAGGTAAGCGGGCGCGAGTTCGGCGAGCGACGCCGGCCACCGACTGTGGTCCGCGCGGAACAACTGCCCGGCGAGCGCCGCGGCGGTCATCCGACGCTCGGCGAGACCACGGAAGTAGTACTCGACCGCCCGGTTGGGCGACGGGTAGGCCCAGTCGAACCAGTGGTGGTAGACCGGCATGACGGCGGACCCGGCGTCCGGGCCGTAGGCGGCAATCAGGGCGGCGTGTTCGTCCCCGCGCGCGTTCCGCGGGTGGTCGATTCGCGCGGACCGGGCGGCTGGCCAATCGGGGCGGCGCACGGCATCGGCGGCGGCGGGGAAGATGGCGTTCGCGCGCAGCATCTGGGCCTCCCGCAGCGGGTGCAACACCCACCGCGGGCCGCCGACGTCGCGCGTGACCGATTCCGCCATCAGGCGCTCCGCGGCCATCGTGGCGACCATGGCGTCGGCGTCGGGCTGCTCGGCGAGCAGGTCGGCGATCAGGCCGCGGACCGCGGCGCGCGTCGCGGGGCCGGTGGGCGTCGACTCCCGCAGGTCGAGCCCGGGGCCGATGATCAGCGCGCCGTTGCAGACCATCGAATCGATGCCCATCGCGACGAGCTGTGCGACCAGCCACGGGTCCTGCCGGACGCACCGGGCGACGTGCCACGCGTCCCGCAGGCGCTCGACGGCCTCGGCGTGATTCCCCTTCACCTCGGCGAGCTGCGCGCCGTCGACGAGCAGGTTGGACAGCTCGCGCGCGCCGTTGTAATCCGCCGACGGCATGTTGCGCGACAAGTCGACCTTGTCCCGCAGGCGGGCCAGCGGGAAGGACCGGGCCTGCCGGGCCGTGGCAAATGCCGGCCCGTGCGCCTTTTCGGCGGCCTCGGCCAGCGCGTACCACTTCGGCCCGTAGGGCGGGTACGCGGTGTACTCCAGGTTGCTCTGCCGTGGCGACTCGACCGACGGGACGAGGGCCGCGATCGCGCGCACGACGACCGGCCAGGCGTCTTCGTTCGTGGGTGGACTGCTCAGGCGGATCTCGGCGGCGCCGGTCGCCTCACCGCGCTGGCGGGCGGCGTCCCATTGGGCCCGCACCTTCCGCTCGACGCTCCAGCCCCACGCGGCCCGCAGCCCGGCGAGCAGGACCAGCGCGACCACGAGTCCGCGCACCCACCGGCCGGTCCAGAACGACGGGTGGCGGAAGCGCTCGTCGGGGGCGGCGGCGTCGGGCATGGTGAGAGCGTACCGCGCGATCGTCGGACCGAGGAGGGGTGGACCCTGATAGCTGCGACGCAACGCGTTGCTGAAGCGCGGTATGGACGGGGTGCTCGCGGTCGAAGTGAACCGGTCGCAATGCGCGTCGGCGGATCGTTGACCTACGGCTATTGCGGTATGCTCACGCCCGCTGCATGGAGCAACGGCCCACCCCCATCCCGACCGACCGTGCGTTCCCCTGCCCGGCGTGCGGGTACGATTTGCGCGCGATGGCCGGCGGGCGGTGCCCGGAGTGCGGGATCGCGGTCGACCGGGAGGCGCTGCGGGTCAGCGCGATCCCGTGGGCGCACCGGCGGCGGCGGGGGTTCGTGCGGGCGTATCTGGCGACGGCGCGGCGGTTCATCCGGGGCGGGCGGGGCTTGGTGGATGAGCCGCTGCGGCCGCAGGAGTTGGGGGATGCGCGGGCTTTCGCGCGGGTGACGGGGGCGATATTGGCGATGTTGCTCGTCTGGATTTGGGTGGCGGTGCTGACGGCGGCCGGGGGCGGGCAGACCGCGGCCGGGGCGGAGCGCGTGTACGCGCACTTCGCGTGGCAGCCGGAGTCGCCGGTGGTGCTGTTCGGGGCGGCGGTCGGCGTGAGCGGGGAGCCGCGGCCGGGGTGGAAGGACGATTTTCACGTGCCGTGGTCGGCGGGGGCGACGCTGTGGTGGGTGATGCCGGTCGGGCTGGCGCTGCTCGGGTTTCACCTGGCGGGGGTGCAGCGGACGATCTTCCGCGCGCCGGGGCGGTCGGCGGAGGTGCGGCGGGTGGCGGAGGCGCTGGGGGCGTACACGGCGGCGCCGTTGCTCTTGCTGGTGCCGGCGGCGGTGTGTGCGGCGGCGGCGGTCGCGATGGCGTTCACGTTCCAACACGGTGAGGCGCCGGTGCAGCGGGCGAACGCGGGTGGTGTGGCGGCCGTCGTGCTGGTGGTCGTGGCGATCGCGCTCTACCTGGTGGCGCTGGTCGGGACGTTTCTGCGGGTCGGCCAGTGGCTCGTGCGGGCGGCGGGCGCGGGGCCGGGACGGGTGGCGCTGGGGCTCGTCGAGCTAGGGGTGCTTTGGTGCGTCGGGATCGGGCTGTTCGTGTTCGCCCTTCCGTGGGGCGTCGGGTTTGTCCGGATCGTCATCGACGCCGGGCGTTGACGGTGTGGGCGACACCGGCGGTGGGGGAGGCGCGTACATCGAGCCGAACCCGCCGCCGGGCGCGGGGCCGATGTCGCCGTCCTCGTTGATCTTCACGTCGGCCGGGCGGAAGCGGGTGACGTCGCGGTACTGGCGGATCGGGACGCGGGCGGAGAGGCCGTTGATCGTGCCCTGTTGCCAGCCGTACATCGGCTGCTTCCACTGGTTTACGTCCTGCGAGTCGACCGGGCCGGGCTCGACGTAGATGAGTGGGCGGTCGGTGCCGTCGGGCAGTCCTTTGGGAAGGGTCACGTAGCCGACCTCGGGCGCGGCGGCGCGGTAGGGGTCGCGCGGGACGGCGGGCAGGTACGTCGGGACGAGGTCGGCGAGGCGGGTGGGCCAGCGGTTGTGGTCGGCGTAGTAAAGCTGCATCGCGAGCGCGACGGCGGTGATGCGGCGCTCGGCCAGGCCCTGAATCTGCTTCTCGATCCCCTTGCCGTAGAACTCGCCGAAGCCCCAGTGGAACCACCGCGAGTAGCGCGGGACGAACGGGGCGGCGGGGGCGGTGCCGAAGATCCCGGCCCACGCGCCGCCGGGGCCGAAGATGGCCGGCTCGGTCTTGATGCGGGTCAGGATCAGTTCGGCGGCGGGCCAGGTGTCGGCGGCGACGGCCTCGGCGACGACCGCCGCGTTGGCGGACTCGAACGCGATCTGGCGGTCGGCGAGCGGGCGGATGGCGAGGCGCTGGTCGCCGGCCGTGCGGAGCATGTGGGTTACGACGATCCGCTCGGCGACGGCGGCGGCGCGGAAGCCGTCGCGGGCGGCGCCCTCGTCGAGCAGGTCGGCGATCAGGCCGGTGATTGCCTTTCGGGTGGCCGGGTCGCGGGCGCCGGCGCGGAGGCCCGGGGCGGCGATCTGGATGCCGCCGCACGCCAGGGCTTCTAAGCCGAGCGCGACGAGCTGCGAGACGAGGACGGGGTCCTGCCGGAGCGATCGGGCCAGGTGCAGCACGTCGCGGAAGCGCTCGGCGGCCTCGGCGTATTGGCCGCGGGTCTCGAGGAACTGCGCGCTATCGGCGAGCAGGTTTGCGAGGTTGCGGGCGGAGTTCAGGCCGTTGACCATCATCGCCTTGGGGTCGGGATCGAAGGTGTCGCGGGCGCGGGCGAGCGGGTGCGCGCGGGCCTGGCGGGCGAGCGCGAACGCCGGGCCGTGGCGCGCCTCGGACCCCTCGGCGAGCTTGAGCCACTTGGGTCCGTAGGGCGGGTAGCTTGTGTATTCGAGGTTGCTGCTGCGCGGGCTGTCGACGCCGAAGATCGTGGCGTTCATCGCGCGGGTGTGGAGGTCCCACGCGTTTTGGCCGGGGGCGGGTGCGGACAGGGAGACTTCGGCGGCGGTGGTGGCCTCGCCGCGGGCGCGGGCGGCGTCGAGCTGGGCGCGGACCTTTGAGGAAAGGTGCCAGCCCCAGCCGACGCGGATGAGCAGGAGCAGGACGGCGGCTGCGAGGGCGGTGCGGAGGGTTCGGCCGGTCCAGAAGGAGGCGTGGCGGAAGTGCTCGGCGGCGGCGGGCATGGGGGAAGGGTAACGCGTCCGACGGCGCATAGGCAACGACGATCGCGCCGCGGGTCGGTGCGCTAATCGTCGTCCGGGCCGGCGGTCATGAATTGCGCCCAGACGGGGCGGTGGTCGGAGATCTCTTCGGCGGCCCGCTTGTCGTCGCCGGCGGTGTAGAGCTCGTCGAAGCGGATGACGCCGGCGGCGCCGGCGAACTCGCGCGTCGGCCGGCGGTCGATCAGGACGTTGTCGTACACCTCGGTGGAGCCGAGGTTGGTGGGCTCGGCGTTGAGCTTGGCGAAGCCGGCGGCCTCGAACTGGGGGAGGTTGCCGCTCGCGCGCATCTCGTTGAAGTCGCCGAGGACGATCACGTCCTTCTCGGGGCCGGCGGCGAGTTGTTGGGCGATGCGGAGGAGCGCGGCGGCCTCGGCGCGGCGGCGCGAGTTGTTGGCCTTGTCGCCGTACCACAGGTGGGCGGTCAGCAGGACGAAGTCGAACTGCCCGGCGCGGAACTTGGCGATCGCCGGCACGCGGTCGAACACACCGGCCTCGGGGCCGTCGTAGAGGCGCGGCTCTTCGAGCAGTTCGACGCGGTCGGCGCGGTAGAGGAAGCCGTATCGCTCGTTGTTGCCTGTGACGGCGGTGACGGCGTGCCGCCAGGGCTCGTTGAGCTGTCGGCGGAGCTTTTGGAGGGTCGGGGGGCCGGCGGCCTGAACTTCCTGGATCGCCAGGACGTCGAACTGCGCGTCCTTGATGATGCGGGCGATGGTGAGGAGGTCGGGCGGGTGTTGGCCGGGCTTGTCGCGGTCGGCGAACTTGCGGAGGTTCCAGGTGGCGACGCGGATCGTGCCGTCGGCGGGGGTGGGGGACGTTGTGGTCGGCGTACCGCCGGCGCGGGCGTCGGCGTCGCGCTTGCGCTGGTCGGCCCACCACCAGACGCCGAGGGCGATGAGGCCGACGACGATCGTGATGATGAGGAAGAGGCGCCCGCGCGGGTCTTTGGCCAGGCGCACGAGCGCGTCGGCGGCCATCTGTTGTTCGCGCGCCGATAGTCCCGACCGCCTCCGTGCCATGCGATTGCCTCCGTGCAAGTCGCGGGATTGTAGCATGGAAGGGAGTTGCGAGTTGCGAGTTGCGGGTTGCGAGTGGGGAATGGTGGCGGCGCGATCGTATATGGCGCCAATGGTCAACGGAGCGCGAACGCGCACCTTCGGTGCGACCGCTAAGTACGGCCTTCGACTTCGAGCGGGGTCGCGCGGATGCGCGAATCCACACACAACTGACCACTGACCGATGGTCTCGCAACTCGCAACTCGCAACTCGCAACTCTAAACTGTCGCCATGTCCGTCCTGGCCGCGACCGCGCTTTACACGACGCCGCTGCTGATCGCGGCGACGGGGGAGTTGATGGCGGAGCGGGCGGGGGTGGTGAACATCGGGGTGGAGGGGATGATGCTGACCGGGGCGCTGGCGGGGTTCGCGGTGGCGGCGCAGGTGGCGCCGGCGTCCGGGCCGGGGGTGGCGGTGTTGGCGGGGATGGGGGCGGCGGTGGCGGCTGCGGTGGTGCTCGGGTTGGTGTTCGCGGTCGTCGTGGTGCCGCTGGGGGCGGATCAGATCGTGGCGGGGGCGGGGGTCAACTTGCTGGCGGTCGGGGCGACGGCGCTGCTGTTCAAGGCGCTGCCGGTCGCGCCGCGTGGGGTGACGACGTTGGCCGGGGGGACGTGGTGGATGGCGGGGGTCGCGGTCGCGGGGGTCGGGCTCGTGGGCGTGTACCTTCGGCGGACACGGGCGGGGCTGGAACTGACGGCAATCGGCGAGGCGCCCCACGCGGCCGACGCGGCGGGCGTGCCCGTCGGGCGGCGGAAGGTGCTGGCGATCTGCTTCGCGGCGGCGTGCGCGGGCGTGGCCGGGGCGTACCTCTCGACGCTGCGCGTCTGGTCGTTTCAGGAGAACATGACGGAAGGGCAGGGGTTTTTGGCGCTGGCGATCGTGATCTTCGGGCGGTGGAGCGCGACGGGCGTGCTGGTGGCGGCGGCGTTCTTCGGGCTGGTGCGGGCGGTCGCGCTGCAGGCCGAGGCGCAGACGGGGCCGCTGTACCCGGTGATCGAGCGGGTGCTGTCGGCGGTGGCGCCGGCGTCGCGCGCGGGGGCGGCGGACGCGATTCATTTCGCGCTGCGCGCGCTGCCGTACGTCGTCACGCTGATCGCGCTGGCCGGATTGGCGGGGCGGTCCGGGTCGCCGGCGGGGTTGGGGAAGGCGTACGCGCGGGAGTGACGCGTGAGATTAACACGCACGGATAGAAGATGGAGGATGGAAGCGACGCGGGTGCGCCATCTTCCATCCTCCATCGTCTGTCCTCGTGTGTTCCCACGTCCGCTCACGGCCCCATGTCCGGGTCGGTCGGGAACGCGGTCGGGTCGGGGCAGGCGTAGTTCTTGGCGTGGGCGACGTCGCGCGACACGTAGTCGGCGTGCCCGTCGGCGAAGGCGACGTTCCCCCGCGCGGCCTTGTTCGGCACCGGGTTGCTCGGCGGGTTGGGCGTGTCGGGCAGCGTCTTCATCGCCCCCCGGTCGTGGCGGAGCGCGAGCAGGTCGGTCCCTTTCCAATTGCCCGCCTGCGACCACAACTGCGCGTTGGCGTCATCGATCGTCGACTCGTCCTCCTCGTACCAGATGACCTTCTCCGAGGAGTTGCGGATGGCCGTCAGCTTCTTGACCGGCTTGGGGCCGTTCCCGTGCATCTGGTTGTTGATTGTGTAGCTGTAAGGGTACACGCCGGCGGGGCGGTGACCCGTCTCGTCCGACGGGCAGACCATCACCTTCGTGTTGTGCTCGGTCAGGCCGAGGTACTTGCCGATGCCCTGGTTGCCGATGTCGGCGCGGCGGGCGGCCTGCCACCAGATGGCGTCCTCGTACTCGCCGGCGCCGGTCTTGGGCGTCTTGGGCATCCACCCCTTGTTGGCGTCGCAGTACATCATGTACGCCATCCCGATCTGCTTGAGATTCGAGAGGCAGGCGACGCGGTTGGCGCTCTCGCGGGCCTTGTTGAGCGAGGGGAGGAGGATCGAGATCAGCAGCGCGATGATGCCGATGACGACGAGCAACTCGACCAGGGTGAAGCCTCGACGGCGCATGTACGACTCCGACGTGAGTTGGGCCGGCCTGAGGTGACCCGTGCGTGAGATGTGGACGACCGCGGCCGGACAGAAGTGAGTGGCGGCATCATACCGCGCTCCGGAAGGTGCCGGAATAGGGTGCCGTACATCTTACGGGGTCCACCGGCGCGCGGCGACGTGACGCGAGCCGTTTCTTCGGGCCGGCACGCTACTTACATCGGCAGAAAGGCCCCCGCGGTCCACTGGTCATGGCACCGGATTGGGTCCGGGAAGGAGTGCCCTCCGGATCCGTCGTTCTCAAATAGGCGCCGCTGGCAGTTCCCACCGCGCTCGCCTTCGGGCTCGCTTGAAGCTCGCCCTTCGGGTCGCGGCTAAACGGGCCCCCAGTGCTTCGACGTGTCGGCGCTCACTACCCCAGCGCCGCGGCGGCGACGATGGCGATGCCCAGGATGAGCGCGCCGCAGACGATCGCGACGGCGACGTTCTGCTTGTCGGCCAGTTCCTTTTCGACGTCGATGTGCGGCGTGATCCAGTCGAACACCTTGTACCCGAGCACCGTCAGCACGATGCCGAGCAGGCCGTAGATCAACGACCACAGGAAGACGTTGACGGCCGATTGGTCGAACCGGTCGAAGGCGGCGAGCAGGTCGGTCATTGTTCCTCACCTGAAGGGATGTGATGTGGTTCAGTGTCCATTGTCCATTGTCAATTGTCCATTGCCCAGTCGCGGCAGCGTCTACGACAACCAGGCTGCCACAACGGACCATGGACCATTGACAATGGACTACCTCACGAACAAGTGCGGCACGAACCGGCTGGTGTTTCCGGTGATGGGGGAGGTGTCCTCGCGGATGCCGATGCCGGCGGCGTGGCCGTTGACCATCCACGACCCGACGACGGGCAGGTGGCCCTGGTGGTCGGGGAGCGGCTGGAGCTGCTGGTAGACGAACGGGCCGGCGCCGTAGGGGCCGGGCGTCTCGATGACGACCTTCCCGCCGATGACCATGGAGACGTTCGCCCCTTCGCGCGAGAGGATCGGCTTGCGGACGTGCGGGCCGTTGATCGGCTGGAAGCTCGCGGGGAGCAGGTACGGGCTGCGCGGGAAGAGCTCGGACAGGATCGGGAGGACGGCCTTGTTGGAGAGGAGCATCTTCCACGGCGCCTCGAGCCAGTGGACGAGCGTGCGGGGGATCATCGGGCCGAACTGCTCGCGCACCAGCCACTCCCACGGGTAGAGCTTGAAGAGGTTGTGGATCGGGCGCTCGCGGGCGTCGACGAACAGCTGGCGCGGGTGGTTGAAGCCGATCTGCTCGATCGGGATGAACTCGGTCGGGAACTCGCCCCCGGTCGGCGCGCCGCCCGACCGGCCGAAGCCGCCGAAGGGGTCGTCGTCGTCCGCGTCGTCCTCATCGCCGATCGACCCGCCGAACGCCTGGGCGGCCGTGTCGCGGAGGTACTGGGTCGTCATGAAGTCTTCGACGTGCCCGCTGGCGCACGTGAAGTACATCGTCGGGTTGAACACCTGCGGGTTGGCGGCGCGGCGGGCGCGGATGACGTTGGCGTACGCGCCCCACGCCTCGATCAGCCGCTCGTGCAGGGAATTGAACTGGTCGAGCCCGGACGCGCCGGCGTGGCGCGCGAGCTCGGGCGAGAACGCGCCCGGGTTTTGTTCCACCTCCTTGAGCCAGAACCACTGGATGACGGCGGCCTCGAGGAGCGACGTGGGCGTGTCGGCGTTGTACTCGAGGAGCTTGGGGTCGCCGCGGCCATCGTAGGCGAGGTCGAACCGGCCGTAGAGGGTGAACTCGTCGGTCTCCCACGACCGCACGACCCACGGCACGACCTCGGGCGGGATAAGGAACAGGTGAAAGAGGTTGCGGTCGATCACGTGCTGGACGGCCTTGAGGCACATGTCGTTCAGCGCGTAGGTGGCCGCCTCGATTTGATCGACCTGGCGGGCGTTGAGCAGGTAGCAGACGGACTCGTCCCAGTAGGGGGCCTCGTCGATCGTGTGGAAGTGGAAGCCCTGGGATTCGACGACGGATTGCCAATTCGCGCGCGGCTGGGTGGGGATGCGGAGCATAAGTTGATTCCGGCTCGCGTGGGGTTACCGCGTGGCGCCCGCGCTCACGACGAACTCGAGGACGAGTACGACCCCGAGCTCGACCCGAAGCCCCCGCGCGACGTTCCCGACGACGAGCCGCTCCGGTAGCCGGACGACCCCGACGGCCCGGTGCGGTAGCCGCTGGACGAATACCCCGGGCGGTACGGCGCCGTCCGCGTCCACGACGAGCCGGACCAGAAGATCGGGATGAACGTCCGCGACCCCGACGACGACCGCACGTACCGCTGCTGCGAGTTGCTGGTCGTCGAGCCCGCCAAGGCCCGCGGGCGGTACGTCGGCACCGACCACACCGGTACCGGGACGAACACCGGCAGGAACGTCGACCGCTCCCACTGCACCACGGGCGTCGCGGCGTACGTCCGGGTCGGGTCGTACGCCTTGCCATCCGGGTCGATCAGGGTGGTCGTCGTCGTGGTGGTGATCGGCGGCACGGTGCCGTCTTCGGGGAGGGGCGTGCCGAACATCGGCGTGGTGATCGGCTCGGCCGGGTCGACCTCGCCGGTGAAGTCGCCGGGCAGGCCCTCCGCGGACGCGACCTGCGGCGGCTCCTCGTTGTTCTTATCGCACCCGACATATCCCAGGCCCAGGAGCCCGAGCGGGACCAGCGCGAGCGAGATGATCGACGTCGACTTCCGCCGCCGGTCTTTCGCCCGCCACGCCTGTTGTTTCTGCTTGTTCGTCATGGTTCGCTCACGTGACGGATTAAGGTACCGAGTCGCGGGGCGCCGTGCGATGGGAAAACGGACGGATGTTTATAGATCCGTGGTTTAATCGCATACGGGTTCCCGGGCGCTCGGGGGTCATTCGCGCGGTCGGTTTCCCGGACTCGGTGCGACCGCTAACCCGCAAGCAGGTGTGCTGCGCACACGTGGTTCGTTGCACGATGGTCACCCCGGGCGCGGGAATCCCCAGTCCGCGGCGAGCGAGTCGGCGGCGTGTTCCGGGTCTTCGCCCGGGTGGCGCCCGCCGTTGCGGAGGTGCGCGTGGGCCAGCTCGTGCGCGATCACCCACCGCACGAACGGCTCGGGCCTGCGCCGCAACGTGCGCTTGAGCACGACCGACCGCCCGGGCTTTCCCCGCACCCCCGGCCGCGCCACCGGGAACCACGCCGGGCCGAGCGCCGGCTCGTAATCGCACATGAGGAAGGACGGGTCCGACACCAAATCCTGACGCACGTGCTCCGGCAGCGCCGCCAGCACCACCGACACGTGTTCGTGGATGAACGGGTGGAGGGCGAAGGATGACAGCCAGAAATCGATCGACGTGGGGACGGCGCTCACGGGAGGATTGTAGGGAGGTCGTCGAAGGAATGGGAATAGCGCCCGTGCGCGCACCACCGTTCGAACGGTCATCCCGCGGAACGAGGGATCCGGCCCCGAGCGGCGAGGCCTGTCCGACTTTGGCAATCAGCCCCCGAACACGAATCGCCGAAGTCGAACGGGCCTCAACGCTCCGGCCAGATTCCTCGGAGTACCTCGGAATGACAGGTCCGACGCTTCCCCGCGAGCCGCGCCGCCGATTCCTCTCCCCGCCCCTCCTCCGTGTCTCCGTGCCTCCGTGGTGAGACTCTCCTCAGCCCAGCGGCAGCCGCCGCGCCATCGCCAGAAAGCTCTCGTAATTCGCCCGCATTTCCGTCAGCGAGTCCCCCGCGAACTTCTCGACCATCGCCCGTGCCACCTCGAACGCGACGATGTTTTCGAGGATCACGCTCGCCGCCGGCACCGCGCACGCGTCGCTCCGTTCGTACGCCGCCTTGCTCACTTCCTTCGTGTTCAGGTCCACGCTCTCGAGCGGCTTCATGAGCGTCGCGATCGGCTTCTTGGCCCCGCGCACGACGATCGGCTGGCCATTGGTCATCCCGCCCTCGAGGCCGCCGGCGTTGTTCGTCTTGCGTACGAAGCCCAGGGTCAGCGAATCCTTCTTCGACGCGTCGTACCCGATCTCGTCGTGCACCTTGCTGCCCGGGAGGCCCGCCACGTCCTTGCCCATCCCGATCTCGACGGCCTTGAACGCCTGCGTGCCCATGACGGCCATCGCCAGGCGGGCGTCGAGTTTCTGGTCGTAGTGCACGCACGTCCCCAGGCCCGGCGGGCACCCGAACACCCGGCACTCGACCAGCCCGCCCAGCGTGTCGAGCTGCGTCTTGATCGTCTTGATCGCCGCCCGCATCGCCGTGGCCGCGTCGGGGTCGGGGCACGCGACCCACTCCTTGAACAAGTCGCCCTGGTCTCGCGCGGCCCGGAGTTCTTCCACGGATTTGGACCAGTCGATGTTCGTCGCCTCGACGTCGCCGATCGACAGGACGTATGCGAATGCTTCGATGCCGAACTCGCGGAGCAGGCAGCGCGATAGGGCGCCGGCCGCGACGCGCGCCGCGGTCTCGCGCGCGCTGGCGCGTTCCAAGGTTTCCCGGCAATCGGTCGTGAGCCACTTAATCGAACCCGCGAGGTCCGCATGGCCCGGCCGCGGCCGGTGAACGGGCGGCGCATCATCGAGGCGCGAGTCGTTGTTTATGATCTCCAGGACAATCGGCGACCCGATGGTGCGCCCCCGACGTACCCCTGAAAGCACTTTGATCTGGTCGACCTCGATCTTCTGCCGGCCGCCCCGCCCGTAGCCTCCCTGACGCCGGCGCAATTCACTATCGATAAACGTTTTATCAACGGGAACGCCTGCCGGCATGCCTTCGATCAGGGCGATCAGCGCGGGCCCGTGCGACTCGCCCGCAGTACGGTACGTCAGGGTGGCCATAAGTCGGGCGATCTTAGCAAAGTTGCCCGGCTCCGGCGAATCACACGACGCCGCCGGGGTATCGCCCGGGCCGCTGCAAGATCCAGCAGATCGAACAATTCTGCCGATCATTTGATCTTTACGGGCTTTTTCTGTCCGTTCGCAATTGAACCGCGCATAGAGTAAAAGATAGCCGCGTTACGGACGATTGCATCCGAAACGCCCCCGTTTAATTTTCCATCAGGTCTGTACCTTCCTGGTGCGGACTTTCCCAATTTCCTTAGTCATTTCGGCGGAATGATGGCCCATACCGACACTGTAGATTCCACCGCCTTGGTTTCGAGCGAACTGCCGGCCCCCCCGCCGCGCAAGGCGGCCGGGGTGCTCAAGTTCAAGGGCAGCGGACAGTTCCAGGCCGAGTTGAAGCGCCGCGTCGACGCGTACTTCGTCGAGACCGGCCTCCCGCGCCGCGGCAACTGGCAGATCTGGCTCAAGGCCTTCATCATCCTGGCGACGCTGGTCGCGTCGTACCTGGCGCTTTTGTTCGTCGTCCAGAACTGGTGGCAGGCGGGGTTGGTGTCGATCCTGATGGGCTTCGCGATCGCCGGCGTCGGGCTCAACATTCAGCACGACGGCGGGCACAACGCCTTCTCCGAGCGCGGCTGGGTCAACAAGCTGATGGCGTACACCCTCGACCTGATCGGGGGCAGTTCCTACCAGTGGCATTGGAAGCACGGCGTCCTTCACCACACCTACACGAACATCACCGGCCACGACACCGACATCGAACTGGGCGCCCTCGGCCGGCTCAGCCCCCACCAGCCCCGCTACTGGTTCCACCGCTTCCAGCACGTCTACGTCTGGTTCCTCTACTGCCTGATGGCGGTCAAGTGGCACCTCGTCGACGACTACGTCGAGATGGCCCGCGGCAAGCTGGGCGGCAACCCCGTCCCCCGCCCGCGCGGGTGGAACTTGTTCTTCTTCTTCTTCGGCAAGGCCTTCTTCCTCACCGTCGCGTTCGTCATCCCGATGTTGTTCCACTCGTTCTGGGTGGTCGTCGCGTGCTACGCGATCGCGGCGGCGGTCGTCGGGATCTCGCTCGCCGTCGTCTTCCAGCTCGCCCACTGCGTCGAGGAGGCCGAGTTCCCGATGCCCGTCGGCGACCCGGAGTACATGGCCGGCGCCTGGGCCGTCCACCAGGTCGAGACGACCGCCGACTTCGGCCGCAACAACCCCGTCCTCTGCTGGCTCGTCGGCGGGCTCAACTTCCAGATCGAACACCACCTGCTCCCGAAGATCTGCCACATCCACTTCCCGGCCCTGTCGAAGATCGTCGAGAAGTTGTGCGCGGAGCACGGGATCGCGTACCACGAGCACAAGTCGTTCGCCGCGGGCATCGGGTCGCACTACCGATGGCTCAAGCTCCTGGGCAAGCCCGACAAGGTCACCGCCCACGACGACCATCATGGCGGCGGCGCGAGCCTGATGTCCGGCAAGGAAATGACCCCGGCGTAACGCACGCGAGTCGCGGACAACGCAATCGGATCGAAAGCCCGCGGAATGCGTTCCGCGGGCTTTCTTGTTTTGCGTTTCGGCAACGTCGTGTGATTCCCGCGACTACCTGCTGCAGGACATCTCAAACCAGGACGGCAGCAGCATGACTCGAATTATCTCCCGCGTGGGCGCGGTCGGACTTTCGTTGTTCTGGGCGCTCTCGGCGCAAGCGGAGGTCAAGCTCCCGCCGATGTTCAGCGACCACGCGGTGCTCCAGCGCGGGATGGCGGTGCCGGTCTGGGGCACGGCCGCCGCGGGGGAGAAGGTGACCGTGAAGTTCCGCGGCCAGGAGAAGACCGCGACCGCCGGGGACGACGGCAAGTGGCGCGTCGAGCTCGACGCGCTCGAGGCGGGCGGGCCGGACGTGCTGACCATCGCCGGCGCGAACACGCTCACGCTCAAGGACGTGCTCGTGGGGGATGTCTGGCTCGGGTCGGGCCAGTCGAACATGGGCGGGAAGGGCAAGGGCTATTCGGGCAGGGACCCGGTGCTCGCGAAGAACATCGCGGCCGGGCCGTACCCGAAGATCCGGCTGATCACGCCCAAGAACGGGTGGATGGAAGCGACGCCGGCGAACCTCGACGGGTTCAGCGCGATCCACTTCTCGTTCGGCCTGTCCCTGCAGAAGAAATTGAACGTGCCGATCGGGCTGATGTACGGCGCGGTCGGCGGGACGCCGTCCGGCGACTGGCTGACCGAGGCGATGTTCAACGCCGACATGGGCGTAAAGGCGGTCGTAGCCAAGGGGATGGAGTCGTACAAGCCCGACGAGGAGAAGGCACGGTACGAGAAGGCGAAGGCGGCGTACGAGAAGGCGCTGGCCGCGCCCCCCAAGGCCGAGCCGGGCAAGCCGGCCCCGCGCAAGCCGGCCGCGCCGGCCGAGCCCGGCCCGCCGGGCACGATGAGCAAGGGCGGCAAGCCCGGCAAACTGTTCGAGCAGCATTTGCGCGGGTACGTCGGGTACGCGATGAAGGGCGTGTTGTGGGATCAGGGCGAGAGCGGGACGGCGGTCCGCGGGGTTGACCAGTACGTGCTGATGGGCGCGCTGATCCGCGGGTGGCGCAACGAGTGGGGCCAGGGCGACTTCGCGTTCGTCTACGTCCAGAAGCCGAGCGGGGGCGGACCGGCGTGGGACCCGAAGGACGCGGTCACGGACCAGGCGAGCAAGTTCACCGTTAAGCCGATGACCGGCCCGGCGGCGGAGGTTAACAACCCCACCGGCGGGGCGAGCCGCGAGATCCACACGCGCATCGCCGGTTACCCCAACACGTTCATGGCGACCGGCAGCGACCTTGGGGCGGGCGTCCACCCGACCAACAAGTCCGGGTACGGCGCGCGGGCCGCGCGCGTCGCGCTCGGCGCCGTGTACGGCCAGAAGGTCGAGTACTACGGCCCGGTGTTCGAGAAGCTCGCCGTCCAAGGCGACACGGCGCGCGTGACGTTTACGCACGCCGGCCAAGGGCTGGCGACGCCCGCGGGCCAGCCGCTGCAGGGCTTCGCGGTCGCCGGTGGGGACAAACAGTTCTACTGGGCGACGGCGACGATCGAGGGCGACGCGGTCGTGCTCAAGGCGAAGGAAGTGAGCAAGCCGGTCGCGGTGCGGTACGCGTGGGCGGCGACGTTCCCGTGGGCGAATCTGTTCAACAAGGACGGGCTGCCGGCGCAGGCGTTCCGGACGGATGCGTGGTGAGGAAGCTGAAAACCGAAAAGACGAAAAGACGTAAAGCGGCGATCGCTTTCTTTGCGTCTTTTCGTTTTTCGTCTTTCCGAATCAGCGCAGCACGAAGAACCGGTGATACGCGTTTTCCGCGGGCCGGGTCTCACTCTCGATGCGCCAGCCGGCGGCGGTGATCGCGCGGCGGACGACGGTTAGCGGGGTGCCCTTGCGGCCGATCTCCCAATAGTGGCCGGCGGCGTTCGGGACGGTCTTGAACCTGCGCAGGGCCCATCCGGCGGGTTGGAGGGTTCGGCAGACGACGATCCCGTCGCGGCGCGGGTTGAGCCGGCCGATCCGGAGGGTGAGGGCGAGGGAGCAGTCGGGCAGGGAGACGACGGCGGCGCCGGCGGTGACGCGGCGGAGCTCGGCGAGCGCGGGCGTGAAGCAGTCGAACGGCAAATGCTCGAGCATCTGGAAGCAGGCGGAGACGTCGACCGACCGGTCGGCGAGCGGGAGGGCGAAGATGCTCCCGATGACGCCGGGGCGGAGGGTCG
>DASPKW010000054.1:0-2742 GCA_035627895.1 Tepidisphaeraceae bacterium | reverse complement strand
CCGAGCTCTTCCATCAGCGGTTCGGCGCCGACCTCATCGATGTCGCGGACGTCGATCACGCCCAGCGCGATCACCTTGTCCGCCGCGTCGGCCGGGAAGCCCTCGACGCTCTTGAGCGTCTCCTCGAGCCGCTTGACGCCGTTCTGGAACTCGACGGGCGTGAGGATGTCGACGTCCCACCCGGTCAGGCGGGCGGCGAGGCGGACGTTCTGCCCGCGCTTGCCGATCGCCAGGCTCAGCTGGTCTTCGTTCACCACCACCGTTGCCCGGCCGAGCTCGAAGCAGAGGCTGACTTCCGTCACCTCCGCGGGCTTGAGCGCGTTCTGGATCAGGATCTGACTGGACTCGTTCCAGCGGACGATGTCGATCTTCTCGCCGCCGAGTTCGTCGACGATGTTCTTGATGCGGCTCCCGCGGACGCCCACGCACGCCCCGACCGCGTCGACCTTCGTGTCGATCGACGAAACCGCGATCTTCGTCCGGTGCCCCGGCTCGCGCGCCAGCGCCTTGATCTCGATCGTCCGCTCGCCCACCTCCGGCACCTCGCGCTCGAACAGCCGACGGATCAGTTCCGGGTGGCTGCGGCTCATGATGATCTTGACGGCGGCCGGCGTGTCACGGACTTCCAGGACGAGCGCCTGGATGCGCTCGCCCTGCTGGTGGGCCTCGCCCGGGATCTGCTCGCTCTTGGGCATGATGCCCTCGGCCCGCCCGAGGTTGACGATCATCGTCCCGCCCTCGAACCGCGCGATCGTCCCCGTCACGATCGTCCCGACGCGGTCCTTGAACTCTTCGTAGATGCTGCCGCGCTCGTCCTGGCGGATCAGCTGGATCATGACCTGCTTGGCGGTCTGGGCGGCGATCCGCCCGAGCGCCGAAAGCGGGATCGACTCGCCGCCGCGCTGGACCGTGATGTCCCCCGTGCCGCGCTCGAGCGTGACCGCGAACTCGCTGGTGTCCTCGGTGTTGAATTGCTTGCGCAGCGCGGACGCGATGGCCTGCTCCACGTCGGAGTAGACCTGCTCGCGCTCGATGTTCTTGTCGCGGGCGATCCCGTCGACGATTCGCAGCAGTTCCGGATTCGGCATAAGTCCTGTCCTCGCTCGCTCGCCAGACTATTCAGTTGTCCGGCCGACCCGTCCGGCGGACGGGCCGACCTATTCACTTGTGCAACGCTATTCGGTTTTCTCTCACCCTCGCGGACTTCGGTCACGTCACAATTCGCGTACCGCACTCGGCCGCAACGTACCAAACAAAATAGGCCACCAACCGGCGGCCCACTCACCCGAACCCGACGAAAAACCGGCGGATGAACGCCATCACCCGCCTCGCCAAAGTCTCCTTCGGCGGGCGGACATAGCCGTGCGGCTTCCGTCAAGGCTAGTCCCATGGCGTCGCTTACGCAAGCGCATGGGCCGCCTCTTTCGAAAGGCTGACGTTCATCCCGGCCTCCCCGGGCTCGAAAAAGTGGACGCGCCGCAGGTCCGCGTACAGCCGGACCCGCGCGTCCCGTTCCAATCCCGCCCGGGCCTCGACCCGCGCGACGACCGGGTCGTGCAGCGCGGTCCGGACGTACACGTCCATGTCGTTTCCCAGCGGTTCGATCACGGTCACGGTCACCTCGATCTCGGCACTCTCCCCCGGGCCGCCCACGGGCGACAGGTGGAAGTGCTCGGGCCGAATCCCCAGCACCACGTGCTGGCCGACCCGGCCTGACAAGTTCTCTCGTAGCCGTCCCGGGATTGGGATCCTGAATCCCGCTCCCGACACGTCGCGCCCCTCGTCGAACGCCATCTCCCCCCCGACCAGTTTCACCGCCCCGTCGAAGAAGTTCATCGGGGGCATTCCGATAAACCCGGCGACGAAACGGTTGGAAGGGTGATTGTACACCGTCAGCGGCCGGTCCGCCTGCTGAATCCGGCCATCTTTGAGGACGACGATGCGGTCGCCCAGTGTCATGGCCTCTTCCTGGTCGTGGGTGACGTAAATTGTAGTCGTCCGCAGGCGCTGGTGCAGCCGTTTGAGCTCGGCGCGGGTGGTGACCCGCAATTTCGCGTCCAGATTCGACAGCGGCTCGTCGAACAGAAACGCTGCTGGCTCGCGGACGATCGCCCGGCCTACGGCGACGCGCTGGCGCTGCCCGCCGGAGAGTTGCTTGGGCTTGCGGTCGAGCAAATGACCGATATCGAGGATCTTGGCCGCCTGTTCGACCCGCTGGCGGATCTCGGCCTTCGGAACCTTCCGCAACTCCAGCCCGAAAGCCATGTTGCGGTAAACCGTCATGTGCGGGTAGAGCGCGTAGTTCTGAAAGACCATCGCGATGTCGCGGTCCTTCGGCGGGACGTGATTGACGACCCGCTCGCCGATCGTGACCGCCCCGCCGGTGATCTCCTCGAGCCCGGCGACCATGCGGAGCGTGGTGCTCTTCCCGCACCCGGACGGCCCGACGAGGACGATGAACTCCTGGTCGGCGATGGCCAGATCGATGCCCGCGACGGCGGTGACGCCGCCGGGGTAGATCTTGCTGACGTTCTGGAGTTCGACGCGCGCCATGAAGCCTCGGCTGATCCCCGGAACCGGGGGGCAGAGTCTACTGAGCGCCGGGGTTGCGGGTCAAACGACGCCGGCGCGTGCGCCGGGCAAGGCAGGCCGCTGCGAGCGACGCGATGGCCGCGAGGCCGATCCCCGGCTCGGGCACGGGTTGGGCGACGACGGCGTAGCCGCTGAACGAGGTGACGGTGA
>DASPKW010000053.1:0-14240 GCA_035627895.1 Tepidisphaeraceae bacterium | reverse complement strand
CGCGCTGCTCGCCGGGTTCGCCGGGGCCGCCATCGCCAAGAGCGGGTTCGGGGTGCTGAACCTGCCCGGGTGGCTGCCGATCTTCATGTGGATCTTCCTCGCCCCGCTCGTCGGGTTCGTCGTCGGGGCGGCCCTGATGGTCGCCGTGTCGTGGATCTTCGTCCGCTCCACGCCCCACAAGGTCGACACGATGTTCCGCCGGCTCCAACTCGTGTCGGCGGGGATTTACTCGCTCGCGCACGGCGGCAACGACGCCCAGAAAACGATGGGCATCATCGTCGCCCTGCTGACCGCGGCCAACCTCGAGTCGTGGGTCACCTGGGGCGTGTTCCCAAAGCTACACCTGTTCGGCGCCGACACGACCATCGGCTTCCCGATCATCATCGTCTGCCACTTCGCGATCGCCCTGGGCACGATGTTCGGCGGCTGGCGCATCGTCAAGACGATGGGCAGCGGCATCACCCGCCTCCAGCCCGTCGGCGGCTTCTGCGCCGAGACCGCCGCCGCCGGCACCATCATCTTCGCCACCCTCACCAAGGTCCCCCTCTCCACCACCCACGCCATCACCGGCTCGATCCTCGGCGTCGGCACCACCAAGGGCGTCCGCAGCGTCCGCTGGATCTGGGGCCAGCGGATCGTCATGGCCTGGATCCTCACCATCCCCTGCTCCGCGTTCATCGGCGCCGTCACCTACGCGATCATCCACAAGACGATCGAACCCTTCTTCACGAAGTGATAGGGGAACTCACCGCAGTGACGCAGAGGTTGCGGAGGGGGCACAGGGAAGTTCGAACAGCTTGCGCACCCTCTTTGTAGCCGCCCCGCTTGCGGGGCGCGTCCAATGGCGTTCCCCGGGAAAACGCGCGTCCTGCGGATCACTTCTCGCTAGGTTCGATGACCGGGAAACCGCGCCCTTCAACCGGTGCGCCGCTCACCGCACGCTCTTCATCCCGCTTGAGGTAGACCGCGCCCCACAACCATAGCGCCGACGCGACCACCATCACCGCCACGACCAGGTACAGCGCCGCGTTCCACGAGTACTTGCCCACCAGCTGCCCCAGGATCGGCGGCGAGATCGCGTCGCCCAGCGCGTGGATCACGAAGATGTTCACCGCGAACGCCTGCGCGCGGTTGGCCGGCGACGTCACGTTCGCCAGAATCGTGTTCGACGGGCCCGTGTTCAGGAACAAAAAGAACACCGCCAGCGTCAGCCACACCCACGCCGTGGGAAACGGCGTGTGGATCATCAGCACGATGAACAGCGCCGACAGCAGTATCCCCGCCGCCGACACGACGAAGTACGACCCCGAAAAGTGCCGCTTGAAGTAATCGCCCAGCCACCCCCCTGCCAGCGTCGCCGTGATCCCGCACACGGCCATGATCACGCCAAACTTAAAGTTGACGGCGCTGAGCACTTCCTTGGGGGATGCGCCGTCCCCGCCGACGTGGGCGTGGTCCACGAGGTACGCCGGCAGCCAGAACGAGAACCCGCCGATCGCGAACGTCATCGCCGTCATCCCCGCCGTGTCGAGCGTGTACGACGGGATCTTGAAGATCGACAAATACTGGCGGACGGAGAATCGCGGCTTGGCCGCGGGCCGGCCGCCGTTCTCCGCCGCAACCGCCGGATCGGCCGCCGGGATCGCCGGGACGTGCCGCGCCGGCTCGTGCTTCCGCATCATCAGCGCCCAGATCGCCAGTGCGATCCCGGGCAAAACGACCAGGAAGAACGGCCACCGCCACCCGTGGATGCCGCCCACGCCGTCCATCTTCGCCGTGATCAGCCCGCCGAACACGTACCCGAGCGCCGACCCCACCGGGATGGCCATGTAGAACAGGGCCATGATGAACCCGCGGTTCTTGGCCGAGTAGAGCTCCGCAATCAGCGCCGGGGCGGCCGGCCCGTACCCCGCCTCGCCCACGCCCACGAAGCACCGCGTGATCAGCAGCACCGCGAACGTCGCCGCCAGCCCCGACGCCCCGCTCGCCAAACTCCACACGGTCACGGCGATCGCGATCAGCACCCACCGGCTCATGCGGTTGGCGATCGCCCCGAAAAGCGGCGCCGTGACCATGTACGAGATCAGGAACGCCGTCGCCAGCCACCCCGTGCTCGACATCGCCCGGGCCAGTTCGTCCTTTGCCGACACCGCCGGCCCCCCCGCCGCCTGCGGGAAAAATTCCTTCCGCAACTCCGGCTCGACCGCCGCCAGGATGTACCGGTCGATGTAGTTGAACAAATTGATCGTCAACAGCAGGACCAGCGACACACGCGCCACCCGCGCGGAAACGGTCGGCTCGGCGGCGTTCGTGTCGGCAGTAAGCATCGCGGCCATGCGGCGGATGATCGTCGCACGCATCCCCCCCCGCAAGCCGCGCCCTCCGCCGGCTTGCCCACTTCAGTGGGCATGTCCGCCGACCAAACTTTTCCTGTTCCCCACTCGCGAGCGTCGTTACCATTTCCCCTCATGCTCCGCACCCCCCTGCTCGCGGTCGCCCTCGCGCTCACGCTTTCCGTCCGCGCCGCCGACGCACCTCAAGCCGGCCTGTACGAGCAAATCATCGAACAATACATGACCGGCAAGTGGGAGGGCCTCGACGCCCTGCTCAAGTCGAAAGTCAAAGACGTCAACGCCCTGCCCGCCCCGCAGAAGCTCGACGTCACCTACGTCAAGCAGAGCCTCGCCGAGTCGCGCCCGGCGTGGTGGAACACGGTCAAACCCGGCAAAAAGGTCAACTTCCGCGCCACCGTCTGGACGCGCACGATGGACCTGACCTTCGACCCCGCGATGAAGAACAGCGTCGAGACCAAGTCCAACGGCTTCCGCGTCGACATCTCCGTCCAGTGGCCCGCCGCCGACATGGACAGCGCCGCCAACGGCGAGCACGGCTTCACCAAGGGCGAGATCGTCAACCTGACCGTGTTCTCGACCCTCGGCATGGCCGCCGCGTGGGGCGCCGTGCCCCAGTCGTCCCTGATGAACCTGACCGAGAAGGACAAGACGATGCTCTTCCGCGGCCTCGACTTCCGCGGCAACATCGCCGGCGTCTACTACGCCCAGCCCCGCGCCCGCCACTGGGGCGTCTGGCTCTACATGCACTCGTACCTCGGGAAATACGACAAGATGTCGATCGTCAACGGCCGCAAGGCCGTCGCCAGCGCGGTCATGATGGAAGTGCTCGCCAACCCGAAGAAGTACCCGTCGTTCGCGCTCCCCGATTCCCTCGATGCCGACGACGCGGAGGAGAAACTGATCCTCGCCGTCCACAAGCCGTTGGAGAAAAAGGGCTGGACGTTCCCCGAAGACCGCGCGCTCCGCGAGGCGCTCAAGTCGTTCAGCACGGCCAACGAGGCCGTCGTCAAATCCGGCGGCCTCGTCAAGCTCCCCCAAAACATGACGATGCACCTCGACCCGGAAACCGACAAACCCCTCCAGGCCAAGCGGGACGCGTGGTTCAAGAAAGCCTTCGACGCGGCGAGCGGGACGAAGTAGTTCCGCAACCGGCACGCCCCTGTCACTGACTACACCGCCACTTGCGTCGGGGATGGGGTTCGTGGTCTACTTAGCGCACGGTCAATGCTGGGGGCGGAGAGACCACTTTTGAGAGACACCATGAGGGAGTCAGCCATGATTGCGACGCGTCGGGCCGCGGCCGTATTGGTCGGGGTGGTCGGATTGGCGGTCATCGGGGGTTGCACACCGCCGCGGCAGGAGCCGCCGCCGACTCCTCCCCCCGTCGCGACCGCGAGCGGCACCGAAGAGCTCCGGGCCCGGTACCTCGCCGCCGGCAACTTGGTCGGGCAGGTCGTGGCCGTCAACACCGAGGTGGGGATCGCGGCCGTCAACGGGATCGACCCCGCCGCCGCCGGCAACGAAAACGCCGTCTTCACGTTCGTCGACCCCGCCGGCGACGTGTTCGTCAACAACGGCATGCTCGCCCAGAAGACGCCGACGTCCGGCGGCCAGATCGTCATCGGGTACGACCCGCAGGGCCAGCGCCCGCCGCAGGTCGGCGACCTCGTCGTCCGCCGCAAGTGAGCCGGGGGCCCGTCCCGTGGCACTGATACTGGCCAGCGAATCACCCCGCCGGCGCGAGCTCCTCGCGCGGGCGGGTTTCGCATTCCGCGTCGAGCCGTCCGGCGTGGACGAGGAACAAGCCGCGCCCGTCGAATCGACGCCCGCCGAATTGGCGATCCATCTCGCCGTCCTGAAGGCCGGGGCCGTCGCGGCGCGATCCCCGGCGGACGTGGTCCTCGCCGCCGACACGGTCGTCGCGCTCCACAACCACCTGATCGGCAAGCCGGCCGACGAGTCCGACGCCCGCCGAATCATCACGCGCCTGCAGGGAACCACACAGGCGGTCGTCACCGGCTTGGCGGTGCGCTGCGACGCGCGCCAAGTCGCCCTCTCGCGCACGGTGACCTCCGTCGTCCGCACGCGCTCGATGACGCCGGCCGAGGTGGACGCCTACGTCCAGTCCGGGCGGTGGCGCGGCAAGGCCGGCGGGTACGGCATCCAAGACGAAAATCCAATTGTCGAGTTGGTCCGGGGAAGCCTCACGAACGTCATCGGATTGCCGGTCGAAGAGGCCATTGAGATGTTGGCCCTCGCCGGACTGAGCCCCCGCGGCTGAGCCCCGAAATCCCCGCTTGTCTGCCCCCTTGCCCCCGCGGCCCCCTTGCCCCGCGCGCCCCGCCGCCAAACTGACTCGGCCCCGGTTGCCCCACACTTTTTCCCGGACCCCGCCCACCGGCCGAGCGTATATTTGCTCATGCTCCCGCTGACCGCATCCTTCAGCCTGATCGTCGCCGCCGCGGGGTGGTACTACATGTTCTACTCCCGGGCCGCCGCACGCCTCGGCGCCGTCGAGGAGCACCGCGAGAACCGGATCCGCCAGCGCCTCCGGCGGCTCAACGGCGCCGCGATGTTCCTGATGGCCGTCCTCTTCTTCGCCGGGTTCAACTCGATCGACTTCCGCAACTCGCCCAACGCCTTCGTCGGCGTGTGGTTCGGCGTCTTCGTCCTCCTCTTGGCCATCGTCGTCCTAGCCATGATCGACGTCCGCCTGACCTGGCGCCTGCGCCGCCGCCGGCAGCAGCGCGAGGAATAGCGACTGACAGATCAACCGAACGGGCCACCGATCACACAAGCCGCCCGCAGGGATCGCCGCGGGTGCGTTCCACGATCCGCCAAAGTACACTCGCCGGGGCATGACAACTCACCGGAATCAGATTTGGATCGCCCTGCTCGCGCTCTCCACGGCCGCGATCGCCGGCTGCGAAAAGGAGAACCCCGCCGGCACCCTGCCGACCGTGAAGATGCAGCTCGGCGACCGCCAGTTCACCCTCGAGGTCGCCGACAACGAGCGCGACCGAAAATACGGGCTGATGCGCCGCGAGTCGATGCCCGCCGACCACGGGATGATCTTCGCGTTCCCCCGCGAGGCCCCGCTCGCGTTTTACATGCGCAACACCAAGATCCCGCTCGACATCATTTACGTCGACGCCACGGGCAAGGTCGTCTCGGTCAAGCAGATGAAGCCGCACGACGAGCGAACCGTCCCGAGCGACGGTCCCGCCCAGTTCGCCATCGAGTTGAACAAGGGTATGGCCGCCAAGGCCGGCGTGACGGCAGGGACGCAGTTGGCGATCCCGGCGGGCGTCAAGTCGAAGGATTGACCGCGCGCGGGCCCCCGCGGCTCTCCCAACAAAAAGGCCCGCGGATCTCGCGATCCGCGGGCCTCTCAATTCACGCTAACTCTCGATCTCAGATCTGCGCCCCCGCCAACTGCAGCCGCAGCAACAGCAGCGCCGCCGACAGCTGCGCGTCCTGGCTCAGCGGGTCCTTCTTCACGATCGGCTTCCCGTCCTTGCCCACCGGCCGCGGCTGGCCCGCGTTCTCCTTCTCCCGCAGCACGTCCAGCTCCTGCCGGCTGTCGATCGCCGCCCGCATCTGCTCCGGCGTCATCTCCACCGTCACGTCCGGGTTCACGCCCCAGTCCGCCGCGTTCTCCTCGCGGTGGATGCACTTCCCGTTCGGCAGGTAGTAGTGGCTCGTCGTCAGCTTCAGGTACGCCGTCCGCTGGGCCAGCGGGAACAGCATCTGCACCGACCCCTTACCGAACGTCCGCTCGCCCACGATCATCGCCCGCTTCTGGTCCTTCAGCGCCCCGGACACGATCTCGCTCGCCGACGCCGAGTACTGGTTCACCAGCACGACCAGCGGGAGGTCCTTCTCCTCGTCCGCCTGCGCGCTCGCCCGCGCCTCGGTCGGCTGGTTCGGCGTCTCGCGGTCCGCCCGCGTCGACACGATCACCCCGTTGTTCAAAAACTTGTCCGACACTTCCGTCGCCGCCGTCAGAAGCCCGCCCGGGTTGTACCGCAGGTCCAGGATCAGCCCGCGGACGCCCTGCGTGCGCATCTCCGACGTCGCCTTGTCCAGCTCGTCGGATGTCATCTTCGTGAAGTTCGTCAGCCGGATGTAGCCGATCTTGTTCGCCGGATCGATGAAGTACTCCCACCCGCCGCCCGGCCGGTGGCTCCACCCCTTGATCGACGCCACCTTGATCGTCTGCCGCACGATGTCCAGGTCCCGCGTCGAACCGTCCGCGCTCCGGATCGTCAGGTTCACCTTCGTGAACGGCTTGCCGGTGATGTTCTTCACCGCCTGGTTCAGGCTGATCCCCTTCGCGTTCTTCCCGTTGATCTTCGTGATGATGTCGCCGGCCTTGATCCCCGCCTTATAGCCCGGCGAGTCCTCCAGCGGGCTCACCACGCGCAGCGACCCGTCGTCGTCCGACTGGATCTGCACCCCGACGCCGCTGAACTCGCCCTGCGTCGTCTTGTTGAACTCCTCCACGTCGTTCGGCCAGATCATCGACGTGAACGGGTCCAGCTCCGCGAACGCGCCGTCGGCGAACTCGTTGACCAGCACCTCTTCCGGCAGCTGCACCGAGTCGTCGTTCGTCCGCGCCACCGCGTCGATCGCCCGGCGGAGCATCAACTGCTCGTTCGCCGCCGTCGCGTTCTTCATCCGCTCCTGCCAGTCGTCCACCTTCGCCAAAAACGCGGCTTTCTTCGCCTCGTCCTTCAGATTCGGGAACGCGGTCTCCAGCCCCTTCGTCGTCGCCAGCAGCCGCAAACTCTTCAGCCCGCCCAACCCCAAATCGCGGTAGCTGACCTCGCGGTAGTAATTGGTCCGCGCATCGACCAGCGCGTTCCACAGCATGTCCATGCGGATGTCCTTCAGGGACTGCCGCCAGTCGGTCTTGAAGCTGTCGTCCTTGTCGTCCTCCGGCTTCGCCGGCTTGGTCGTCGGCTGCGTCGTCGGCTTGACGATCTGGTCGACCGCCTCGCGTTCCGTCGCCTCCGCCTCCTGGATCTTCTTGAACTGCTCCTGGTTGTACATCGCCAGCAGCCGCAGCCGCCGCGTCGCGGTCTTGAGCTTTTCCTTCCACTCCGGGTTCGCCGGCTCGACCGACCCCAGGTCCGAGTACAGCCGTAGCGCCTTGAGCCACTGCTCGCCCGCCTCGTACTTCTTCGCCGACTCGATCGTCCCCTTCACCAACTCGTCCACCCACCCCTCGTTCCGGAACGCCTTCTTGTCGTCCGCCAGCAAATACGCCTTGGCCACGTAGTCCAGCGCGTAGTCCGCCTTGCCCGCCTTCTGCAGCTTCTTGATGTCCTCCACCGCCTTGTCGAACTGCTTCCGCCGCTCGGCCACGAACGTCTGCCGCTGCGCCTCGAACGCCTTCGTCCACTCGGCCATCTTCGCCAGCGCCGGGTCCGCCGTGCCGACCGACGCCGCGCGACTCAGCAGCTCGTTCGTCTTGTCGAACTGCCCCGCCCGCAGCGCCTTGAACGCCTGCGCCTTCAGCTCGTCCACCGTCGCGACCTGCGTCGCCACCGGCCCGTCCGCGCGCACCCACGACGGCGACACCACCCCCACGCCCGTCGCGGCAATCGCCAGACCCAACACCCAGCGGCCAAACCTCTTAGTCATAAGGCGATCCTTCGTGGTGTCGCGAAGCGCATCCGCATTCGCTGCCGCACCGGCCTCGCAACACCCCCGAAAGGGCTCGGGCCGACACGCTTTTTGATCGTTCTGGAGATCCGTCCTAAAACGCAGGGAAGGCGTCACTTACGTCAGGCCCGACGCCACCCGAGGGGAACTTCCGGACGGCCGAGTTAGATTACATCCGCCCAAAAAGCCCGTCAAACACAATCGCCACGGCGAGCCCGCTTCAGCGGGCGGGTCGCACAGCGTGTCCTGCCTGCTCCTACTCCTATTAGACGTCTGGCAGGTCGTTGTGTTCACTCGACCAACCTGACTCGTTACAAAGCGGGGCGCACGACGCCGCGCCACCTCACTCATATCCCGACCGGCGCGTGGAGTTGCAGCCGC
Source organism: Tepidisphaeraceae bacterium (assembly GCA_035627895.1). Lineage (GTDB taxonomy): Bacteria > Planctomycetota > Phycisphaerae > Tepidisphaerales > Tepidisphaeraceae > DASPKW01. The sequence goes on along the minus strand of DASPKW010000053.1, from coordinate 5,835 downwards.
GCCTCGATTAACATCCCCGACCCCCTGATCGTAGGCGCGTGGGTCGCCCCCCGTGTAAGCCGCCGAACGACCCGTTTTCGGTGCGCCAAACGACCGCCCGAGACCCGTATCGCCCCGTCAGGGCATCACTCCCCACCCGTTTACCCACCCACCATGCCCACGATCGCCACCCTCCTCGATTCCAAGTTCCGCCAGGCGATCCGGGTCGCCTTCGACCTCGACGCCGACCCCCTCGTCGGCCCCTCCCAAAACGAAAAGTTCGGCGATTACCAGGCCAACGCCGCCATGGGCCTCGCCAAGACCCTCTCCGAAAAGACCGGCCAAAAAGCCAACCCCCGCCAGATCGCCGAGCAGATCAAGGCCAAGCTCGACCTCGGCGACATCGCCACCGAACTCAGCATCGCCGGCCCCGGCTTCATCAACGTCCGCCTGAACCCGCTCTGGCTGGCGAGCCTGCTTCAGCAGGCGGGAGCGTCGCAGACGCTGGCCATCGAACCCACCCCCATCCCCCAAACCGTCGTCGTCGACTACTCCGGCCCCAACATCGCCAAGGAGATGCACGTCGGCCACCTCCGCAGCACCATCATCGGCGACGCCGTCGCCCGCGTGCTCGCCTTCCGAGGTGACAACGTCATCCGCCAAAACCACTTCGGAGACTGGGGCACCCAGTTCGGGCGAGTCGTGCTCGCCATGTGGTACCAGGCGGGCTTCCGCCGATCGGGCAATGGCTCGGCCTTGACGGAACTGATCCACCAGCAACAGACGATCGCACGCCAGGCCGCGGCTGACTTGCAGGTCGCGTCCGGTGACGCCGCGAAAGAAAAGGCCGCCAAGGAGAACGCAGCCGCCGCGCTCGCAGGGCTCGTCAACCAGACTGCGGAATGGCACCAGCGCCTGCTCGACCAGGACCCGGACGGCACGCGCCACTTCGAACCGTACCTCCGCGACGACGCCCTCGCGCTCGACGAGCTCGAGGCCGCGTACGTGTTCGTCTCGGTCGTCACCGACCACGCGCGCGCCAAGCAGATCACGATCACCCGCGCCGGTGCCGAGCCGCGCACGCTGGAGGAATTGCCCCGGCTCATCACCACCTTCATCCAGAACCCCGACGACCCCGCCAACCGGCAGGAACGACTGGCCTGGGAGAAGGCCCGCGCCGTCACGCTCGACGCGTGCAACGCCATCTACCGCCGGCTCCACGTCCAACTCGTCGAGCCCGAGTTGCAGACCGAGCCCCTCGAACGCCCCGAGTCCTTCTACAACCCGTTGCTCCCGGCCGTCGTCACCGACCTTCGCGCCCGCAACCTCGCGATCACCAGCGACGGCGCCACGGTCGTCCGCGTCCCCGGCTTCGAAACCCCGCTGATCGTCGAGAAGGCCGGCGGCGGCTTCCTCTACGGCACCACCGACCTCGCCGCCATCCGCTTCCGCACCGGCACGCTCGGCGCCAGCCGCGTCGTCTACTTTGTCGACGCCCGGCAAAGCCAGCACTTCACGCAGGTCTTCTGGACCGCCAGAGAGGCCGGATGGGCCACCGACGCGGCGCTGGAACATGCCGCCTTCGGCACCATGCTCGGCGCCGACGGTAAGCCGTTCAAGACTCGCAGCGGCGACACCGTGAAGCTCCGCGACCTCCTCGACGAGGCCGAGGAGCGAGCCCTCGCCGTCGTCTCCGAGAAGAACACCGACCTATCCGCCGACCAGAAGGCCGCCATCGCCCACGCCGTCGGCATCGGCGCCGTCAAGTACGCCGACCTCTCCAAGGACCGCACCAGCGACTACGTCTTCTCCTTCGACAAGATGCTCTCGCTCGAGGGCAACACGGCCCCGTACCTGCTCTACGCCCACGCCCGCATCCGCTCGATCTTCCGCAAGGCCGCCGCCGCCGGCGCGACCCCCGGCCCCATTAAGCTCGAATCGCCCTACGAGCTCGCCCTCGCCAAGCACGTCCTCCGCTTCGGCGACGTCATCGCGCTCGTCGCCCGCGAGCTCAAGCCCCACCACCTGACGACCTACCTCTACGATCTCGCCGGCGCGTTCAGCTCGTTCTACGAGAACTGCCCCGTCCTCCAGAGCGACGAGGCGACGCGCGCCAGCCGCCTCGCCCTCGCCGACACCGTCGCCCGCACGATCGCCCAGGGCCTCGACCTCCTCGGCATCGAACACCCCGAGCAGATGTGAGCCCCCGCTCGCGCACCCCGCCCCCGGGTAGGGTGGGCTCCGCCTACCGCTCGCGCATCCGCACCCGAAGTCCGAGGCCGTATTTAGCGGTCGCACCGAAGGTGCACGTGACGTCTCGCCGCGCGCAGCAGCATCGCTACCGCCGCGCTACCCCCGCCACAACGAAAGCCCAAAATCTTTCCCTGCCCACGACGCCCAAACCCGTTCCCGTGCGCGCCCCTCACCACCCCCGCGTGACACCCCCCGTATACATAGACGCGCTGCTCTTTGACATCCCACCTCCACACCCCGACGACCGCAGTACCGATTCGGTACCGAAAAGTACCGATTCGTACCGAAAAGTCCCGGTTTTGCCCGGTTTTGCCCGGTTTTTCACGCCCCACGTCGACGCGATAACCCCCAGCCGCCGCTCCACTTACCCCCCCCGCATCACGCGACCCCGCCCGAAGCGCAAAAAAATCGCTCACACCCCCGCCACGAACTGCGAGTACGGCACCGCGTCCAAATCCAACTCCGACACGATCCCGCGCTCCGCGTACACGTGCGCCAATCCCCCCGACATCGCCGCGTTGTCCGTGCAGTACTCCAGCCCCGGCACCAACACCGGCAGCCCAAAGCCCTTCATCGCCTCGCGCAGCCCCCGGTTCGCCGACACGCCCCCGCCGACGATCACGCTCCGCGCCCCGACCACCTTCGCCGCCCGCCGAAGCTTCCGCACGATCACGTCCACGCACGCCGCCTGGAACGACGCCGCCACGTCCGCCAACTCCTGCTCGGAGATCTTCGGCGGCCCCCCCGCCGTCGACGGCCGCGCCCCCCGCCCCGGCACCCCGTACACCCGGTACAGCACCGCCGTCTTCAGCCCCGAAAACGAAAAGTCCAGCGACTCCTTACCGAGCAGCGACCGCGGAAACTCCACCGCCCGCGGATCCCCCTTCGCCGCCAGCCGGTCGACGATCGGCCCCCCCGGATACCCCAACCCCAGCAACGCCGCGACCTTGTCGTACGCCTCCCCCACCGCGTCGTCGATCGTCGACCCGATCAACCGCACGTCGAGCCAATCCCGCAACTCGTACAGCGCCGTATGCCCCCCCGAACACACCAACCCCACCGCGGGGAACGCGGGCACCGCCGCTTGCGGCTTAGCGACGTCCCCCAGCATCACACTGTAAAGATGCGCGTGCACGTGATCCACGCCGATCAACGGTTTCCCCGATGCCCACGCAAGCGACTTCGCCGCGGTGACACCGACGAGCAGCGACCCGATCAACCCCGGCCGATGCGCGACCGCAACCGCATCCACATCCCGCAACTCCACCCCCGCCGTCGCGCACGCCTCCCGCACCACCGGCAGAATGTTCTCAATATGCGCCCGCGACGCGATCTCCGGCACCACCCCCCGGTACTTCGCGTGCAGCTCCACCTGCGACGCCACCACGTTCGACAACACCCCCCGCCCCCCCTCCACCACGGCCGCGCCGGTCTCGTCACACGTCGATTCGATCGCCAGAATACGCATCAGTTATTGAACCACGAAGTCACGAAGGCACGAAGAATACAATGCCATTCAATTCAATGATCGGGGGTTTGATCAACGTCCAAGCCAGCTTCTTCCTTCGTGCCTTCGTGCCTTCGTGGTTCAATCCTTCTTCGGAGCCGGCGCAGTCGCCGGCTTCGTCGTGCTCGGCTTGCTCGTCGGGTTCATATTATCCGGCATCGGCCCCACGTCGCTCGCCGGCTTGGCGGGCGTCGCCGGGTTCGGGGCATCCCCGCCCGTCCGCGCACCCTGCAGCACGACCATCCCGATCATCGTGTCCACCGCCCGCTGCAACTGCACGTCGCCCGACGCCGGCTGCGTCGCCGCCGCCCCCTTCGTCGTCGGCTGCGTCGTCCCCGGCCTCGGCACCGGCGGCAAGAACCGCTCGTGCTGGTCCAGCTCGATCATGATCTTCTTCTCGGTCTCCTCGTCCGCCGGCACCAGCACCTGCGGCTGCACGCCCCAGTCCGTCGCGTCCTTCTTCTTGTGCACCAGCCGCCCGCTCGGCAGGTAGTAGTACGCCACCGTCAACTTCAGCTCGCCCTGGTTGCCGTCCAGGTGGATCAGCTCCTGCACGCTCCCCTTCCCGTACGACCGTTCGCCGATCACCAGCGCCCGCTGGTTGTCCATCAAGCTCCCCGCCACGATCTCGCTCGCCGACGCGCTGTGCTCGTTGATCAGCACGACCATCGGGAAGTACTTCAGCGTCCCCGGCCCCTGCGCGCTCACGATATTCTCCGGCCGATTCCGCCCTTTCGTCGACACGATCACGCCCTTATCGATGAACAAATCGACCAGCTGCACCGCCTGGTCCAGCCGCCCGCCCGGGTTGAACCGCAAGTCCAAAATCAGCCCCTTCATCCCGTCGGCGATCATCCCCTTCCACCCGTTCCCGTCGCCCGACAGCGCGAACTTGATCCGGTCCACCGTCGACGGCACCTTCTGACCCGTCGACGGGTTGGTCGTCTCGCCCGTGAACTGCGTCACCCGGATGTAGCCGATCTTCGGGTTCGGGTAGACGTACCAGTTCCACGTCGAGTCCTGCTTGCGCTTGAACCCCTTTACCGACGGCACGACCACCTTCGACCGCGTCATCGTCAAATCGACCTCTTCGCCCGTCGTGTGCCGCACGCGCAGCGTCACCGGCGAGTCGGCCTTGCCCTTGATCTTCTTCGTGACGTCCTGGATCGACATCCCGGCGATCGCCTCGCCGTTCACCTTCAGCAGCACGTCCCCCGCGAACACGCCCGCCTTGAACGCCGGGCTCCCCTCGATCGGCGTGATGATCTCGATCTGCTTGGTCTTCTCGTCCTGGTTGAGCTGGATCCCGACGCCCTCGAACGACCCCTCCAGCATGTCGTCGAACTCCTGCACCTTCTCAGGCCGGACGTACATGCTGAACGGGTCCAGCTGCCCGAACATCCCCTCGAGCGCCCCCTGCTCGAGCTTGGCGTCGTCAACCGCCTCGACGTAGTTGTTGGCGATCTGCCGGTGAATGTCGACCAGCCGCCTCACGAACGCGTAATCGCTCTCCCGCTGGGCCATCGTCCCGGGCAAGTGGAACGCGAGCAGCGCGATCAGGAGCACGCTGATCATCCAGGCGACTTTCTCACGGTTCATGCAAATCTCCGGCGCGGGACATCGAATCGACAGACCCCGATTGTATCCCCCCACCGCGCCCAACGCACACGCTCACTCCGGCACCCCGTTCCGAAACCACTTCAGAAACTCCCGGTACACCCCCTGCGGCATCGTCATCTTCCCGGCCTTCTCGAACGCGTCCGTGTCCTCAACCGTGTGGCCGTCGTAATGCCCCATCCACCCGCACGCCGTCCCGCGCGAGCCCTTGATGAACTCGATCAGGTCCGGCATCCCGCACGACAAATTGAACGTCTCCTCGATCACCAGCGGCTTGCCGACCTGGAACTCCTTGATCATCGCCAGCGCGTCGGCCACCTTGCCGGTCTCGGGGTAGACGTGCACGCACATGAAGTCGATCTCGGCCGCCGTCACCTTCGGGTCGAACCCCGACATGTGCCCCCACTTGGGCACCTTGGGCAGCAGGCCGACCGTGATCAGGCCCTTCGCGTCCTCCGCCCGGATCGCCTTGGTCATCT
>DASPKW010000052.1:0-7899 GCA_035627895.1 Tepidisphaeraceae bacterium | reverse complement strand
CTCTCCGCCCTCATTCCCCCCCGCGTCCGCGACCTCCTCGAGCGGGAGCTCACCTTCATCGCCCAGCTGAAATACGAGACCTACTTCCTCACCGTCTACGACCTCGTCCGCTTCGCCAACTCGCGCGGCATCCTCTGCCAGGGCCGCGGGTCCGCCGCCAACTCGGCCGTCTGCTACTGCCTGGGCGTGACCAGCGTCGACCCGATGAAGATCGACCTGCTGTTCGAGCGGTTCGTCTCCGCCGCCCGCAACGAGCCGCCCGACATCGACGTCGACTTCGAGCACGAGCGCCGCGAAGAGGTCATCCAGTACCTCTACGAAAAGTACGGCCGCGACCGCGCCGGCATGACCGCCGAGGTCATCACCTACCGCGGCCGCTCCGCCGTCCGCGACGTCGGCAAAGCCCTGGGCCTCTCCCTCGACCTCGTCGACTCGATGGCCAAAAAACTCGACTGGTGGCACCGCGGCACCATCGGCCCCGAAATGCTCACCGAACTCGGCCTTGATCCGAATGACCGCACGATCCGCAAGGTCGTCGACCTCACCGGCCAACTCCTCGGCTTCCCCCGCCACCTCTCCCAGCACGTCGGCGGCATGGTCATGACCCGCGGCCCACTCTGCGAAATGGTCCCGATCGAAAACGCCAGCATGCCCGACCGCACGGTGATCGAGTGGGACAAGGACGACATCGATGCCGTCGGCATCCTGAAGGTCGACGCGCTGGCGCTCGGCATGCTGACGGCGATCTCGAAGGCGTTCGCGTTTCTAAATGGACATTCGCGCGATGAGATGCCCGACGCCCCCCGTTTAGCCGCGACCCGAAGGGCAAGCGCAGCGCAGCCCGAAAGGGAGCGCGCGGGCGCGGACGACGATGGCGCTTCTGATGAACACACCCCCAGCCCCGAAGGGGCGACAAAAAGTAGCCCAGGGGGTGAGCCCTGGGGCCCGGACGAGACCATACCCATATTCACACCCCATATCCAAAGCCCCGAAGGGGCGACAGACAGCAGTGTTATCGACCCGCATCCTTCTTTCGCCCCGCCGGGGCTCCGTGGAGACGTGGCACCCTCACCCCAGGGCTTACGCCCTGGGCTACTTTTTGCCGCCCCTCCGGGGCTTCCCCTCCCTCGGCGATCCGTCACATACCAACTCCACACCATCCCCAATGAGGATCCCGCGGTTTACGCAATGATCTCCGACGCTGACACCGTCGGCGTTTTTCAGATCGAATCGCGGGCGCAGATGTCGATGTTGCCGCGGCTCAAACCGAACTGTTTTTACGACTTGGTGATCGAGGTCGCCATCGTCCGCCCGGGACCCATCCAAGGAGACATGGTTCATCCCTATCTGCGTCGGCGGAATAAGGAAGAATTGGTCTCGTACCCGTCTCCCGCCCTCCGCGACGTCCTCGCCAAGACGCTCGGCGTCCCCCTGTTCCAGGAGCAGGCCATGCGCGTCGCCATGGTCGGCGCCGGGTTCTCCGCCGACGAGGCCGACCAGCTCCGCCGGGCCATGGCCGCCTGGAAGCGCAGCGGCGCCGCGATCGAGAAGTTCCACGCCAAGATCGTCACCGGCATGCTCGCCAACGGGTACACCCGCGAGTTCGCCGAGCAGTGCTTCAACCAGATCAAGGGCTTCGGCGAGTACGGCTTCCCCGAGTCCCACGCCGCCAGCTTCGCGCGCCTCGTCTACGTCTCCGCCTGGATCAGGCGCCACCACCCCGCCGCGTTCTGCGCCGCCCTGCTGAACTCCCAACCCATGGGCTTCTACGCCCCCGCCCAGCTCGTCCGCGACGCGAAGGAGCACGGCGTAACAGTCCGCGCGATCGACGTGAACGCGAGCGAGTGGGACTGCACGCTCGAAGAAAAGGATGAAGGAGGAAGGATGAAGGATGAAGCGGACGCGGAACCCCGTTTAGCCGCGACCCGAAGGGCAAGCGCAGCGCCGCCCGAAGGGGAGCGCGTCGGCGCGGACAGCGCAAACGCGCCCTTTCGGGTGTGCTCCGCCCACCATTCGCGCAATGATGATTGCGTCGCGCACTTCCATAGCCCCGACGGGGCGACAAAAAGTAGCCCGGGGCGTAAGCCCTGGGTTCGAGCAGACGCACCACCAACGTCCTTCCATGGGAACAGCCCCGAAGGGGCGACAGACGGGACCGCCGATCGCGCCACCGCGCGCCATCGGTCTTTCGCCCCTCCGGGGCTCGGTGAAGAGCCACTGGATGCAGGTGGCGCCCCGCCTTCATCCCAGGGCTTACGCCCCGGGCTACTTTTTGCCGCCCCTTCGGGGCTGGATACGCCCCCCCCAAAATCCACCTGGGGCATCCCCGGCCCCGCCGTCCGCCTCGGGTTCCGCCTGATCAAAGGCCTGCGCGAAACCTTCGGCCACCGCATCGCAGACGCCCGCAAGCGCGTCGGCCGCTTCACCTCCATCCCCCACTTCCGCCGCGCCACCGGCCTCCCCGCCCACGCCATCCGCCGATTGGCCGAAGCAGACGCGTTCGGATCGCTGGGACTCCCACGCCGAATCGCAGTCTGGGAAGCCCTCTCCATCCGCGACGAGGAAATGCCTTTATTCGAGATGCTGGAAGACGATGCCCATCCCGAGGCCAGCGCCCCCGGACGCGCCCCGCAAGCGGGGCGGCTACAAGACGAACCCACACATTCCAACCAACCCGCAATCCGAGATCCGCAATCCGAAATCCCCCCTCATCCTTCCGCCCCCCTTCAATCGGCAATCGGCAATCGGCAATCGGCAATCCCCACGCCCTTCCTCCCCCCCATGCCCCTCAACCAGGAAGTCCTCACCGATTACGCCACCACCACCCTCTCCCTCAAAAAGCATCCCGTCGAACTCGTCCGCGACCACCTCGCCTCCCTCCGCATCCGCACCGCCGCCGAAGTCCTGGCGACCGAGAACGCCAAGTGGGTCAAGGTCGCCGGGCTGGTCCTGATCCGCCAGCGCCCCGGCACCGCCAGCGGGATCGTCTTCGAGACGCTCGAGGACGAGACCGGCGTGATCAACCTGATCGTCAAGCCCGACGTGTTCGAGCGCTACCGCCAAGCCGCCCGCCACGCGTCCCTCCTCCAGTGCGACGGGTACGTCCAGCGCCAGGGCCAGGTCGTCCACGTCATGGCCAAGCGCCTGTTCGACCTCTCCCACCTCGTCCACGGCTACGGCGAGCGCTCGCGCGACTTCCACTAGCGCGGAATGTGAAGCATGAAGACATGAAACATGAAGAGCACCCTTGCGCGCAACCCGCGCCCAAAGTCCAAGGACGTACTTAGCGGTCGCACCGAAGGTGCACGTGAAACGTTGTGAACCCGCGGGATTGATCCGCGGGATGAAGTCGATTTGCCCGCGGACGGACGCGCCGTAATCGCCGAGGTCAGATCCCTCGGAATACCTCGGGATGACAGTGGGGACGGTGCGCCCGACCTCGGTGCGCTGCGGACCGGTCCGGCGCTCACGTGCACCTTCGGTGCGACCGCTAAGTACATCCTTCTATGTCCAACGCGGGGTGCGTAAAGACGCGGTATACTCCGCCCCCGTGAACTCCCGCGCACTCATCGCCACGCTTCTCGCCATCGCATCGCTCCCCTGCCGTGCCGCCGACGCGCCGCCCGACAAATACCTCCCCCTCGTCCGCGCCCACCTCGACAAGGTCCTCACCGCCGGCGTCGACGCCGTCGGCCCCGACCACACCGCCATGTGGCTCGCAGGCATCGACGTCCGCAAAGGCGGCCAGCCCGCCGCCCCCAAGCCGCTCCGCCCGCGCTGGTACCGCGACATCAACTCGCCCCGCGGCTCCAACCTGTACTGGGACCAATCCACCCTCGTCGCCGCACTCGAAATCTCGCGCCTCACCGCCGACACGAAATACAAGGCCGCCGTCGACCGCTACCTCGCCGACTTCTTCGCCCAATGTGTCTCGAAAGAGACGGGCCTCTTCTACTGGGGCAATCACGCCTACTACGACGTCTTCGCCGACAAGCCGGTCCAGTTCGAGGGCGGATACCACGAGATCCGCCCGCACACGCCCGCGTGGGACGTCCTCTGGGCCGCCGACCCCGCCAAGACCGAACGCGCGATCCGCGCGATCGCCGCCGGCCACGTGAAGGACCCGAAGACCGGCCTGTTCTGCCGCCACGCCGCCCCCGACGGCAAGAAGACCGGCGCCGCCAAGCCCTTCCTCGAGGCCGGCGGGCCCATCGTCCAATCCCTCTGCTGGCTCGCCTCGAAGAAGCCCGGCGGCGACGCCGACCTCGTCGACCTCGCCGTCCGCGTCGCCAAGTACAGCTTCGACCGCCGCGGCGAAACCACCGGCCTCCTCCGCAACCAGCCCGTCGACAAGCGGTGGGACTACTTCGCCGCCACCACCGAGTCCGGCGTCTGGGCCGTCGCCCTCCTCCGCGCCGCCGACCTGTCCGGCCGCGCCGAACTCCGCGACATGGCCCGAGCCGCCGTCGCCGCCTACCTCAAGTACGGCTGGGACGACGCCGCCGGCCTCTACTTCGGCCAACTCGACATCGACGCCGGCCAGCCGAAAACGCCCCCCGCCAAGCGCGAGTACATGCCCGCCCGATACGCCCTGCTCTTCGACTCCTTCACCTTCCCCACCCACAACTACCCCATGTCGATGGCCGAGGCGTGCGTCACGCTTTACGCCCAGACGCGCGACGACCAATTCCGCCTGGCAATCACGCACTGGGTCACCCACGTCCGCACGAGCCTCAAACAAGCCGACGAGCAAAAGACCGTGGGGTACGCCGAAGAGTACGGCCGGACCATCCGCTTCCTCACCCGCGCCGCCCGCGCCCTGAACGACCCCGCCCCGCTCGAACTCGCCCGCGACGTCGCCGCCCGCGCCGTCCGCGACCTCCACGTCCCCGACGCCGCCATGTTCCGCACCCACCCCGGCGAAGACCGCGCCGACGCGGTCGACGGCGTCGGCCTCCTCTTCCTCGCCCTCATCGAGCTCGACACCGGCAAAGAACTCGACCTCCGCGGCATGAGCTTCTAATCCCCAACCGATGCCCGCCCGACTCGCAACGGCCCCCTAGCAGCCGCTTCGCGTCATCGCGGCACCTCACCAAACGCCCCCCGATATTTCCCTCTCCCCCCTCCGACCCCCCCTTTCTATACTTATCGGACGCGCTCCACCCGGGTGAACTTATGTCGCCCCCCATGCAGTCCGATTCAGATAGCACACGGGTCACCGGGCGGCGTCGCCCGAGCGATCTCGTCTCGCGCGCGGTCAAGGAGACCGAGGCCCTAGCCCGGGCCGACGCACACGGGCGCGGCCGGACCACCAACCCGTCCGCCCGGCACCAGCCGACCCGGAACGACCCGCGCCCGCCGGGCGCCACCGCACCCCGCGACCGCCGCCCCTTCGTCAAAGCCGCGATGAACACCTTCGTCGAAAGCTGCCTGAACACCGTCGCCGACTCGGCCGCCGCGGCCCAGCGGCGCACCAGGCACCGGCTCCACGCCCCCCGGCTCCTCAAAGCCCTCGCCGGCAAGCGCAACATCCTCGTCACCGCCCACACCCACCCCGACCCCGACGCCCTCGCCTCCGCCCACGCCCTGACCCACCTCCTCACCGGCCGCCTCAAGGACGCCAAGGTCACCATGGCCATCAAGGGCCAGGTCGGCGGCGGCCTCAACGACGCGTTCACCAAGCACTTGGGCATGAAGCTCGGCACGTGGGACGACGCCGCCATCGCCGCCGGCGCCTACGACGCCATCATCCTCCTCGACGTCCAGCCCGGGTTCGCCTACAGCCCCCTGCCGCCCGGCGTGAGCGCGACCGCCGTCATCGACCACCACCGCAGCCGCGGCCGCAACCCCAAGTGCGCGTTCTGCGACATCCGCACCGACGTCGGCGCCACCTCCTCCATCGTCTTCTCCTACTTCCTCGAGCTGCGGCTCACGCCCCCCGCCGACCTCGCCGCGGCCCTCCTTTACGCGATCGAGACCGACCTCGCCGGCGCCGCCGGACAGCCGGGCGAGCTCGACAACATCGCCCTCTCCAACCTCACCCTCCTCGCCGACACCCGCAAACACTACCAGATGCGGTACGTCGACCTGCCGCAATCCTTCTTCGTCGCGATCAGCGACGGCCTGCTCAACGCGACCGTGTACGACACGGCCGTCGTCTCCCACCTGAGCCCGATCGACTCGCTCGAGAAGCCCGCCGTCATCGCCGACTTCCTCCTCCGCTACCAGCCCGTGCAGTGGTCGCTCGTGACCGCCCGCCACGGCGACCGCCTCCTGCTGTCGCTCCGCACCAGCGCCCCCAAGGCGTCCGCCGCCGAGATGATGCGCCGCCTCGTCCGCAAGATCGGCGAGGGCGGCGGCCACCGCACCAAGGCCGGCGGCGTCATCCAACTCGGCCCAGGCGCCACCGACGCCGATATCGACAAGCTCCGCGCCCTCGTCCGCGGCCGCTACCTCCGCGCCCTCAAGATCGCCAAGGCCCGCCCCCAGCGCCTGGTCCCCAAGCCGGACTAACGCCGCCGACTCGGGAGGGCGAGGCTCCGTCCGAGCCTTTTGCCACGCGCGGCGTGCCCCCGGGGCTTGGACCGAGTCTCGCTCCCCCGGCCCCCTGACGATTCCCGGTTGACGCCGAATTCCCCGCCGGGTACCCCACACCCAGTCGATCCGACGCGCCCGTGCGTCGCGGCCGACCTTCCGACGCGCCCGAGAAAGGAACCCACCATGCCGCTGCGCCGCTTCGCCCTGCTCACCATCGTCCTGGCCATCGCGTGCGCCGGCACACGCCCCGCCTCCGCCGAGGTCAAGCCCGACCCGAGCACCCCCAAGGGCGCGGCCGCCGCACTCTTCAAGGCCATGCAGGCCGGCGACGTCGCCGCCGTCCGCCCGCTCGTCGTCGGCTCCGACCGCCAGGTCGCGCTGTTCGAGGCCATGATCCCCCTGACCAGCGCCTTCAAGTCCCTCGAGACCGCCGCCGTCAAAAAGTTCGGCCCCGAGGGCAAGCAGATCAATGGCGGCGGCCCCGGCGCCGCCACCCCGACCGCCGAACTCGAAGACGAGCTCGAGACCGCCTTGGAGAAGATCGACGGCGACACCGCCGAGCTCACGCCCAAGCCCGTGGCCGCCACCGGCAACGCGGGAAAAACGGTCGTCGCCAAGCCGCCCATGAAGCTCAAGAAAATCGGCGAATCGTGGAAGATCGACCTCGCCTCGATGCCGACCGAAAAGCTCGACACGCCCGCCTCGATCGCCCTCGTCAAGTCCATGGGCACCCTCGCCCGCGACACCGCCAAGGAGATCGACGACGGCAAGTACAAGACGGTCGACGAGGCCCGCCTGGCGTTCCAGCAGAAGCTCCTCCCCGTCATCCTCCAAGCCGCCGCCGCCGACCAGGCCGCCACTGGCGCAGCCTCCCCGCCCGTCGCCGAGGAAAAGCCGAAGGCCCCCGATCCGAAGTAACCTCACGCGACATCAACGAGCGCGTGCGCGACGTTCCCCGGACGCCGCGCACGCGTTTTTCGTTTGTCGCCTGCAACGGCCGAACGAGAGAACGGGTCTCCCTCCGACCCTTTCAGCCGCGGAGCGGCGGCAGCCAATAGCCCACGACGTGAGCCGTGGGTCCGCGGACGACCGTCGATCCCCATAAGGCAATTTCGAGCCCCGGAGGGGCGGCAGCACGCACGACGCGCCGAAACCAGCACCGCTGTCGCCCCCTAGGGCTGTCGGCTCTCGTAACATTGGCTACCCGCGGCTTACGCCGTGGGCAATTGGCTATCGCCGCTCCGCGGCTTGCACAGGCTCCACGTCACTTCCCCCTCCCCGCCCGCACCGCCTTCCGCGCCTTCTCCACCTCGTCCCCCTTCAGCTTCACCAGCAGCACGCGGTCCGCCTCGCCGTCCTTCC
>DASPKW010000051.1:0-24046 GCA_035627895.1 Tepidisphaeraceae bacterium | reverse complement strand
TGTCGATCGTCCCACCGTCCCGCGCGCTTTTCACCAAGTCGTACCACTGCGACCGCTCCAGCGCCGGGTCCACCCCGTACACCGCCGCCGGCCGCCAACTACTCGTGTTCATCCCGTACGCGAAGTGGTACGCCTTCAGGTGCGGCTCGACCGCCGCCTTGTACGCCCCGTACTGCGAGTTCGGCCACGTCGGGTGCGCCTCGTCGAGCTTCCGGTCCTGCAGAACGTCGTGGTAGACCGCGACCGACGAGACGAACATGAACTGGTTCGCCCCGGCCAGCCGAGCCGCCTCCAGGAGCTGCAGCGACGAGACCACGTTGCGGTGATAGCTGGGCGACGGCCCGCTTTGCCGGGCGTCCCAGTCGACGGCCGCGTGGATCACGCAGTCGACCCCGGCGACCAGGCCCGCCAGCGCCTGCGGGTCGTGCTGCTCGCCGACGCGGAACTGGTCGACGTACGGCTCGATGTGGTCGCGGCGCGACGTCGGTCGGACCAGGGCGCGGACCTCGTGCCCCCGCGCCTTGAGCGCGGCGGCCGTGTACGACCCGATGAACCCGGACGCGCCGGTCAGCGCTACGAGCGTGGGCAAAGGCGAGCCTCCCGTGTGTGTGGCGGGCGGCATTGTACGGGGGAGAGCGGGGAAAAACGAAAAGACGAAAAGACGTAAAGAGCATCTTCTCTTTACGTTTTTCGTCTTTTCGTTTCTCCCCGATTACTTCCTCATGTCCGCCTCGTCCACGTACTTGAAGATCCCGCCGTTCTCGTCGGCGATCTGCTTGAGGAGCTTCTCGTACTCCTCACCCCGGCCGACGAATGCAATCGTGTTAATCTTGACCCGCTTGTCGGCGTTGAGCTTGCGGATCTCGGCGAGCGTGCCGGCGTTGTCGGGGAAGTCGCCGTCGGTCAGGAGGTAGACCAGCTGCGGCTGGAGCGCGAACGCGGCGCGCAGCCCGGGCAGGGGGTCCGACGTGCCGGTCGGGACGGTCTTGTCGAGGAAGTCGTACGCCTGGCGCTTGGTCTCGGGCAGGGCGCGGACGAGCCGGCGGTCGAGCGCGCGGTACGAGTCCTGGGCGAAGAAGATGACGTCGAACTCCTGGATCGGCCGTAGCGCGTCGACCGCCCGGCCGAGCTGGGCGCGGAGCGAGTCGAAGTTGGTCATCATGGAGCCGGAGGAGTCGCACAGGTAGACGATGCGGCGGGCGTTGCCGGGCTGGAAGACGGGCGACCCGCCCTTGCCACCACCGCCGGGTGGAGAGAAGGGGGCCAGGCCGCCGCCGTTAATGCCCGCGTTCGGGCCGAAGCCGATTCCGACCCCGGAGCCATTGCCCCCGAACCAGTCGGTGGACGCGCCGATCGCGATGTCGGCCGAGTCGTCGCCGGTCGCGCCACCGCCGACCGACGCGAGGCTGACTCGCGGGTCGGTGGACGTGGACACACCCGTTGCCTCTGGTGGGACGTCGCGAATCGTGTTCTGGCCCGAATCCCGTTCCGCGTCCTCCCTGCCGAGCAGTGCCGGCCGCGACGACTGCTCGATGTCCGGCACCTCCCCCGGCGTCACCGGCGGCGGGGCCGAGACCACGTCCGACACGGCCCGGATCGCCTTGTACGTCAAAATTCCGACGCCGACGATCGCCAGGTGGATCGCCAGCGACGTGATCAGCGGCAACACGTTCTGCACGAACGGCCGTTGCCAGAACGACGCCGGCTCGGCCTCGACGACGGCATCCTCTGCGCGCACCGGGAGCGTGGGCATGGCGGGGTCTCCTCTTAAGGGTGGGTTCGGTGGGGGCGGTCAGGAGGAGTACGGCGGGGGGCAGGGATTCGGATTCAGGGCAAATGCGGATCGCGCGCCCGGCATTCGAAAGGCTCGGAGGCGCTTCGAGGGGCGAGAACGTTTCTCATATAGCCCGCCACTTGTGGCGGGAAACTGTCGCAACCGAAGGAGGCTCGTTCGGGAACGAGCCGAAGTCGCCCACATGTGATCGCACGCCCCATCGTCGGGTGACGCTTTCCCGCCACAAGTGGCGGGCTATATGAGGCGTGGTTCGAGCGAGGGAACGCCGTCGAGACAATCGAGTGCGCGGCGGGAATTCGGATCAGAAGTACTCATTGCAAAACGGCGCCGGCCCCACCGCCAACCCATCCAGCACCGCCAGCGCCTCCGCGCGAGGCACCGTGATCAACCCCATCCGCGCCGCCGCGCTTGCCGACACGTCCCCCGTGACGACGTTCGCCCACGCCCGGTCCGTGCACTCAACGTCCGGGGTGGCCGTCGTCGGGGTCGCGGTGGCGCGACCGTCCACGACTTCAATTCGCAACCGCGACACGTGCCCCTCGGTCTCGGCGATCGCGACGGTTGCCGCGCCCTTCACGCTCACCGGCAGCGCCCGCATCGCCCCGACGAACGCCGCGTGATCGAGCACGCGAACCTGCATTCGCGTCTGCGGCTGCATGCCCGCCGTGTCGTGGTTCACCAACCGGTGCGGTAGCTGCGGCTCGCGCAGCCACAAATTGATCGGCAGATCCGCCGGCAGCGCGACCTGCACCGCCCAGTACTGGTCGCGCAGCGTCGCGAAGAAGCAGAGCAACCGCCGCAGCGCGGCCGGCGACTCGTACGCGAGGTCGTACACCTTCAGGTGGTCCTTGCCGTTGACCTTCTCCTGTTCGAAGTGCGCCCACGAGTGCACCGGCGTGCCCGGCCCGCCGGGTTGGTCGGCGACGGTCCACCCCTCGTCCTCCTGCTTCGTGTGGTGCCGCCAGGAACCGGCCGAACGCTCGATGTCGCAGTGGCCGAGTTCGACCATCCGCTGGCGGCACGCGCGGCGTGGCTCGTCGGCGTCGCCCTCGACGAACGCGAACCCGTCCGCCGGGCCGTGCGGCAGGACCGACAGCGGGATCGTCCACAGGTGCCGCCGCTCGACCAGCCCGTACCCGAAGTGCTCGTAAAACGTGGCCCGGAACGGCATGAGGGCCGACACGACCTGCCCGCGGTCGCGCGCCCGGCGGAGCGTCTCACGCATGAGCGCGGTCGCGATGCCCGGGTCGTCCGCCGACGCCCGCGCCGACCGCCGGTGCGTCTTGATGGTGCCGACGTACGCGACGCCCTGGCACGCGACCGGCCCGCCGCGCACCCACATCGTCATCGGATACGCCGTCGCCGTGCCTAGCGCGGCGCCGTCGCGCTCGGCGAGCAGCAGATCGTCCGCCGGCACGCGCTCGTCGACCGTCAGGTGCTTCTGATAATCGGTAATGCTCTTCGCGATCGGCGCGTAACACTCCGCGCGGACGCGCCCGACGACTTCCGCATGCTCGCGACCGACCCAGCGCAGGGAGAGGGACATGGGCCCGATTATGCGGGTTGTGCCGGTCGGAGGGAACGCGCAGGGGGCGGCGGGTCGTGCCGGGGCCGCAAGTTCGCTTGCGGGCGCCCGCCCGTGGCGGTACGGTGCGACGACGTTGACACACACGGGAGAGTGGGCGATGCGCGATCGAAAGCGGACGAAGATTGCGGGCGCGGCGGTTGTCCTGGCCGGTATCAGCGTGGCCGCGCCGGCCGCGCCGGCGGCGCCGCTGGTCGCGTTCAAGGACACGTTCGTCCGCGGCGGCACGAGCGCCACCAACACGTCGGGCGGGTCGGCCAACCAACTCGCGATCAAGGCCGACACCGGGGACGCGAACCTCGACAGCGCGCGTAAGACGCTCCTGGGCTTCAACCTCTCGGCCGTTCCCGTCGGCCAGGTCGTCGACCAGGCCGCGCTCACGTTCAACCTCACCGGGTCCCTCGGCGGCACGCTCGGCACGCCGTCCAAGGTGTGGGAGTTCAGCGTGTTCGGCCTGACCGACCAGAGCCTCGACGGGTGGACCGAGGCCGCGACGAACTGGAACAACGCCCCCGGCAACGACACGACTTCTCAGATCAACGTGCTGCCCGCCAAGACGACCCTGGTCGGGACGTTCTCGCTCACCGGCGAAGGCACCGGCGCCGTCACGATCACCGG
This sequence comes from Tepidisphaeraceae bacterium, assembly GCA_035627895.1. Classification (GTDB taxonomy): domain Bacteria; phylum Planctomycetota; class Phycisphaerae; order Tepidisphaerales; family Tepidisphaeraceae; genus DASPKW01. Next base: position 20,048 of record DASPKW010000051.1, on the reverse strand, counting down.
GGCGGCGCTCGACACGTTCCTGCGTGACGACACGAACGGGACGGCCACGTTCATCCTCGTTCGAAACACCCGCGCCGACATGTCGAACACGATCATCCACGGCATCACCGCGCGCGAAGGGGCGGCCGGCGCGACGCTCGAAGTTCCCGAGCCCGGATCGGCCGCACTCTTGGTCGTCGGTGGTGGGATCCTCGCGCGCCGGCGTCGGCGATAGGGGTTTGGATGATACGAGCGGGGGCGGGTGCGGGGGGGCGCGTAGCACGCGCTTTGCAGCCGTGTTCGCTGTATGTCCCCCCGTCCAATCCACCGCGTCGGGTCGCTCGAGATCGACGATCACATGGACTACCAGTACCTCGCCTGGCGCTTGCAACGCGTCGGGTGGGCACTCATGGCGTTGCTGCTGCTCGCCGCGACACTGGGCGCGTTCGGATCGGGCCCGCTCGCCCAGACTAACGCCGGCGCGGAAACGTCGGCACTGTGGGTGAAATACGAGCGCTTCGGGCGCCTCGAAGTGCCCCAGGAACTCGTCCTCAACGTCAAACCGACGCCCGAGCAGGCCCGGGCCGGCAAGGTGACGGTGTGGGTCAGCCGGCCGTACGCCGATCAACTCATGGTCGATACGGTCGTCCCGACGCCCGACTTCCTCCGCGGCGGCCCGGACCGCGTCGAGTTCGACGTCCAACTCACGCCCGACAGCGGCGACAAGTCGATCGCCGTCACCCTCTACGTCCAGCATCAGAACGCGGGGAAACAGACCGCCCGGGCGGGCGTCGCCGGCGGGCCGAGCGTCGACTGGTGGGAGTTCATCTACCCGTGATCCGGCGGAGCCGGCCACTCTTCCGGATACGCGTGCCATGAACACGTTCCTCCGTGTCGCGGTGATTTACCTGATCCTCATGATCCTCTTCCGGATCATGGGCAAGCGCTCGCTCGCGTCGATCACCACGTTCGACTTCGTCGTCCTGCTGATCATCAGCGAGACGACCCAGCAGGCGATGATCGGCAATGACTTTTCGGTCACCAACGCGCTGATCGCGATCCTCACCCTCCTCGTGCTCGATTTGGGGCTGTCGTTCCTCAAGGCCAAGAGCCCGCTCATCGACCGCTGGATGGACAGCGTGCCGGTGATCATCGTCGAGGATGGCAAGACGCTGGATGACCGGATGGGCCGCGCACGGGTCGACCGCGACGACATCCTGATGGCGGCCCGCATGTCCCACGGCCTCGAGCGCATTGACCAGATCAAGTTCGCCGTCCTCGAGCGCAGCGGTGAGATCAGCATCATCCCCGAGGACGAGGAAAAGTAGGGGGGAGCCCCGCCGCTTGCGGCTTAGCGACTGAACCGGACAACTCCTGTCACAATGGCATTCGTTACGGGGCGGGGGAAGGGTAACTGCCACCCTGACAGTTGTTTCGCTGTTCCTGTCAGCTCGGCCAACCTCCCTTAAATTCAGTTATCGACCGGGTTTATGTTCCTATCGGAGACCGGCAACAAGCGGGCACGCCCTTTGTCTTAGGGCATCCGCGCCGACGGTTCGCCCGCGAGGACGGTCGTCGGCCCGTCGGACCGCAATCAGACGAACACGCACGCACGAACCCCCGAAAGAAGGAGACCGATTATGGCCGCGAAGATGCTGGCCTTCGATTCCGAGGCGCGCAAGGCACTGCTTCAGGGTGTCCAGAAGCTGGCCCGGGCCGTGAAGACGACGCTGGGGCCCCGCGGCCGCAACGCGGTCATCGACAAGGGGTGGGGCGCCCCGACCGTGACCAAGGACGGCGTGACCGTCGCCGAGGAGATCGAGCTGACCGACAAGTACGAGAACATCGGCGCCAAGCTCGTGAAGGAGGCCGCGACCAAGACGTCCGACGCCGCCGGCGACGGGACGACCACCGCGACCGTGCTCGCCGAGGCGATCTTCCGCGAGGGCTACCGCTACCTGACCAGCGGGGCCGACGCGATGGCCCTGGCCCGCGGCATCCGCAAGGCCGTCATCGCGGTCACCGACGCGCTCAAGAAGCAGTCCAAGCCGGTCAAGGGCAAGGACGACATCGAGTCCGTCGCCAGCATCTCGGCGAACAACGACCGCGAGATCGGCAAGATCATGGCCGACGCGTTCGACAAGGTCGGCAAGGACGGCGTGATCACGGTCGAGGAGGGCAAGAGCCTCGAGACCTACGTCGACGTCGTCGAGGGCATGCAGTTCGACCGCGGCTACCTCTCGCCCAACTTCATCACCAACCCCGACGAGCTCACCGTCGAGCTCGAGAAGGTGTTCGTTCTGGTCTTCGAGGAGAAGATCAGCGCGGCCCCCAAGCTGATCCCGCTGCTCGAGAAGATCCAGAAGGCAAAGAAGCCGCTGCTGATCATCGCCGAGGACGTCGAGGGCGAGGCCCTGGCGACGCTGGTCGTCAACAAGCTGCGCGGCGTGCTGAACGTCGCCGCCGTCAAGGCCCCGGGCTACGGCGACCGCCGCAAGTCCATGCTCGAGGACATCGCGATCCTCACGGGCGGGCAGGCGATCATGAAGGACCTGGGTATCGAGCTCGACAAGGTCGAGATCGGCCAGCTCGGTCAGGCCAAGCTCGTCCGGATCGACGGCGACAACTGCACGATCATCGAGGGCGCCGGCGAGACCAAGGCGATCCAGGGCCGGATCGAACAGATCCGTGCCGAGATCGCGATCACGACCAGCGACTACGACCGCGAGAAGCTGCAGGAGCGGCTCGCCAAGCTGTCGGGCGGCGTGGCGCAGATCAACGTCGGCGCCGCGACCGAGGCCGAGCTGAAGGAAAAGAAGGCCCGCATCGAGGACGCGCTGCACGCGACCCGCGCGGCCGTGGAAGAGGGCGTGGTCGCCGGTGGCGGCGTCGCCCTGATCCGCGCCCTCAAGGCGCTCAACGGCGGGTCGAACCTGAAGCTCGACGGCGACGAGGCCGCGGGCGTCAAGATCGTCCGCCAGGCCCTCACCGCCCCCCTCCGCCAGATCGCCGACAACGCCGGCACGCCCGGCAGCGTCGTCGTCCGCCGGGTCATGGAGTCCAAGGACAACGAGGGCTACAACGCCATGACCGGCGAGTACGTCGACATGGTCAAGGCGGGCATCCTGACGCCGACCAAGGTCGAGCGCACGGCCCTGCAGAACGCCGCGGAAGTGGCGATCCTGCTGCTGACGACCGACTGCATCGTCGCCGAGGCCCCGAAGAAGGACGAGGGCGGCGACGGTCACGGCCACGACCACGGTCACGGCCACGGCGGGGGCGGCATGGACGACATGATGTAGCGTGCGCTGTACTTCGAGCCCAATGACTTTTATGGCAATCGACAAGACTAAACCTGGCGACAGCGGCAAGACCACCGGTAACTGTCCAAAGGGCGGAAATCACGAGTGGGTCGAGGTTAATCCTGGCACTAAGTCCTGCAAAAAGTGCAAGGCCATCAGGAAAACCGGTTAACTAGGAGCCTAAATGGCAGTTGCTCATCATGAGAACTCCAACGGTGGCGTGACAGTGTTCACGATCGCCAATCCGAATCGGCCTGACCTGTATCAGCGGCTGGGCGCTGCGAATGTGCCCATGGGTCTCAACGACTTCGCGAACGTCGTTGTGATAATCGTGGATGATAAGCACGCGAATGCGGTGCGCGTTCAGCTCAACCGGCCGTAGGGTTCGAGACAGTCATGGCAAGCCGGAAGCCCACTCACCGGTCGTCAAGTTCACTCCCGAGGAAGTGGCGGATGACGGCCCCGTCACCCGACGCGCTCAGGAACTGAAAGGTCGTCGGCCGTGACAAGGACGTGGCCAGCGTGTTTCCCGACGAGAAGGCCGTCATTGAAGTCCTGCGAGGCCTGATTCAGGTCGCCCAGAACTCGATCAAGAAGCGCAAGAAGACCGCCTGACCGGCGGAACAAGAGAACGAACGAAGGACAAGGAAAGAGGACCAACGACCATGGCAATTAAGCTCAAGCCCCTCGCGGACCGCGTGATCGTCAAGCAGACCGAAGCCGAGGAGAAGACGGCCAGCGGCATCTTCCTCCCCGACGCCGCCAAGGAGAAGCCGACCCGCGGGAAGGTGATCGCCGCCGGCCCCGGGCGGATCGACGACAACGGCAAGCGCATGACCCTTTCGGTCAAGGCCAATGACACCGTCGTGTACGGCAAGTACGCCGGCACCGAAATCGAGGTCGACGGGCAGAAGTTCGTCATCCTCCGCGAGGCCGACATCCTCGGCGTGATCGAGTAATCGCAGCAGATTCACCGCAGAGACGCAGAGTTCGCAGAGAAGACCCATTCATTAGCAATCAGCCACAGATGACCGGTCCGGCGCGTCCGAGAGTTAAAGGTGATCGATCCTTTGCTCCCCTCTGCGTCCTCTGCGTCTCTGCGGTGAATTAGAACTCGGAGAAATACAATGGCCGCCAAGCAGATGCGCTTCGAAGTCGACGCCCGTGCCGAGATCGGCGCGGGGTTGTCGCAGCTCGCCCGGGCCGTCAAGGCCACGCTCGGCCCCAAGGGCCGCAACGTCATCCTCCAGAAGTCGTTCGGCTCGCCCCGGATCACCAAGGACGGGGTGACCGTCGCCAAGGAGATCGAGCTCCCCCAGCCGTTCGAGAACATGGGCGCCAAGCTGATCCAGACCGTCGCGTCCAAGACCGGCGACGTCGCCGGCGACGGCACGACGACCGCCACCGTCCTGGCCGAGGCCATCTACTCCGAGGGCCTGAAGTACGTGACGGCCGGCGGGGTGAACCCGGTCGTGATCCAGCGCGGGCTGACCAAGGCCGCCGAGGTCGCGGCCGACGCGATCACCGCGATCGCCAAGAAGGTCCGCGGGCACGAGGACTACGTCCGCGTCGCCACGATCTCCGCCAACGGCGACACCCACATCGGCCAGCTGATGGCCGACGCGATGGAGAAGGTCGGCAAGGAGGGCGTGATCACGGTCGACGAGGGCAAGAGCACCGAGTCGACCCTCGAGTACACCGAGGGCATGCAGTTCGACAAGGGCTACCTGTCGCCCTACTTCCTGACCAACCCGGCGACGCTCGAGGCCGTCCTGGAAGACGTGCAGATCCTGATCCACGAGAAGAAGATCGCCAACCTCGCCGAGCTGCTCCCGCTGCTCAACAAGGTCGTCGGCAACGGCAAGCCGCTGCTGATCATCGCCGAGGACGTCGAGTCCGAAGCCCTGGCGGCCCTGGTCGTTAACAAGCTCCGCGGCGTGCTGAACATCTGCGCCGTCAAGGCCCCCGGCTTCGGCGACCGCCGCAAGGCCCTGATGGGCGACATCGCGACCCTGACGGGCGGGACGTTCATCAGCGAAGACCTGGGCCTGAAGCTCGAGAACGTCGAGCTCGAGCAGCTCGGGTCGGCCAAGCGCGTCGTCATCGACAAGGAGAAGACGCTGCTCGTCGAGGGCGGCGGGTCGAAGAAGGAGATCACCGGCCGGATCGACCAGATCCGCCTGCAGATCGAGAAGACCACGAGCGACTACGACCGCGAGAAGCTCCAGGAGCGCCTGGCCAAGCTGACCGGCGGCGTCGCCGTGATCCGCGCCGGCGCCGCGACCGAGACCGAGATGAAGGAGCGCAAGGACCTGATCGACGACGCGCTGCACGCGACCAAGGCCGCGGCGGAGGAAGGCATCGTCCCGGGCGGCGGGGTCGCGTTCCTCCGGGCGATCGAGGCCGTCGAGGCGGGCAAGCGCCAGGCCAAGGGCGACGAGAAGATCGGGTTCGACATCCTCGTCGAGGCCCTGCGCAGCCCGGCCAAGCAGATCGCCGAGAATGCCGGCGAGGACGGCGACGTCATCGTCGATAAGATCCTCGAAAATAAGAACCCCAACTGGGGCTACAACGCGGCGAGCGACGAGTTCGTCGACATGCTCAAGGCCGGCATCATCGACCCGGCGAAGGTCGCGCGGACGGCGCTGCTGAACGCCGCATCGGTGTCGGGCCTGGCCCTGACGACCGACGTCCTGATCACGGAACTCAAGGAGAAGGCCGACGCGAACCAGGTCGCCGGCGCGGTGGTCTGATCGCCGTTCGCGGGTCGGAAAAACTGAACCACGAAGGCGCGAAGACACGAAGCAACCCTTTGTGTCTTCGTGCCTTTGGTGGGTACGGCCCGGGAGGGCGAGGCTCCGTCCGAGCCGTTTGCCTCTGAGAGAGCCCAGCGACTTGTCGCGGGACGGACGCCGCGAGGCGCGCGAGCCTTGGATTGCCCGCCGTCGTATACTCTGACGGGAACATCCCTCGGGAGTCGCAATGAAGTTTTCGGTAACACTGGAACGTGACGAGGACGGCATGTGGGTCGTCGAGTGCCCCTCCATCCCCGGGTGTGTGAGCCAGGGGCGGACGCGGGACGAGGCGCTGGAGAACATCCGCGACGCCATCAAGGGATGTTTGGAAGTCCGTGCCGAGCAGGGGATGCCGCTCACGGTCGAGACCCGCCAGGTTGAGGTGACGGTCTGATGGCGGCCGTCCCGAACGTCAGCGGTCGGCGGGCGGTCAAGGCATTCGAACGCCTCGGCTGGACGTTCGTTCGGCAGTCCGGAAGCCACATGATTCTCACGAAGTCGGGTCAGATGGCGTCGCTCTCGGTCCCCGACCACAACCCAGTCGCACGAGGCACGCTGAGAAGCCTGATCCGCGCCGCCGGGATCACCGTCGACGAGTTTGTCGCTGCATTGGACTAATCAGCCGTAACGGGACACATGCCTGTGGCCGCCACCAAACGAGACTATTACGAGATCCTCGGCGTCGCGAAGACCTCCGACGCGGAGGAGGTCAAGCGCGCGTACCGCCGGCTGGCGATGAAGTACCACCCGGACCGCGCCGAGGGCGACAAGGCCGAGGCCGAGCTGAGGTTCAAGGAGTGCGCCGAGGCGTACGAGGTACTGTCGGACCCGGAGAAGCGCCAGCGGTACGACCGCCACGGGCACGCCGGCGTGCAGGGGCAGCACGACTTCTCGCACATGGACATCGGGGACATCTTCTCGATGTTCAACGACATCTTCGGCGGGGGCGGCGGCGGGGGTCGCGCCCAGCGCGGCGCCGGCGGCGCGACGCACGCCCGCGGGTACGACTTGGAGACCCAGGTCGAGCTCACGCTGGCCGAGGTCGCGACCGGGGTCGAGAAGACGATCGAGTTCGAGCGCCAGGACAAGTGCGAGCAGTGCAAGGGCAGCGGCGCCAAGCCGGGCGGCGACGTCGTGTGCGTCCAGTGCGGCGGGGGCGGGCGCGTCGCCCAGCAGGGGTTCGGCGGGATGTTCCGCATGGTCACCACCTGCCCGAACTGCAAGGGCCGGGGGAAGGTGATCAAGGACCCGTGCGACGCCTGCCGCGGGTCGGGCCGGCAGAACAAGAAGCGCGTCGTGACGGTGAAGATCCCGGCCGGCGTGCACGAGGGACAGGCCGTCCGCATCACCGGCGAAGGCGAGCCCGGCGAGCAGGGGGGGCCGCCCGGCGACCTCCACTGCTACATCTCGGTCAAGGCGCACCCGATCTTCAGCCGGCACAACAACGACCTGGTCTGCCAGGTGCCGATCTCGTTCCCGCAGGCGGCGCTGGGCGCGAAGGTCGACGTCCCGACGCTTCGGGGCACGCAGGCGCTCGACGTCCCGGCCGGCACGCAGCACGGCGAAGTCTTCAAGCTCAAGGGGCAGGGGTTGCCGGATTTGCGGTCTTACCGCAACGGCGACGCGCTGGTACAGATCCTGATCGAGGTGCCGCGCAAACTGACCGACAAACAGAAGGCGCTCCTCAAGGAGTTCGCGGGCACGGAAGACCACTCGGCGATGCCGCAGAAGAAGTCGTTCCTGGACAAGCTCAAGAGCGTCTTCAAGCCCGACGCGTGAGGATTTGAACCACGAAAAGCACGAAGGACACGAAGCAGTTCGGGTTGGCATTCGTGGCTTAGCGATTGTGTCATTCAACCTAGTCAAGCGACCGCAGTCATGAGCACTACTCCCGACAAAAACGACCCGCTGCCGGAAGACCTGGACACGGACACGCCCGACGTGATCGATTTGGGCGCCCCGGACGACGGCGACCTGGGCGGGATCTCGGCCGCCGAGCACCGCAAGGTGACGGACCAGCGGGACGCGGCGTTGCGGCAGCTCGCCGACGTCGAGAACATGCGCAAGCGCCTGCACGCCGAGAAGGACATGGCCGTGCAGTTCGCCAACCAGTCGCTGATCAAGAGTTTGATCCCGGTGATCGACAACTTCGAGCGGGCGCTGGCGGTCGACCCGGCCAAGACGGATTCGGCCGCGGTCCTCAAGGGCCTGCAGCTCGTCCACGACACGATGATGGCCGAGCTGAAGAAGCAGGCCGTCGAGGTGATCGACCCGAAGCCCGGCGACGCGTTCGACCCGACGAAACACGAGGCCCTGATGCAGCAGGAAAAGGCCGGGGCCAAGCCGAACACGATCGTCCAGGTGCTGACCCGCGGGTACGCGATCCACGGCCGGACGCTGCGGCCGGCGGGCGTGATGGTGGCGAAGTAAGAGAGTTGCGAGTTACGAGTTGCGCGTTGCGAGTAAATGCCCGGCGCCACTCGTACGACGCGACTCTCACCGTTCAACTCCTCGTAACTCGCAACTCGCAACTCGCAACTCCCCTCCCCCATGCCCACCTACGACTACAAGTGCAGCGCCTGCGGCCACGAGTTCGAGCTGTTTCAGTCGATGACGGCGGCCCCGGTGAAGAAGTGCCCGAGCTGCGGGAAGGCCAAGGCCAAGCGGCTGATCGGCACGGGGGCGGGGCTGCTGTTCAAGGGGAGCGGGTTCTACATCACCGATTACCGGTCGGAGAGCTACAACAAGTCGGCGACCGCGGACACGAGTTCGTCGGGGTCGGCGTCGTCCGGCGGTGATTCCAAGGGCGGCGAGTCGAAGTCGGGCGACGCCAAGCCCGCGGCCGAGGCGAAGCCCGCGGCGTCGTCGACCAACGCGGACAAGCCCGCGGCGAAGGCGGCTCCGAAGAAGTCGGACGGGAAGAAGTAGCGCGGCACGAGTCGGCGCGCCCTAGGATTCTCAGACGATTCATGCGCTGTCCCATCTGCAAATCCCCCGTCAGCGAGGCCGCCGCGGGCCTGCCCGGGTCGACGTTCCCGTTCTGCTCCGAGCGGTGCAAGCTGATCGACCTGGGGCGGTGGATCGACGGGAAGTACCAGGTGCCGGTCGTCGAGGTCGACGAGACGGACGTGATCGGGCCGATCGACCCGCCGGACGAACCGCCGCGCCGGCGGAAGTAGGGCGTCCAACTCGCGCGAAATGCGCTCGCGCGCTCGCCTTCGGGCGGCGCTGTCGCTTGCCCTCCGGGTCGCGGCTAAACGGGGGTGTCGAGCGGGACGTCCCGGCACGTCCCATAACTGCTTCGCAACACTTCGTTTGCCCCCGCACCCGCGCCGGTTATAATCGCCGCGCGCCCCGGGCCCTTCTCTCTTCCTCTCCGGCGTGCCGCGCAGTTTCGCGCGGCGCGGGCCACGGGGCGCGGTCGTTCGACGGTCGGTCCGTGCCGCGGGTTGCCGCGGAAAGTCCGACCGATCGTCGGCCGATCTTCTCGACGACGCACCCCCCGCGGTTCCCGCGCACCCCGTGCTGCCGGGCCCGCCGCGACGACGAACGCTGCTCGGGAAAGGAGCAACCGCCCATGGCGGACGAATCGCAGACCACGGTCCGTGGCATCAATTGGCGGGAGACGTTCCCGTTCACCCAGATCTTCCGCGCGTTTCGCGTGGCCATCCACCCGACCAAGCTGATCCTCGGCTTGGTCGCGCTGCTCAGCTTGTACATGGGCGGGCGGGTGCTCGACGCGATCTGGCCGATCAGCTCGAACGCGGTGGTCGTCTACAAGACGCCCGCGGGCGGCGGCGAGGTGACGGACGTCGAGACCGAGATCGGGATCTACGAGCGGTACCTCAAGGAGGACCGGGCCGGCGGTCGGCCGTTCTCGGAGATCCGCGAGCGCGGCCGCCGCCAGGTCGAGGCGCAGTACATGCGCACGCTCGGCGAGCTCGAGATCGAGAAGGACGTCAAGAAGCAGGAGGAGTTCGCCAAGTCCGGCGCCAAGTACAGCGACGTGAAGGCCAAACTCCTCGAGCGCAAGGCCAAGCAGGTCGAGGCCGCCGCCAAGGCGCGCGACGAGCGGATCAAGGCGGCGCCGGCGGAGAAGCAGGCCGAGGAGCGCAAGGAGGCCGAACGGGCGTACGCCCGGACGGTCGACGACATCAACAAGGCCGTCGCCCGCGAGGCCAAGGTCGCCAACTCCATCAAGGGCGACGGCATCTTCATCCAGTTCTTCGAATACGAGACCGGCCAGATCAACAACGTCGTCCAAGCCGTGCTGGCCAACGACTGGCTCGGCGGGTTCGCCAACAACCCGGTCGCCCGCGGCGAGGGCCGGGTCGGCGTGCTGGCGGCGATCAAGAACTTCACCGTCACCGGGCCGTGGTGGCTGATCACGCAGCACACGACCTACTTCATCCTGTTCGCCATTTTGTTCTCGGTCGTGTGGGCGGTGTTCGGCGGGGCGATCGCGCGGATCGCCGCCGTCCACGTCGCCCGCGAGGAGAAGATCTCGCTGTCGAGCGCGCTGCGGTTCTCGACCGGCAAGTTCCTCTCGTTCGCGTTCGCCCCGATCATCCCGTTGCTGATCGTCCTGGTCGTCGGGCTGGTCGTGTCGGTCGGCGGGCTGATCGGCAACATCCCGTGGATCGGGCCGGTCCTCATGGGCCTGTTCTTCTTCCTGGCGCTGGCGGCCGGGTTCGTGATGACGCTCGTCCTGCTCGGCACGGCCGGCGGGTTCAACCTGATGTACCCGACGATCGCCGTCGAGGGCTCCGACTCGTTCGACGCGATCAGCCGGTCGTTCAGCTACGTGTACGCCCGCCCGTGGCGGATGCTGTTCTACACGCTGGTCGCCGTCGTCTACGGGGCGCTGTGCTTCCTGTTCGTCCAGTTCTTCCTGCGGATCATGCTCACGCTGACCCACGGGTTCGTGGGCTGGGGCATGATGAAGAACGTCGACTCGGCCACCCCGCTGGACCTGTGGGACCGCATGTGGCCGGCCCCGACGACCCGGTTCAGCTACGACATCGACACGCTCAACCTGCACGGCGACCAGGCGCTGGGCGCGTACATGATCGCGTTCTGGGTGTACCTGGCGGTCGGCCTGCTGGGCGCGTTCGCGATCAGCTTCTACTTCTCGGCGAACACGATCATCTACTACCTGATGCGCCGCGAGGTCGACGCGACGGAGCTGGACGACGTGTACCTCGAGCAGACCGACGAGGACTTCGGCGACGCCGCCCCGGGAACCGTCCCGCCCGCGGCGACCACCCCGCCCCCGGCCGCCCCGCCGGCGACCGGCACCACCACCGTCGTCACCTCGACCGGCACCCACCCCGCCGGCGATCCCAACTCGCCACCGCCGCCCGCCGACCCCCAGCAGACGACCCCGCCGCCTGCGGGCGGGTGAGGTTAAGTCGGCCGATCGAAGTCAATCAAACGGACGGACGCGCCGCCTGGCGCGTCCGTCCGTCTTTCGTTTCACACCACGCCCGCGACGCCGTCATCCCGGCAGGTTCGCCGGCGCGGCGCTCCCGCATTCCGGGCACCGCTCGGGTGTCGCACGCAAGTCGTACCCGCACGCCGGGCACGCGCCGGACGCCCGAAGACGCCGACGGCGGCGCGCCCGCCAGAACCGGCCGGCCGGGAGAAGCGCCGTCGCGAACGCGACGGCCCAGTGGGGGATGAGGATCTCCCAACTCCTGCTCCCCGCGACGTTCCCGCCGACCATCGCCGGATTGTCCGCCACGCGCGTCCGGAACCGGGTCAGGTGGACCCACGCGGCCTCCCACGACCTCCATGCCGTGACGTCGATCGCCTCATGTTTGACGACGTCCCCGGCGATGTGCGGGTTCCAGATGAAGAAGTCCCGGTCGTAATCGGCCCCGCGGCCGGGCACGAGCCACGTGACGCTCCAATACGCCTCCAGTCCGCCCGCCACGCTCCACGCGAAGCCGGAGTGCATCCGGTCGTTACGAACATGGGCGGTGTATTGGATCCCGTCTCCGCGCCAGTAGCTGCGCACCCACAGCGCGCACGTCGCCAGACACAACAGCGCCGCGATCGCCGTCAGCCCGTTCAGGATGTCGCGCCCCAGTCGTCGCATCGCCCGCCCATGCTACCGGGGCGCCGCGGCCCGCGTCACTCGTACTCGTACTTCACCACCCACGGGTCCTTCGTCTTCTCCTGGAACGCCTTGAGCTTGCCCGACAGGTCGCCCAGCGTCGCCCGCATGTCCGGCTTGTCGGCCAGGTTCACGGCCTCGTCCGGATCGGTTTGCAGGTCGTACAGCTCGTATTTCGGCCGGTTCACGAAGGCGTCGATCGTCCGCTTGCCGTACTTGGCGCCCGTGCCGCCCTTGAGGGCGCTCTGCCAGGTCGCCGAGTCCTGAAGGTCGGTCGCGAAGGGGAATGGGAGTTGGTGGGCGACGTTGTAGATCAGTTTGTACCGGTCCGTGCGGATCACGCGCATCGGGTAGTACATGGTGATCTCGTGGAACGTGTGCGACGCGTAGACCTCGCGCCACCCCTCGGGCGCGGGCCCGCCCGTGCCGAGCGTCGGCCGGAAGCTTCGGCCGTGGAAGGTGTACGGCACGAGCTTGCCCGCTGCCGCGCCGTTCTTTCCGCGACCGCCCGGCCCCCCGCCGCCGCCGCGCTCCTCGGCTTCGCCCTGCCGGAGCGGCGGGGCCAACACTTCCTTCACACCCGCAAAGTCCAGGATTGTCGGTGTCAGGTCGACCCACGACACCATGGCCTCGCTGGTCACGCCCGCCTTGGCCCCCGGCGCTCGAACGATCAGCGGCAGGCGCATCCCCGGGTCGTACAGCGTCGTCTTGCTCCCCGGCATCGCCGACCCGTTGTCGGCCGTGTAGACGAAGACCGTGTTCTCCCACTGTCCGGCGTCCTTGAGCAGCTTCACCAGCCGCCCGAGCCCCTGGTCGACGCGCGAGATCGCCTGGTAGTACTGCGCGATTTCCGCCCGCGCCTCGGGCGAGTCGGGCATCCACGCCGGGACGACCACCTTCGCCGGGTCGTACACGACTTCGTCCACCCCGTCGTACGGCTTCTCGTTCCCGAACGCGTCCGGCCCGCCCGGCACGTCCTTGAGCTTCCCGCCGCCCCGGTGCGGGTCGCTCACGCAGAAGTAGAGGAAGAACGGCTTGGACTTGTCGGCGACGAAGTCCTTGCAGTTGTCGGCCATCCGCACGCCGTTGCGGTGGCCCTGCGCGCTGGGGATCACCGTCTCGAACTTGAACACCTCGTCCGGCGCGACGTGAAACTTGCCGATCCGCGCCGTGCGGTATCCGTTCTCGGTCAGGATCACCGGCAGCGATTTGACCGACGAGTACGCGGCGAAGTGGTGGAACGTGTGTTGGTGCCCGTACTGCCCCGTCGCGTGGTTGTGCAGGCCGGAGAGGATGACCGACCGGCTCGCCGAGCAACTCGCCGTCGTGCAGAAGGCGCTCGCGTACAGCGTCCCCTCTTTGGCGAGCTGATCCATATTCGGCGTCTTGATGATCGGATTGCCGTAAGCGCCGATCGCCTCGCGCCCGTGGTCGTCGGCGACCATGAGCACGACGTTGGGGCGTGGCGCGGGTTGGGCGACGGCGGGCGTCGTGAACAGGCACAGCAGCAAGGCAAGGGGGAAGCGGGTCATCGGGGTCACTCCGTGCAAGGCCGTCGGCCGCGCTGGGCAAGCCCAGCTGCTAAAAAGAGGATACCGAATTTTCGCGGGTGCGTGGACGGTATTGCAGACGTTGAATGACCTTCGCCCAGATCCACGGGGCGCGACGTGCCGCCGCTCGCAACCGACCCCAACCGATCGGCCGACGTATTGCGACCGATAATACTTAAGCTTGCCCTGCCAAAAAGCCGATTCGGAGGTCGTGCGCGGGCGTTGCTTGCGTTCATGATCCGACCTGATATTTCCGGCGTACGATCCTTAGGCCAAATTCTCCAAATTCACTGCGGCGCTTCGCCTGCGGTGATTTATACTCCCTCCCCGATGTTGTCGGTGATGTCCGCCCGCACCCCCGCAAAACCCCCGCGCCGCCCCGCGTTCGAGTCGCTCGAGCGGCGGGCGCTCCTCGCCGCCACCCCGTGGGTCGGGCCGTCCGCGCGCGAGCAGCAGATGCTCGAGCTGATCAACCGGATGCGGCAGGACCCGTCCGACGAGCTCCCGTACCTGATCAACTCGACGGATGCCAACGTTCAGGCCGCCCTGGCGTTCTTCCAAGTGGACCGCACCGAGCTGGCCGACCAGTGGGCCCAACTCTCCCCGGCCGCCCCCCTCGCCTGGAACGCCGCCCTGAGCGAGTCGTCCCACCTGCACAACCTCCGGCAGATCAAGTACGACCGCCAGAGCCACAAGCTCCCAGGTGAGACCGACCTGGTCGTCCGCACCGCCCTGGCGGGGTACGACGACGCCCAGTTCGTCGGCGAGAACACGTACGCGTTCATGCACAACGTCGAGCACGCCCACGCCGGGTTTGCGGTCGACTGGGGTCCCACGCCCAACGGCATCCAGGACCCGGCCGGGCACCGCGACAACCTGATGGCCGGCGTCTACCGCGAGGTCGGCCTGTCCATCACCGACACGCTGCCCGGCAAGACGGTCGGGCCGTTCCTGGTCACCCAGAACTTCGGCGTGCGCAACGACCAGACCGACCCGTTCCTGCTCGGCGTCGTGTACACCGACACGGACGGCGACGGCGCCTACTCCCCCGGCGAGGGCGCCGCCGGCGCGACGGTGATTGCGACCGGCGCCGCCGGCACGTTCACGACCACGACGATGTCCGCCGGCGGGTACCAGATGGACCTCCCCCCGGGCGTCTACGCGATGACGATCGCGGGCGGCGGCATGAAGGGCGTCGCGCGGCTCAACGCGGTCACGGTCGGCATCGACAACGTCAAGCGCGACTTCACCGCCCCGAATTTCGTCCCGTCGACCGACGTTACTGCGCCGGACGCCACCCTCGCCACGTCCGACCCGGCCGCCGGCGCCTCGTCCCACGTCTTCACCGTCACGTACACCGACGACATCGGCGTCGCCGTGTCGTCGATCTCGCACGGCGACGTCCGCGTGACCGGCCCGAACGGGTATTCGGTCGCCGCCCAGTTGCTGGCGGTCAACCAGCAGTCGGACGGGGTCGCCCGCACGGCGACGTACCGCATCACCGCGCCGGGGTGGTCGTTCGAGGGGGCGGACACCGGCGTCTACACGGTCTCGTCCGTCGCCGACGAGGTGACCGACACGGCCGGCAACACCCTGCCCGCCGAGGCGCTGGGCACGTTCAACGTCAACCTGCCGACGGTCTTCCTGAGCCCCGGCGGGCTGCTCGGCGTCGCCGGCACCGCGGGCAAGGACTCGATCTCGCTCGCGATCACGGCGTCGCGCACGCGGTCGTTCGTGCAGGTGAACGTGAACGGCAACGTGCAGTACTTCGCCTACCGCGGCGTCGGTCGGATCCAGGTGCAGGGGCTGGCGGGCAACGACACGATCACGCTCGACCGCCGGCTGATGGGCGCCAGCATCGACGCCGGCGCCGGCCACGACGTCGTCCACGGCACGAACGGCTCGGACTACATCATCGGCGGCGACGGCGACGACATCCTGTACGCGTACCTGGGCCGCGACTTCATCACCGCCGGGCCCGGCTACGACCGCGTCTTCCGCGACGGCAAGGCGACGATCGAGGGGGTTGAGAAGCTGCTGCGCCAGGCGCCGTAGCATCGACCGCTGCACGACCGCACCCCAGTACAAGGTCGGCGACGTCGTTCATCTCCTCCGGCCGGCGGCCGACAACGCGACCACGCCTGCCAGCCCCTTCCAGTGCCCGTGCGCGACCTGCCGGGCGTCGCGGGCTCGTTCATCGGGGAATCGCGGTCATGGTTTGGGGATCTCGTTGAGCGTGTAGTACGCCACATCGTGCAGCAGGGGCTGGGCGGCGCGGTCGCGCACGCCGGCGAGGCGCATTTCGTGGACGTGGCCGCGCGCCAGTTGGTCGACGACGACGCGGACGCTCATGCCGTCCGGGCTCGGGGTGGCGGAGACGATGCGGCGGTCGGCCTGCTCGATCTCGGGTCCGCCGTAGCCGCCGCTGTAGCGGTGCGTGAACGTCTCGAGCGCGTAGCTGGCCGGGTCGGTCGCCGTCTTCGCGTCGACCGGCGCCGTGAAGCGGAGGACGAAGCCGTCGGGCGTGGCCCGCATGGTCTGGACTTCGAAGGGGGTTTTGCCGGACCAGTCGAGGCGCTGGAATGCCTTGTCCGCGAGACCGCGCACCGGCCAGCCGCGCTTGCTCCCGCCGGCGAAGAGCTGGCCGCCGTCGGTGAGGGTGGCGCCGATCAGGCCGGTGGCGAACCCTTGGCGGAAGGGGAAGCAGGCCCCTTGGTAGACGCCGTTCACGCGTTCGACGTCGGCGCGCATGACGATGCTGAGCGTGTAGTCGACGACGAAGAACTGCCCGGCGAACGGGCCGAACTTTCCGCCGGATTCGTCGAGCATGACGGCGGTCGCCTGCTGGCCCATCTTTTTATAGGGGAAGATGACGGCGGGGGGGACGAACTGCGGGATGCGGTCGGCGTCGAGGTGGCGGCGGCCGGTTTCGCCGCCGGTCGGTTCGGCGGGGCGGGGGCCCATCTTCAGCGCCAGCTCGTACCACTTGTTGCCGGCGGGGTGGCCGAGGAAGCCGCCGGGCTTGAGGTGTTTGAGCGAGCCGGCGGCGTTCCAGGGGCCCTGGCTCTCGGTGCAGAACGCGTCGCCGGCGGGGTTGAACGCGATGCCGCTCGGGCTGCGCAGGCCGCTGCACACCGGCTCGGATCGGCCGTCGGCCCAGTGGCGCATCGCCCAGCCGCGGAACGGGCGGTCGGAGGTGTAGCTGCCGGTGAGGCCGTGAACGGTCCAGATCGCGCCGTCGCGGTCGAACGCGGAGCCGAACGTGTACTCGTGCTCGCCGCCCCAGGCCCAGGCGTCGCTGACGGTCTCGAACCGGTCGGCCTTGCCGTCGCCGTTCGTGTCGCGGACGCGCGTGACCTCGCTTTGCTGGGTGGCGTAGAGCGTGCCGTCGCGCCAGGCGAGGCCGAGGATCTCGGTCTGGCCGGTGGAGAAGAGCGTCCAGACGGGCGCGGGCGGGTTGGCCGCCGCGCCGGTGGCGAGGTAGATGTCGCCGCGGCGCGTCCCGACGGCGAGCCGGCCGTCCGGCAACATCAGGACGCTGCCGGCCTCCATGACGCCGTCGACCGGCATGGGCACGTTGACCAGCGGGTAAAACTCGGCCTCGCGCGCGTTCACGGGGACGTCGGCCAACTCGTCGGTGTTGAGATTCTGGGGCTTCTTCGCCGATGCAGGGACAGGGGCAGCGGGGGCGGGGCTCGGGTCGGCCGCGGCGGCGCGCGGCGCGGCCGGCGCGAGGCACGCAAGCAGGATCGGGACGAGCAAGTGCTTACCACGCATAATCCACCTCCAGGCGCGGCGGCTTCTCGCCGGGCGGAACGGGCACGATCAGCTCCTGCTTGTCGCCGGCGCCGCGGACGATCGGCGTGGCGCCGTTCACGCGGATCGTCAGGGCGTCGTTCAAGCGCCAGCTTTTGTCCGCGGCGGCGCTCAGCTTGCCGGCCGCGATGCGCAGGTAGAGTTGTTGCGCGGGCGGGTCGACGAACGTGAGGGTTCGGCGAAGGCCGGGCGTGTTGCCGTCCAGCGGCGTCGTGAGGTCCTCGATTCGTTTGCCGTCGAAGGAGTAGAGCAGCGTCGGGCGGTTCGCCGGATCGAGTTGGTATCCGCCGAACTTCATCCCGAGCTTTCGTGGTTCCTCGGTGGGCCAGGGGGCGGCGGCGTCGGGGAGCACCGCCAGCGGCGACCCGCGCGGGAACACGACCACGTCCGTCCCCAGCGGGCGGATCTGACCCATGCCCTGGGTCGTCCAGTGCGGACCGGCGTTGAGGAACCGGCCGCGCCAGAGGAGCGAGAGTCGGCCCTCCTCGGCGTCGAAGGCGAGATTGAATTGTCCCGGGTAGCCGATTGCGATCGCGCGGAAGCCGGCTTCCCACAGTTTGCCGCGGTAAACGACCGCCTCGCCGCCGACGATCAGTTCGACGTTCTGCCGGCCCAAGCCCACGGGGAACTTCGCCCGCCCGCCGTCGGACAGGTAGGTCCAGAGCGCGGCGTGTTGGCGCGCGGTGTCGCCGTCGAGGAGGGCGGGCAGGAGCGACTTTCCTTCCGGCCAGAAGGAGGGCATGCGCGTGCCGGGATGAAACTTGGCCGGGTCGATCAGGAATTGACGGAACCAGTCTTCGTTCAGCCGCTCGGGCGCCCGGACGAGGTCGACGACCTGCATCGTGTGGGCGGGCTGGCGGTTGAAGCGGTGGCAGGCGATGCAGGAGAGGCCGTCGGTGCCGGCGATTTTCCGGCCGGCGTCCCGCTGCACGTCGGGCGCGTCGGGCGACGGCTTGATCGCTACGGGCTGGCGGTCGATCGTGACCAGGAGCTCGGGGAGGTGCGCCGTGTTGGCCTCGCCGAACAGCGGCATGCGCACGTTCAGGTAAGGGCGCACCGGGTCGCCCGTCTTCAGTACGGCGGCGATCGCCTCGCGGCGCAGCTTGTTGCCGACGCCGTCGAGCCGGGGCGGTAGGCGGCCCTCGTCGCCGGAGTCTTCGACGGGGGAGGTGAAGTAGGCGTCGCGGTCGCCCGGGACGCCGCCCGCACCGTCGCGGCTGTGGCAGGCGGTGCAGCGGAGGGCGGCGAGCGTGTGTTGGAGCTGCTGGCGCGGCGAGGGGGGGGCGACGTCGGCCGGGCGGAGCTCGGCCAGCGCCGCGCGGAGTGACTCGCGTTGCGGCGCGGCGAGGCGGAAGTCGGCCGATTTCGCGGACGGCTTGTCCGCGAGGCAGCCGCGCGACGGATCGACCGCGGCGAGCGCCGGCGGGGGAGTGGCGGCCGGCTTGTTGTCGTGGCAGGCGGCGCAGTTCAGGTCGGCATAGAGCGATCGGCCCTTCGCGGCTTTGGCCGCGTCGACCACGAACGTCGCGGGGGCCGGCGCGGCTTCCTTTGCGCTGCGCAGCTTCGCGGGTGGGATTTCCTGGCGGGCGAATCCGGGGCCTTCCCATTCCACCTTGAGCGACGGCTCCTTTTGCCGGCGCGGGGCGAAGTCGACCGTGATCTGGTGCGGGCCGGGCTCCAGGCGCAGCTTCGTCCGCGCGTTGACGCGTTCGGGCTGCCAGCTTTGCTGGCCGATCAGCCACCGGCCGTCGATCGCGAGGCGGCTGGCGCCGGCGCTGGTGAGGAACAGCGTGTACTCGCCCGGTTGATCGACCAGGAGCCAGCCGCTGAAGCGCATTGCGACGCCGCGATCGCGGCCCGCGCCGGTGAGCGAGAGGTCGGTCGCGGCGAACGTCCGGGTCGGCCCGGCGGAGTCGAGGTCGTCCAGCGAGCGGATCGGCCCGCGGAAATGGGCGACTTCGACCGGGGCCGGGACCTTCGTCTCGCGCAAGAGGAAGTGGGCGACGTCGGCCGCCTCTGCATCGGTCAGGTTCATCGCCGGCATTCGGCCGGACGGGCGGACGGCGAGCGGGTCGCGCAGGAACCGGCGGAGGCCGTCGAACCGCCATTTGGCCGACAGGTTCGTGAGCGGGGCGGAGCCTTCGGGCGCCGGCTTGTCGTCCTGCGGCGCGTGGCAGGCGACGCACCCGATCGAGTGATACAGCGCTTCGCCGCGCTTGACCGCCGCCCGGTCGGGGAGTTGCGGCCGGGCCTTGGGGGGCGATTGCGAGAGGAGGAAGTGGGTCAGCGCTTCGGCGGCGGCTAGGCGCTCGGCGGCGGGCAGCGCGCCCAGCATGTCCGGCATCGTCACGCCGGGCGACACGTCGTGCGGGGCCGCGAGATACCGGGCGATCCACTCCGGGCCGACGCGGTTACCAATGTCGTTCAGGCGCGGGGCCGCCTTCGAGGTGATCCAAGCCGACTGTGCCGCCGCCGGCGCGTGGCAGGC
>DASPKW010000050.1:0-19532 GCA_035627895.1 Tepidisphaeraceae bacterium | reverse complement strand
GAGGATCGTCCGCCAGCTCATGACGCGGAACGCGAACAAGAAGAACGCGAACATCACCGAGGCGATCCCGAAATACCCCCACTTGATCCGCCGGACGTACGGCGCGACTTGCTCCCAGTTCGTGACCACCGGCTTGAGCATCCACGCGAAGATCGCGATCGTGATCCCGAGCCCGAGCGCGCGCTTGACCCACGGCTTGGCCTTTAGCCAGACGTGGGCGAGCTTATCCCGGTGCCGCTGGTGTATCCGCACGATCTCTCCGCTCTCATTCGGCCGCCAGTGGAATTCGCCGTCGTCCCCGCGGACGCGCTGGCGGATTCGCGGCGGGAGCAAATCGATCCCCCGGTGCCGCAGCCACGGCCGCACCGTCCGCCTGATCTTCGGGAAGATCTTGATCAGCCAGTTAAAGAACCGCAGCAGCCCGAGGGCGACGGCCCACATCGCCATCGCTAGGCAGACGTAGACGATCGCGGTCGCGTGGCCCTCGGTGCGGTAGGCGTGGAACCAGCCCTTTTCGCGCCACACGAACCACGCGAGCACCGCCCACGGCGCGAGCCCGGCGAAGACGACGGCCGCCGCGTGCGCCGCCCAGTGGCTCAAATCGAACCGCCGCCCGCGGAAGATGCGGGCCATCAACCGCCGCTTGCCCGGGAAGGTGATCAGGCCGAACCCGATGAGGAAGAAGACCACCCCGCCCGGGCCCGGCAGCGGCCCGAGGACGACGGCCAAACCGAGGAAGACGTACCCGAGGAGGTTTTTGAGGAGGAACCCGAACCAGTCGGCGAAGAAGGCGCTCCCGCCCAGGCGCGGGGCCGCCTCCACCTCTTCCCAGATGCGCGAGGGGGGTTCCGGTTTCTGCGGGTTCTGCGGCGGTCGATCCTCCACGGCGCGGCATTGTATCCGCGGCGTTCCCGACTGCGACCTTGACAACGCCCGCCCTCCAGTTACGGTATATCCCTCAGATGACCTCCCTCCCGACCGCTTTCGGCTTTTGGTTTTACGGGTACTACAACCCGGCCGCCGATCGCGCGTCCTGAGCGAGTCTCCGCATCGGCCCGAACCTTGAAAAAATGAAGCCTCAGGACACGCGTCCTGGGGCTTCTTTCGTTTTGAAGACAAAGAGGAGTTGGCCGCAAAGACGCAAAGAGCGCAAAGGAATCCGAAGAAATCAGCCTTGGTCTTCTTTGCGCCCTTTGCGTCTTTGCGGCGGACTTCGACTGGAGAACGCACGTGTACTGGCGATTTACCCGTCTCACCCCAAGCACCCCCGGAGGCCGTCAATGATCGTCGTGATGAAGCAAGGCTCGACGCAGGCGCAGGTCGCCCACGTCATCAAACTGGTACAAGAGATGGGACTCAAGGAACACGTGATCGTCGGGACCGAGCGGACCGTGGTCGCCGTCATCGGCAACGACCGGTTCAAGGACCGCACCGCCCTCGAAACCGTCGACGGGGTCGACAAGGTCGTGCCGATCCTCGCGCCGTACAAGATGGCCTCGAAGGAGGTAAAGAAGGAGCGGTCGCTGGTGCCGCTGATGCTGCCGGACACCGCCCGCGTCGGCGGGACGAAGGTGCAGGTCATCGCCGGGCCGTGCAGCGTCGAGAGCGAGAAGCAACTGCTCGAGATCGCGCACGCGGTGAAGGAAGCCGGCGCCACGGGCCTGCGCGGTGGCGCGTTCAAGCCCCGCACGTCGCCCTACGCCTTCCAGGGCATGGGCGAGAAGGGGCTGGAGATCCTTGCCAAGGCGCGCGAGGAGACCGGCCTCGCCGTCGTCACGGAAGTAATGGCCGTCGACCAGGTCGCGCTGGTCGCCAAGTACGCCGACGTCCTGCAGGTGGGCGCGCGGAACATGCAGAACTTCAATTTGCTCAACGCGGTCGGCGAACAGCCCAAGCCGGTCCTGCTCAAGCGCGGGCTCAGCGCGACGCTCGACGAGTTCCTGCTGGCGGCCGAGTACATCATGAGCCGCGGGAATCACAACGTGATGCTTTGCGAGCGCGGCATCCGTACGTACGAGGAGTACGTCCGCAACACGCTCGCG
This sequence comes from Tepidisphaeraceae bacterium, assembly GCA_035627895.1. Taxonomy (GTDB): domain Bacteria; phylum Planctomycetota; class Phycisphaerae; order Tepidisphaerales; family Tepidisphaeraceae; genus DASPKW01. The sequence goes on along the minus strand of DASPKW010000050.1, from coordinate 17,490 downwards.
CTGGCGGCCGTCCCCGAACTCCACCGCGTCAGCCACCTGCCGGTCGTGATCGACCCGTCGCAGGGCACGGGTAAGAGTTACCTCGTCGACAGCATGTGCCGGGCCGCTGTGGCGGCGGGCGCGGACGCGCTGATCATCGAGGTCCACAACGACCCCGAGCACGCGCTGACCGACGGGGCCCAGTCGGTCACGTGCGGGCAGTTCGCCGAGATGATGAAGGCGATGCGCCGGATCGCGGCGGCGGTGGACCGGGAGGCCTGAGACGTCAGGCAATTCCCCCGACCCGCCCCTCACCGTCATCCTGAGGTACTCCGAAGGATCTAGCCCAGAACGTCAGGGCCCGTTCGACTTTGGCGACGCGCGCTCGAGCTCGAACGACCAACGTCGAGCGGGCCCTTGTCGTCGAGGCTAGATCTTTCGCTGCGCTCAGGATGACGGTGCGCTAGGCGATCGACGGACAATCCCCGTTCCCGCGCCCACCCGCCTCACCCTAAGCTGGTCCTCACCACGGAGGCCCCGCCATGTCCGACCCCCAGAAGTCCGAAGTCCACGAGTCGACCGCCGACGCCTCGACCAGTCCGACGGGCGCGCACGATCAGGAAACGACGCGCCGCCAGAAACACGACGACCCCGGCGTCCGGTACGACCAGCCGGACGACCGTGGCCGGCTCCACCACCCGGGCGAAGTGCCCCGCCAGCCGCTGACCGACGCCGAGATCGTCTCCGACCAGACCGACGACGGCGGCCCGCTCGTCATCCGGTCGGCCGACCCCGACCTGAACCCGCCGCGGACGCCCAAAGACCCGTTCCCTACGGATCGCAAGCCCGAGATCGACCCGCCGATCAAATGACGGCGGCTTGTTCCCCTTGCGACGCGCGGTAACGTGATCGGCATGACGAAGGTCTCGCTGATCGCGGTGCTCCTAATCCTGTCGACCCCGGCTCTCGCGGCCGACAAGCCCGACCTTTCGACCCCCGAGAAGGCCGCCCGGGCCTTCTTCGACGCGCTCAAGTCTGGCGACGCCGAGGCCGTAAAGCGGACGGTCGCCCCCGAGCGGGTCACGCGCCTCGCGGCCCAGTTCGACGACTGGCGTAAGATCTGGGCGGCTTACAAACTCGCCTCGATCGACGGCGCCGAAGAGGTGAAGGCCTCCGGCCCCAACCCGCAGTCGGCCGTCCGCGTAAACCTCCTGCGACCCAACGGCTCGACCATGAAGGGGCAGATCCGGTTCTCGAAGATCGCCGACGAGTGGCGAATGGACGAGAACTAGCAGAAAACGGGGGCGTACGAGAAGGGCGGGTCCGTCGTCGCGTTCCCCTTGTATCGATCGCCGGATTCTGGCAAGATTCCGCCTCCGATCCGGACGCGCGCCGACCTGCTCGTGTGTGTCCGCCAATCGGTTCGGGCAAATACCTCCGCGGAAGGGAGTTCATGCCAGCGCGTCGCCGTGCCAATCCACCCGCGCCCCGGGTGCGCCCACTCCTCGAACTGTGCGAGCCGCGCCGACTGCTGGCGGTCTCGGTGAAGGTCAATTTCCAGCCCGCCGAGGTGGCGGGCAGCGCCGTCACCGTGCCCAGCGGTTACGTGGTCGACTCGGGGCTCGCTTATTCGGCGCAAGGCGACCTGACGTACGGCTGGTCGACGGACGTCTCGGCGTTCGCGCGCCGCCGCAACTCGACCAGTTCGCCCGACAGCCGCTACGACACGCTCGTGATGATGCAGGGGGGCGGCACGGACGCCGCGTGGGAGATTGCGCTGCCCAACGGCCAGTACCGCGTCCACGTCGTTGCGGGCGACCCGACGTATCCGAGCGGCAGCGTGAAGGTCACGGCCGAGGGGCAGACCGTCATCAACGCCACGCTCGACGCGACGCACCTCTGGGCCGACAAGTACGCGTTCGTCACCGTCTCCGACGGGCGGCTGACGCTGGCGCCCGGGCAGTGGGCGACCAACACCAAGCTTTGCTACGTCGAGATCACCGACCAGCTTTCGTCGCCGGTCGCGCGCCCGCCCACGCTCCCGACGATCCAACGTAACGTGACGGTTGGCATGAACCTCGACGGCCTGGCCGACTGGACGACGCTCGCGCCGTTCGTGGACCTGGCGACGCAGTTCCGCGGGTGGGGCCGGGTCGATTTGCCCCAGGAAGTCGACGAGACGATCCTGCGGACGGCCACCAACTACCCGCTCGAGGACGCCGGCGCGATCAGTTTCGCAAAGTCGTTCCCCGACGGCCAATACGCCGTCTCGTGGCGCGGGCAGGCGGACGTCGCGTTCGCCGGGATGGACGCCGAGTTCGAGTTCCTCGGCACCGACGCCAGCGGCGTCAGCCGCGGCACGCTGACGATCACGCACCCGGCCGAAGACCCCGAATCCGACTACCTCCGCCTGTACGTCCGCAACGTCAACCCGAACGGCCCGGACGCGCCCGAGGGGCTGTTCCGCGATTTGCACATCATCAGCCCGGACGCCGACCCGGCCAACTACGGGCCGTTCCGCAAGGCGCTGCTCGACCGCCTGGCGCCGTTCGACGGCCCGCTGCGGTTCATGGACTGGAACCAGACGAACTGGAGCCCGCTGAAGGAGTGGGCCGACCGCCCGACGCTCGACCGGTTCTCGTTCACGGGCGCGGGGGGCGTCCCGTACGAGCACTACATCGATTTGGCCAACCGGCTGCACAAGGACGTCTGGATCAACGTCCCGGCCGAGGCGACGGACGACTACGTCCGGCAGCTCGCGCTGCTGTTCAAGGCCGGGCTCGACCCGTCGCTCAAGATCTACCTCGAGTACTCGAACGAGATCTGGGACTTCGGCTCGCGGCAGGGGCAGTACCTGCTGCAGGCCGCGCGCGACGACGCGAGCCTGACCAGCACGGACGACTTCGGCCGGATGGCCCAGATGGCCGCCAAGCAGCTCGTGCGGTGCGCCGACCTCTTCGCCGAGGTGTTCGAGGCCGACCGCTACGCCGCCCAGGTGCGGCCGGAGTTCGGCACGCTGATCGCGGCCGACTACTGGGTCGACACGGCGATGGCGTGGGTGAAGTCGACGTACGGTAACGTCGCGTCGAAGGTGCACGGCATCGCGATGGGCCTGTACGTCGGCGTCGAGGGGAACATGCAGGGCGCCGGCGTGAACGGCGACGACCTGACGCTCGACCAGCTCTTCCCCTGGATGCACGCGTGGATCGACACGACGCTCGACTCGTGGATGAAGGCCCACAAGCGCGTCGCCGACTTGTACGAGCTGCAGCTCGACACGTACGAGGCGGGGCAGCACCTGACGGCATACCTGAACCCGGCGACCGAGGCCGTGAAGCGCCAGGCCCAGTCCGACCCGCGCATGGCCGACGTTTACAACCACCTGGTCGGCCGGTTCATGGCCAACGGCGGCGACCTGTTCACGAACTTCACGCTGGCGGGGAAGTACTCGCAGTTCGGGTACTGGGGTCTGCTCGAGCGGATCGACCAGGCGGACACCGCCAAGTACACGGCCGTGAAGACGCTGGTGGGAGCGACGTACTACTTCGCGAGCCAGGCGCCCGTGACGGCGGCGGTCATGCCCGAAGCGCCGGTCGCGCCGACGGCGGCGGACCTGGCGCTGTACGGCGCCGGCCCGGGCGCGCCGGCGCCCACGCCGACGGGTGGGAAGACCCCGCCGCCGATGGTCGTGTTGCCGCCGAAGCCGGAAGCGCCGGAGGTTCCCCCGCCGGTGGCGGAGAAGCCGCCGGTCGTGGTCAAGCCCCCGGCCGAGATGCCCAAGCCGCCCGTCGTCGTGAAGCCGCCGGTGGTGACCAAACCGCCGGTGACGACGCCCAAGCCGCCGGCGCTGACCAAGCCCCCGGTGGTCGCCAAGCCGCCGGTCGTCACGCCCAAGCCGCCGGTGATCGCGCCACCGATCGTGACCAAGCCACCGGTCGTGACTAAGCCGCCGGTGGCGTCCAAGCCGGTCGTGACGAAGCCGGTGACACCGCAGCCCCCGAAGGTCGTGCCGCCGGCCGCGCCGGCGATGCCGAAGTTCCTGCGCCGCGGGCCGGTGGCGATCGTCAACGGGAAGAAGGTGTCGGTGCTCCCGCTGCCCGCGCCGGCGAAACCGAGCGCGAAGGCTCCGGCCAAGGCGAAGCAGACGGCGGCCCCGCTCGCGGTGTCGGCGCCGAAGGCGCCCGCGAAGGGCGTATCGGGCGACCCGCTCAGGGCGCTGCTGACCGAGGCGTCATCTGCCGTGACCGTCTTTGGGACCCGACGCATCGATCGGTAAACCCTCTCCAATAAGCCGGAGTCGGAGCCTAAAGCGACGGCCCGGATATCGCGGGGTCGAGCGCCGTTGGTCTCCGTCCCGCGACAAGTCGCTGGGCTCCCTTTTTCCCGCGCCGGGGCCGCGCTGGGGCCGCCGCCGCCAAAGTCCCGGTCGCCCGACGACCGATAACCTCCCGGGGTACGCGGCGTCGTTGCCAAGCGCCGCCCGTTCCACCACAATCCCCCGCCTGTGACCGACCAGCCATTGCCGCCCAATCCCACCCCGCCCGCGACCGACGCCGCCAAGAAGCGGCGGCAGCGCGTCATGGGCTGGGTCAAGTTCACGCTCCGCTGGGGCATCGCGGTCGTCGGCATCTGGCTGGTCGTCCAGCAGATCTACCTGCACGACCGCGTCTGGGTCATCCAGGGCGATCAACTCGTCCCGCGCGTCCTCACCCAGCCGCTGCCGGCCAACGCCAACGAGCCGCAGGAGTTCAAGACGGACCAGGGCCCGGTCAAGTGGGACCAGACGGCCAACAAGCCCGATCTGAAAACGGTGAAGGTTCGCACGCCCGCGGGCGTCACCGACGCGCCGCTCGTCGGCCTGGACCTCCGCGGCGACCTGAACAAGCCGCGCCTCGAGCGCGTGTTCGTCATCGCCCCCGACCCGGCGAGTCCGCGGTCCAACGTCGGCCAGTGGGTGCACGCCTCCCAACTCGTCGACGCCTACCACGTCCGCGTGCCCTACCCGCGCGTCGAGACCGGCCTGCTGACCATGATCCGCCAGGCCAACGGCTGGCTCCTGCTGCTCGCCGTCCTGATCTTCCCGGTGACCTTCGTGGTCACCAGCATCCGCTGGGACATGCTCCTGCGGGCCCTGGACATCCGCATCTCCCTCGCCCGGGCGTTCGTCCTGAACATGGTCGGGGCGTTCTACAACTCGTTCATGGTCGGCTCGACCGGCGGCGACATCCTCAAGGCCTACTACGCGTCCAAGCACACGACCCACCGCACGCGGGCCGTCCTGTCGGTCGTCGTCGACCGCATGATCGGGCTGCTCGCGCTGGTGCTCATGGGCGGGGTGATGGCGACGATCCAGTACGCCACCGCCGGCCCTACCGACCCCGCCGGGCACGCGTGCGGGCGGATCGCCCTGGTCTCGGCGGCCGTCCTAATCGCCGCGGCGCTGGGGTTCCTCGTGCTCGGGCGCCCCGCCTGGCGACGCGCGACCGGCACCGAGTTCCTGCTCCGCAAGCTCCCCAAGCAGAAGCAGGTGCAGAACGCCGTGCAGACGATGGAGATCTACGCCCGCCGGCCGCTGCTGGTGCTCGGCACGCTCCTGATGACCCTCCCGGTGCACGTGACCGTCGTCCTGTCGGCGATGCTGGCGAGCAAGGCGTTCGGGCTGACGATCTCCCCGCTGTACTACTTCGTCGCCGTCCCCGTCATCGTCCTGGTCGGCGCGATCCCGATTTCGCCGCAGGGGGCCGGCGTGATGGAGTACTTCGCCATCCTCCTGCTCGCCCGGCAGGGGGCTACCGTCTCCCAGGCGTTCGCCCTGACCATGTCGATCCGGATGGTGCAGATCCTCTGGAACCTGACCGGCGGGATCTTCGTTTTCCGCGGGGGATACCACCAGCCGACCGAGCGCGAACGGGCGGATCTGGAGTCCGACGCCCCGCCCGGGGCGGCGGGCGTCACCGGCACCCCGGCGACAGCGGCCTAAACGCGTCTCCGTCATATCCCCTACAGACCGGATCGGAAATTGGGGCTACCCCAAGCGCGTCCCCACTGCGCTGATGGGCCGGACGAACGCCGCAAGTTATTCTGTGTAAACAGTTTGAGGCGGGGATTTTGCGCTGTGGGTGGAGCGCTTACGGTATTAACGGGGAGGCCGGCGGTTTTTCTTGCGAACAGCCGGAAGGCGGGGTAGTAATTATGGTGGCTGTGGAGGGTTCGCTCACATCCGCATCGGCCGTTCGCGCAGGTGAAAAGGGTGTACGTCGGTTCGCGCACGTCGTGCGCGGCCGATGACGCTCCCGCGACTGGCCGCTCTCGTTCAACCCCCTCCGGGCCGAGTCGCCCATGCTTCACCGCACGTCGATCGCCCTGCGTCGCGCCGCCTGTGCCGCGTTGGCCGTTGCCGGGTTCGCGCCCGTCGCGTCGGCCGCGCCCATTACCTGGACGGGTCTCGACGGCGACCAGAACTGGGCGACCCCGGGCAACTGGGACGCCGGCACGCCGACCGGCGCGGACGACGCGACGCTACCCACCCCGATCCCGCCCAACGGGGGCACGATCAACGTGGCGGGCGGGAGTGTCGCCAACTCACTGACGATCAACGACGCGTACACGCTCAACGGCGGCGACCTGACGCTGACGAGCGGGAACGTGACGGTCGCCGCGAGCACGACGGCCGTCATCAACTCGGCCCTGGGCGGCACGTTGAACAAACTGGGTGCGGGCACATTGACGGTCGGCTCGACGACGAGCACGCTGACCGCGACCAACGTGAACGGTGGCACGCTCGCGCTCGGGGCCGACAACGCGCTGCCGGTCGGGAGTACCCTGGTCATCGGCACGGGCGGCACCGCCGGCCACCTCAACATGGGCGCGTTCAACCAGTCGCTGTCGAGCCTGACCTTCCGCACCACCTCCACCGCGACCGCGAACACCGTTACGATCGCCCCGGATAAGAAGCTCACCATCACCGGCACCGACGCGATCAAACTCGGGATCATCCCGTTCACCACCAACACGACGACCAACGCCACGTTCACCGGCGGGGGGGCCCTCGAGGTCAACAACACCGGCGCCACCATGGACGTCGGCATCCGCAACAACGACCAGAACGCGCCGACCTCGAACTCCGCCACCCTCGACCTCACCGCCCTTAGCTCCGTGCTGATCAACGTCGGCACGCTCAACGTCGGGTTCGAGTCCAAATCGAAGGGCGTCCTGAACCTCTCGAATACCGACAACGACATCACCGCGACGACGATCCGCGTCGGCGACAGCGCCGCGAACAACGGGGCGTCCGGCAACCAGATGGTGCTCGGCACCGGCGTCAACGAGATACGGGCCGACAGCCTCCGGATCGGCGTGGGCAAGATCGACGGGATCCTCAAGTTCGCGTCCCAGGCTGCCGGGAGTTCGGGCGGGCTGCTGTTGCGGAACAAGGCGGGGACCGGCGGCGCCAACATGGTCATCGGGTCGAACGAGGGCACCGGCACGAGCGCCAGCTTCACCGGCACGGTCGACCTCCGCGGCCACTCGGTCGACGCGCGGGCCGGGACGGTCACCCTGGGCCGGCGGAACGAGACGACCAACACGGGCAGCGCGACCGGGATCATCTGGTTCGACGCCGGCACGTTCACCGCGACCACGATCAACGCCGGCCTCCGGTCCAGCACCGGCACCGGCAACGCGACCGGCACGATCAACGTCGGCGGCGGGACGTTCACCGTCACCAACCTGAACCTCGGCGACAAGTCGGGCACCGGCAGCCTGGCCAACAACGCGACGACCGCCACCGGTACCCTGAACCTGACCAACGGGAACGTTGTGATCGCCACGGGCGGTTCGTTCAAGCTCGCCACGCGGTCGACCGGCGCCAGCGACGCGGGCACGGCGGCCGGCACGGTCAACATCACCGGCGGGACGCTCACGTCCAACGCCGCGCTGACCGACGGCGGCGGGCCGAACTCGAACTCGACGCTGACGCTCAACGGCGGCACGCTCGACATGACCAACAAGGCGATCGGCTCGGCCGCCAACCCGATCACGACCGTCAACCTCCGCGCGGGGACGCTGCGGAACGTCGGCGAGATCAACGGCGGCGGCGCGATCAGTAAGACCACCGCCGGGACGCTCGTCTTCGACGGGACGCTGGCGTACTCGGGCCCGCTGACGATCGCCGAGGGCGTGCTCGACGTGAACGGCGCGGGCGGCCTGGGCGCGACGGGGAGCACGTCGACCATCACGGTCGAAGACCTGGGCCAACTCGCGCTGGACGCGGCCGCGATCCCCGACGGGATCGGCCTCGGGATCAACTCGAACGGGATGGGCCCGGTGGCCGAGGTCGTGCTCAACTTCACGGGCACCGACACGCTGTCGACGCTGACGATCAACGGGATCGACATCGGCCCGGGCGAGTACGGGGCGTCGGGCACGAACGCGGCGAACAACGCCGACCTTGTCGCGCTCGGCATCAACCCCGACGACGTCTTCAGTGGCACCGGCACGCTCACCACCACCTCGGCGGTCCCCGAGCCCGGGGCGCTCGCCGTGGTCGCGGTCGCGGGGTTGGGGATGATGCGCCGGCGGCGCCGGGTGTAGGCGACGTCCAGGCCGACTCGGGTGCCCCTCTCCGGCCGCGAGACGCGCGGTTCGCGAGCGGTCGTCGATCGGCTGGAATGAGCATGCCGAACGTCGAGGGGCTACCGAGCGCCGGCATGCTCATCCCCGCCGACGACGCGATGACGCGAACAGGCGCAAATGGGGGGGCGGGTCTGAGCATGGCACCCGATACCCGGCGGGAATCGGCATGAGGGATTCTCACTATCCCCCGTGCGGGGTCCGGTGCCCCGCTTTGCAAACCCGCGCTCCGTCCCTACAATACCGGCCCGAATTTTCCGCCGGTTCGCCGCCCGTCTTTTCCGCGGGATCTCGCGAGTTCGCCCGGCCCGTTTGCACCAACGCGATTTTTCCCGAAAGGAACGCCCTCCATGCCCCTGATGACCACCAAGCCGATGTTCGACCTCGCCTACGACGGCGGCTTCGCGATCGGCGCGTTCAACGTGAACAACATGGAGCTCGCCCAGTCGATCATCGAGGCCTGCGTCCGCGAGAGCAGCCCGTGCATCCTCCAGATCAGCAAGGGCGCCCGGAAGTACGCCGACATCGACTACCTCAAGGCCATCATCGACGCCGGCGTCAAGAAGAACCCCGCCCTCCCGATCGCCGTCCACTGCGACCACGGCGACACGATCGAGCTGATCGACACGTGCATCAAGGACGGCTACACGTCGGTCATGATCGACGGCAGCCACTACGACTTCGACAAGAACGTGGCGATCACCGCCGAGGCCGTCAAGCACGCCCACGCGGCGGGGCTGACGGTCGAGGCCGAGCTGGGCATGCTCGGCGGCATCGAGGAGGACGTGGTCGGCATGGACGCCCACGAGTACGAGAAGAACGTCGAGAAGTTCCTGACCGACCCGCAGGACGCCAGGAAGTTCTGGGACGCCACCAAGTGCGACTCGCTCGCCGTCGCGATCGGCACCAGCCACGGCGCGTTCAAGTTCAAACACGAGGCCAAGCTCGCGTTCGACCGGATCGAGCAGATCATGAAGACCTGCCCGGGCCTGCCGCTCGTCATGCACGGCTCGTCCAGCGTCCCGCAGGAGTTCATCGACCTGGTCAACAAGTACGGCGGCGCCATGCCCAACGCCAAGGGCGTCCCCGAGGACCAGATCGCCATGGCCGTCCAGAAGTACGGCGTGTGCAAGGTCAACATCGACACCGACCTGCGCCTGGCCATGACCGCCAAGATCCGCGAGGTTTTCGCGACCAAGGCCGCCGAGTTCGACCCCCGCAACTACCTCGGCCCGGCGCGCGAGGCGATCACCAAGATGGTGCAGCGCAAGCTGCACGTCCTGAACAGCGCCGGCAAGGCCGAGGCGATCATCAAGCACTGGGAAAAGCTCGGCAAGCCGCTGCCCGCGTACTACAACAAGGGGAAGGCTGCCTAACGAAGTTTGCTCCGGTCGCAGTCACCCTTAATAGCCGCGGGCGGCAGCCCACGGTTGCACTCGAAGACCAACACGCGTTCGCCCCGGCAGTAACCCTGTCGGGGCGATCGTCGTTCTGGGAGGCGCGCCATGGCGGTCTACCACTTCACGTACCACGCGTACCGAAGTTGGCGCCCCGACCACCCGCGCGGGTACACGAAGGGCGAACAGATCCTCCCGTCCGACCGCGAGCGCGCAGCCTCGTACGACCGCAAGGCATACCAGCCGCCGGTGCGGTTCGACCGATTCATCCAATCGGTCCTGGTCTGGGGCGCGTACGACATATGCCAGCGGCGCGGGTGGCGGCTCCACAGCGCCGCGACGGACCCGACCCACCTCCACGTGGTCGTGAGTTGGCGCGGTTTCATCCCCTGGAAGGACGTGCGCGACCGCATGAAGAACGTCTTGAGCTATCTGCTCGGGCGCGCGACGGGGCAACAAGGGCGCAGGTGGTTCGTGCGGGACGCGAGCCGCCGGCGCGTCGAGCGACGGTCACACTTCGACTACCTGATGGACGAGTACCATCCGGACCACCGCGGGGTGAAGTGGCGCGAGGGGATGCCCGCGCCAGTCGCACCTCCCGGAGTTGAGTAGCGAAAGCAATTCGATGGTCGAGCGCAACCGTGAGCTTCCGCTCTCGGCTATTAAGGAACGCGGGGGATAGGATGCGATGGTGTGACGCGCGACTTCGCGCGCTCGTGTCCACCCTTCGCGGCGCGTTGATACCACTTCTGCGCCTCGTCCGCGTTCCCCTGCGCCTCCAGCAACTTCCCCGCGCGGTAATGACCATCGGGCAGCCCCGACAGCTGATACGCCGACAGCGCGGCCTTCTCGTCCTTGATCGTCCCGAGCCCCAACTCCATGCAGATGGCCGCGGCGAGTTTCGCCCGGCCGTCGCCGGCCCGCACCGCTTTGACGATGTACTCCATCGCCACGTCCGGGTTCACGTCCATCATCGTCCCGTCCAGCATGAGCGCCGCGAGCAATCGCAGCGACGGCCCGTGGCCCGCGTCGGCGGCCATCTGCGCGCACATCGTCATCCGCCCGAAGTCGGCGGGGACGGCCGGGGCGGCGGTGCCGCGGTTGAGTTGGGCTATCTGGTAAAGGGCGTACGGGTCGGAACTGCCGAGCGCGGCGGCCGTGTAAAACTGCAGCGCCTTCTTCGCGTCCTTCGGCACGCCCAGCCCCGTCTGGTAGATCCGCCCGAGCACGACCGACGCCGGCGCGACCCGCTCGTCGTGCAGTTTCGTCAGGGCCAAGATGCCCAGCGTGTACTGCTCCTTGTTGATCTGCTCGAACGCGGCCTGCGTGTCGGCCTTCTGTTTTTCCGTCAGCTGCGAGACCTTGGCGAAGGTCCTGGGCAGCCCGGGCTCGTCGGCCGCGAGGAGTTGAATGAGGTCGCGCGGGACCTCGATCTTTCGCGGGTTCGAATCGTGCACGTACGACTCGTGCACGACCATCGGCCGGTTCACGCCCGGCCGCACCCACCGCCGCGCCAGCATCCACCCGTCCGGATCGATGTGATCGATCGCCGCGAACACCGGCCTGGCGACCCACTTGCCGGTCGGGTCGATCGTGCCCGTCAGCCCTTCGAAATCGACCACGCCGCGCCCGCGCGCGAACTCGCGCACCGAGCCGAAATGCACCGGCGTGACCGCGTTCCCCGCGACGTCCACGTACCCCCACATCCCGTCAACCTGCACCGGCGCCAGCCCGTTGTTGAAGTTGTACGCGTGGTCGAACTTCATCGCGATCGCGATCTTGCCGGTGCGGTCGATGAAGCCGTACTTCTCCTTCCCGCCGCGCCCGCCCTCGCGGGCGCTGACCCGGCACCGTTCGTTGTTGAATTTCCACGGGTTCTGCGCGCTACGGAACCACTCCTTCCCTGCCGGGTCGATGAACCGGTACGTGCCCGGCCCGCACAGCACGCGCGCCAGCCCGCCGTCGTCGAACTGTTCGCCGACCTCGCCGACGCCCAGGGTGATCTTGCGATTCCCGGCCGGGTCGATGTAGCCCGACCAATTCCCCTCCGTCACGCAGGCGAGACGAAAGTTGAACTTGCGCGCGAACCGGTATTTGGCCGGCAGCACGGCCTTCCCCGTGCGGTCGATGAACCCGTACGGCGCGTCCTTCGCGCCCGCCGGGCGCACTGCGGCCAGACCGTCGCCGAACTCGACCCGGCCCTCGTACTTAATCGGGATCACGACCTTCCCTGCCCGGTCGACGCACCCCCACTTTTCGTCGGGATACTTGCCGATGCCGACGGTCGCCAACTCCCCGTCGAACGGCTCGGCCCCGTCGTACGTCGGCGGGATGACCCACTCCATCTTCGCGTTGACGAACCCGCGCTTGCCCGTCGCCGGGTCGGTCAGCGGGAAGAGCGGGTTGCCCGGGGGCGCCGCGAGCGTCGTAGCGGTAGCGACGGTACAGATCAGCGTGGTCAGAACGCGCATCAAGACTCCAAAGTTATCGGGCCCTCGTTTAGCCGCGACCCGGAGGACGAGCTTCAAGCGAGTCCGAAGGTGAGCGCGTCGAGCGACCCTCGGCGCCAGACGCGGGAGAGGCCTCGCGCCGGAAGCGCAGCGCGCTCCTCCCCGCAATGCTGATCGGCACGATCCCGCAACCCCTGTTGCATTCCGACCGCTGCTGGCCGATAGCAGGGGGGTATGACCGCCCCCGAACCGCCCGACGCCAGCGAGCCCGCGCCGCCCGGCACGCGCCGCCGCGCGCTCGGGTGCCTGCTGATCGGGCTGGCGTTCTTCCCCGGCGCGTTCTGCGGGTTCAGCGTCGTCCACGGGCACGAATCGTGGGACTGGCCCCCCGTCACCGCGACCGTCACCGGCCACACGCTCACGAGCGAGTGCGGCGGGTTCGGCGTGCGCCTCAAGTACCGCTACGAGGTCGCCGGCCGGCTCTACACCGCCGACCAAGCCATGTCCGGCCGCGCGTCGATGTCCTTCGCCATGCGCGACTCGGCCGAGCAGTTCATCGCCGCCCACCCGAACGGCACGACGGTCGCGGCGTATCATCACCCGGCCGACCCGTACCAGGCCGTGCTCCACAAGGGCCTTTGGCCCTGGACGACCACCGCCCTGGCGGCCACGGGCGGACTCGCGCTGGGCGGGTACCTCCTGATCCGCGCCGGCCGGCGGGCGCGCTCGCCCGAGTCGCACGCGCCGGGTGACGAGAGGTCGACGCTCCTGTAGATTGGCCGGCCGGGAGGACGCGCGATGGATCCGTACGGACGAGACGGGGTGCCGGCCGCGGGGCGATTCGTGGTCGGGGCGGTCGGATTCCTGTTCGCGGGCATCGGGATCACCGTCCTGATCTTCCTGTGGGCCGCCCCGTTCGACGAGTGGGGTTCGCCGCCGCTCTTCTTCCGCGTGTTCGGAAGTTTCATCGCGCTGATGTTCGTCCTGGTCGGGGGCACGGTCGGCCTGACCGCCGTCCGCGGCAAGCCGGCCAGTCCGATGCGCTGGCTCGGGGCCAAGCCGCCCGTAGCGGAACCGGGCCCGCGCGTCGGCGGATATTCGTGCCCGCACTGTGCCGCGCCGCTCGGCGCCGGGGCGGACGTGTCACCCTCCGGGGACGTCAAGTGCACGTTCTGTGGCCGGTGGTTCAACGTGCACCGGCAGGGCGCCGGCCATTGAGCGCGTTTCCCCGAACGGCGCCCCGACCGATTCGTATCACACACTCCGATGACGCCCGAACCTTCCGCCACGCCCCATCCCGTCCCCGAATCCGAGATCTACGCCCGCATCGGCGACGACGGCTTCCGCCGGCTCGTCGCCGCGTTCTACAAGCGCGTCGTCACCGACGACATCCTCGGCCCGATGTACCCCCAGGACGACATGGCCGGCGCCGAGGAACGCCTCCGCCTGTTCCTGATCCAGCGCTTCGGCGGCCCCTACACCTACAGCGAATCGCGCGGCCACCCCCGCCTGCGCATGCGCCACGCCCCGTTCAAGGTCGACCACGCCGCCCGCGACCGGTGGATCGAGATGATGGAGGCCAGCCTCGCCGAGGCTCAGATCCCTGGTGACGTCGCCGCCACGCTCCGCCCGTTCTTCCACAGCACGGCCACGTTCATGATCAACCACGGTGCGCCACCGCCCGGTCGGCTCGGCCTCACGTCGTAAGCGGCGGCCGAAAATGGCCTTGTGGCGATACAAGGGCCCGGCTAAAGATTTTTCTGTCCGGCGCGAACCGACCCGGTAGGCGCTGCGTATAGTTTGGTGACAGCACATCCAAATTAGTCCTCCTTCCCGGGTGGCGTGGTATGCCGAGAGGACCACGCCACCTTTTATTTTGCGCCCGTCCTGCCGCGTCCGATTTCGGTGACAACGTGGGCGAAATGGGCATGGTAGACTCCAGCAGCGGAACGTAGGCTGTTCGTCCGAGAGACACTTCACTTCCACCCGGGGACGATGCGACGACTACGCGGGCTACTTGTCGGTGTGGCGGCCGGTCTGTTGGCAGGCGGGGCCGCGCGCGCCGCCGAGCCTGCGATCCCGGCCGGGGAACTCGAATTCTTCGAAAAGAAGGTGCGGCCCGTGCTGATCGCGCGGTGCTACGAGTGCCACTCGACCGCCAAGAAGGTCAAAGGGAACTTAAAGCTCGATACCAAAGAGGGATGGGCCAAGGGCGGTGACGCCGGGCCGGCGATCGTCCCGGGCGACCCGGAGAACAGCCTGATCATCCAGGCGGTGAAGCACGCCAAGCAGGACCTCGAAATGCCGCCCGACGGGCGGATGCCCGAGGCGGAAATCGCGGTGCTCGCCGAGTGGGTCAAGCGCGGCGCGCACGACCCGCGCACGGGGACACCGGCCGGCGGCGGCACGGGGACAGCATCCGTCTACGAACGCACGCGGGGACATTGGGCGTACCAACCGATCAGGCCGGTCGCCGTCCCCCCCGTGAAGGGCGCGGCGTGGGCGAAGGGCGACGTCGACCAGTTCATCCTCGCGGGGCTCGAGGCGCGCGGGCTCGCGCCGGCGGCGGAGGCGTCGCCCGAGGTGCTCGTCCGCCGGGCCTACTTCGACTTGCACGGCTTGCCGCCCACGCCCGAGGAGATCGACGCGTACGTCAACGACGCGGCACCGGACCGGTTCGAGCGGCTCGTGGACCGCCTGCTCGCGTCGCCCCGGTTCGGGGAGCGGTTCGGCCGCCACTGGCTGGACGTCGCGCGGTTCGGCGAGAGCCTGACGCTCCGCGGGTTCGTGATCAAGGACGCCTGGCGGTACCGCGACTACGTCATCGAGCAGTTCAACGCGGACCGTGCGTTCGATTTGTTCATGCGCGAGCAGGTGGCCGGCGACCTCATGCCGCACGACACGCCCGAGCAGCGCAAGCGGCAGGTCGTGGCGACCGAGTTCCTGACGATCGGCAACACGAACCTCGAAGAGCAGGACAAGAAGCAGCTCGACATGGACGTGGTCGACGAGCAGCTCGACACGCTCGGCAAGGCGTTCCTCGGGCAGACGCTGGGCTGCGCGCGGTGCCACGATCACAAGTTCGACCCGGTGACCGCCAAGGACTACTACGCGCTCGCCGGCATCCTCCGGAGCGCGCAGACGCTCGAGCACGCGAACGTGTCGAAGTGGGTCGAGATGCCGCTCCCGACCGACCCGGCGCGCGAGGCCGAGGTCAAGGCGCACGAGGCGAAGGTCGCGGAGATGGCCGAGCGGGTGCGCCAGGCCAAGGCGCTGCTGGCGAAGGCCGACAAGCCCGTGAAGGGCGCGAAGAAGGCCGGGCCCGCGGCCGGCGACGCGATCGACCCGGCCGAGCTGCCCGGGTTCGTCGTCGACGACGCCCAGGCCAAGCGGGTCGGCGTCTGGCGGGTGTCCCAGTTGTTCAAGCCGTTCGTCGGCGAGGGGTACGCGGCCGAGGAGCGCGACGCCGACCCGAAGCAGGTCCGCACGCTCACGTTCATCCTCCCGGACAAGGCGGAGACCGGCAAATACGAGGTGCGGCTCGCGTACAACGCCGCCCCCGCGCGGGGCGAGCGCGTGCACGTGACCGTGTTCGGCGCCGACGGCGAGAAGTCCGTCGACGTCAACATGCGCCAGTCCCCGCCGATCGACGGCCTGTGGGTCTCGCTCGGGCAGCACCTGTTCGAGAAGGGGGGCCAGAGCTTCGTGATCGTGTCGACGCAGGACGCGGGCGGGAACGTCGTCGCCGACGCCGTGCAGTTCATCCCGGCCGACCAGGTCGTCGTCGCCGCCGCCGGTAACACCAAGGGCGAGATCGCGGCCGACCTCGCCGCGGGCGGCCAGATGACGTCCACCGTGCTCAAGCGGATGGAAGGGGACCTGAAGAAGATGCAGGAGTCGGGCCCGAAGCGCGAGACGGCCCAGGTCGTGCGCGAGCGCCCGGACGCCGGCGACATCCGCGTGCACGTCCGCGGCAGCCCGCACACGCTCGGCGAGGTCGCCCCGCGCGGGTTCCTCAGCGTCGTCCCCGTCAAGGACCCGCCGCAGGTCCCGGCCAAGCAGAGCGGGCGGTTTGAACTGGGCCAGTGGCTGTCGGCCGCCGACAACCCGCTGCCCGCGCGCGTGACCGCCAATCGCGTCTGGCACTGGCTGTTCGGCGCCGGGATCGTGCGGTCGACCGACAACTTCGGCACGACCGGCGAACTCCCGTCGCACCCCGAGCTGCTCGACTACCTCGCGACCCGCCTGGTTCAGGAGAAGTGGTCGATCAAGGCGCTCGTGCGGCAGGTGGTCACGTCCCGCGCGTACCGGATGAGCAGCATGGCGTCGCCCGACGCGGTCAAGGCGGACCCGGAGAACCGGCTGGTGTCGCGGCAGAACCGCCGGCGGCTCGAGGCCGAGGCTTTGCGCGACGCGATGCTCGCGGTCAGCGGCCAGCTCAAGTTCGAGGGCGCCGGCGGGCCGACGTACAAGCCCGGCATGACGTCCGACTTCGCCTACAAGCATGCCGGGGACGTCCGCCGGAGCGTGTACGTGCCGGCGTTCCGCAACGCGATGAACGACGTGTTCGAGGTCTTCGACGTTGCCGACCCGAGCGTCGGCACGGGCCGGCGCAACGCGAGCACGGTCGCCCCGCAGGCGCTGTTCATGCTGAACCACCCGTTCGTCGCCGAGCAGGCCACCGCGGCGGCCGAGCGGTTCCTGGCCGACGGCGGGAGCGGAGACGACGAGGCGAGGCTGCGGCAGGTCTACCGCGCGGCGCTCGGCCGCGCGCCGACCGCGGGCGAGGCGAAGGTGGCGCTGGCGTTTGTGAAAGAAGAAGGCAATTCGAAGGACGCGTGGCGGCAGGTCATCCAGGCGGTGTTCGGGTCGGTGGACTTCAGGTACGTGGAGTGATTTTGGTGAGCGCGTTCTGCCCGTCATCCTGAGCGCAGCGAAGGATCTGGCCTCGAACGGTGAGGGCGTTTTGCGAGCCCGAACGGGCCCTGACGTGCGAAGCTAGATCCTTCGCTTCGCTCAGGATGACGGCGCAG
>DASPKW010000049.1:0-21533 GCA_035627895.1 Tepidisphaeraceae bacterium | reverse complement strand
ACATGCACGTCAAGCGGATCATACAGAACGAGGGCGGCGAGCTGACCGCGCCCCCGCCGTGGATGGAGAAGGTTGCCGGTCGCGAGAAGATCTACACGATCCCCGTGATGAAGGCGGGCATGACGCCGATCCTCGTGACGGGGGACGCGGACCGGAACAAGGTGCAGACCATGCCCGGCGGCAATTCGGCGACGATCGAGATCAAGCTGCCGGCCAACTGGAAGGAACTGATGGCGAAGCTGGGCTATCGGCCGCTCGAGGAGTTCTTCCTGAGCGAAGGGGCGGCGAAGGGCGAGTAGGGTGCGCGGCGTGTCGGGCCGGGACTCGGACTGGCGGCCGTCCGATGGATCCGCTGTCGGGGAATCACGGGGGCGAAAATCCTCCCGTCCGGTAACTGAACCTTTCGTTGCCGGCAGGGGTACGATGGGGTAGCCTCAATGTGACCCGCCCCGTTCGGCGGTGGGTGGAGGCAGGCCGGGTCCGGCGGATGAGGGGGCATTCATCGCCGGCCGGCTGACGGTCGTATCGAAAACGAGGCGAAGCACATGGCACGCTCCCGGCGACGGTTGGGGTGGTTGTGGATCACTCTGCTCTGCGCCCCGGTCGTCGGGCTGGGCGCGTGGGCGGGATACCAGACGCTCAAGGATGAACAGGCGCCGGCCGTGGTCGACACGCCGGCGGTGCTGGGGGCGACGCCCACAGGGGTGGGCGACGCGCGGCCGGCGGGGCAGCGGGTCGCGCCCCGCGCGACGACCGAAGGCACGGTGGGGGGCGGATTGGTCGGGACGGGCGGGGGCGTGGCGACGGACCTGGCGCCGCTTCCGCCGTCGTCGGATGAGGCGCAGCCGGGGGCGATTCCGGGGGCGCAACAGTAGGGTTGCGGTACAAGGTGAGCGCGTAAACAAAAGAGAACCGCGCCCGGTTGGGCGCGGTTCTTTGTTTTGGAGCATTGAATCGCGACGACGCGAAGCGACTGCGGTGGGCCGTCGCGGCGCGGGCGCTGTTGCGCCTGCGGTTACTTCTGGTCGAGGAGTTTGGGGATGAGGGTTTCGAAGTCCTCGCGGGCGGTGACGGAGTGGAGGACGCCGTTGCGGTCGATCAGGAACATGGTGGGGATGCCGTTGATGCCCCACTGGCGGGCGAGGGGGTGCCACTCGATCTTGGGGTTTTCGGTGGCGTCGAAGAGCTGGGGCCAGGGCATGTCCTTGTTCTTGTCGAGGAAGGCCTTGAGGTCGGCAGGGTCGGAGTCGCAGGAGACGCCGAGGATCTCGAGGCCCTTGGCGTGGTGCTCGATGTAGGCCTTCTTGACCTTGGGGAGCTCGGCGATGCACGGGCCGCACCAGGTGGCCCAGAAGTCGACGAGGATGACCTTCCCCTTCCAGTCTTTAGTGGAGAAGGGCTTGCCGTCGGTGGTCGTGCCGGCGAGTTCGACGGGCTTGCCGACCGACTCGCGCATCTTCTTCTTGCCCTGGAGCTGGGTGGCGATCTGCTTGGCGGCATCGCCGGTCATGTCGTTGAGGACGATGTTTTCGGCGCGCTCGCCGGTCGCCTTGGACGCGGCGCCGAACTGGGCGAGGCCGGCGATCATGGCGGCGACCTCGTCGTTCTTGGGGTTGGCCCTGGCGAGCTTCTGGACGTCGTCGAGGACCTTGTCCTGGGCGGCCTCGTCCTTCGAGGCGCGGAGCCAGTGGGCGGCGAGGAGCGAGAGCAGGGCGCGGACGCCGGCGTCGCCCGCGGCCTTGGCGTCGGCGGTGAGCGACTTGACCGAGGCGTCGTCGCCGAAGACGGCGGCGAAGCTGAGGAATTGGAGGCGGGCGCGGGCGGTGTTCTCCTTCTGGGTGGGGGCGACGGCGGCGAGCTCGTCGAGCAGCGTGATCATCTTCTTGAGCGCCGGCAGGACCTTGGGGGCGATGGCGTCGCGGGCGGCGGGGTCGATGAAGGCCTTGGGGTCGCTGAGCACCTCGCGGAGCTCGCCCTCGGCCTTCTGGAGGTCCTCGCCGATCTGCTCGGCGGTGCGACCGGCGGCCGGGGCGGCGGGCGCGGCGGCGGCGGGCTTTTCTTCGGCGCGGGCGGACGGGGGCGTCGCACAGAAGACGGCGAGCGCGGCGAGCGCGAGCCAGGCGGCACGGCGGGTCATGACGGTCCTTTCGGAGGAGGTGTTGTGGGCGGCGGGCGTTACCCGGGTCACGGGGCGGGGAAAAATGCTCCGCGGATCATTTAAGACACTTCACCGGGGCATTTGTTTCCGATGTCTTGCGAATCGCGACGGTCGGCGAACCCCCGATGCTTAGATAGCGAACGATATGAGGAGCGGGCCGGTCCGCGTCAGTGGTCCGACGATTGCCTGACTACATATGTCACCCGTCGAGGAGAAGCACCATGCCGTTCATGCAAACACGTAGCGGATCGCGGGCTCAACGGGCGCGGGGCCGCGTCGGCGGCTTCACGCTGGTCGAGCTGCTGGTCGTGATCGGGATCATCGCGCTGTTGATCAGCATCCTGTTGCCGTCGCTGAGCAAGGCGCGGGAGTCGGCGGCGCGGACGAAGTGTCTGAGCAACCTGCGGCAGGTCGGGCAGTCGATGATGTTCTACGCCAACGACAACAAGGGGAAGGTGCCGATCGGGTACAACAACGACGGCTGGGGCGGTTACCACATCTACATCAAAGGGTCGAACGTCTACCCGGTGCAGGGGCACTTGTACCTGGCGGGGCTGATGACGTCGCCGGAAGCGTTCTTCTGCCCGAGCCAGCCGGACCCGCGGTTTCAGTTCAACACGGCGGAGAACCCGTGGCCGCCGGCGCCGGGGATCGCGACGGACTACTCGCGGTCGGGGTTCAACTCGCGGCCGATCGTGAACTGGTCGAACAAGGCGTACCCACCGAAGGGGATGACGCAGGTGACGTCGATCAAGACCAACGCGATCCTGGCGGACGTGACGGGCATCCCGTCGACGAGCAGCGGGCTGGGGTCGAAGTTTTTGCCGCACGACAAGATGGCGAACGTGCTGTTCGGGGACTGGTCGGCGAAGGCGATTCAGTCGGACGCACAGCTGAAGGCGAAGGTGGAAAAGATCGCGAGCGGTGGGACGCCCCCGATGACGGACTTTTTGAACCCCACGGACCCGAATAATCCGGGGTTGTGGGAGTTGTTTGACAAGGCGCCTTGAGGCGTAGTCAGAAGTCAGAAGTCAGATGGGATGCTACGCGGGCGGATCCGTTGGATCCGCCCGCGTTCGTTTTTGCGCGGGGGAGCGGCTCGGGGTGCCATGTTCAGACCGGCCGTGCGTTGCGCGGTCCGCGCAAGTTGGTTGACCGGCCGGCATGAGCATGCGGGACGTCGAGGCCGACAAGCGCTCCCATGTTCATCCCCGCCGACCGCGGCGTTCAACTGAATGCGTTCGATCCCGGGGGGCTGAGCACGCATCCGGACGGGAATGAAAACCCGATGGATCGAAGTTCGCGCGGTTACTGCATGCCCTCACCCCGGCCCTCTCCCAGACGCGGCTACGGTTGTTCGCGCTCGTCGTCTGGCGCGTCCGGGAGAGGGAGCGACCGGGCCCGCTTGACGGAGCCGCGGCCTAGCCGCTGGTTGATCTGATCGGCGACGGCGTCGAGGGTGCGCTGTTTCTGGGCGGCGGGGTCGGGGAAGAGGGGGAGTTGGGGGTCGTCGCCGGAGAGCCCTTTGGCGGCCATGCCGATCAGGCGGACGGGTTGGAAGGACTCGGCGGCCCAGGCGTCGAACAGGGCGCGGGCACCGTCGAAGAGGGCGGTGGTGAGGTCGGTGGGCTCGCGCAGGGTGGCCTGGCGGGAAATCGTCTGGTAGTCGCCGAAGCGGATCTTGACCCAGACGGCGCGGGCGCGGAGGCTGTGTTTTCGGAGGCGGCGGCCGACCTCTTCGGCCTGGGCGAAAAGCGTGTCGCGGAGCTGGTCGTGGTCCTGGACGTCGACGCCGAACGTTTCCTCCTGGCCGATGGATTTGGCCTGGTGGTCGGGGGTGACGGGGCGGTCGTCGAGGCCGTAGATGAGGCGTTTGTAGTGGTCGCCGTCGGTGCCGAAGAGGGAGGCGAGGGCCTCGTCGGACAGTCTGCGGAGGTCGGCGACGGTGCGGAGATTGAGGTTGTTGAGCTTGTGGGCGGTCTTGGGGCCGATGCCCCAGAGCTTGCCGACGGGCAGGGGGGCGAGGAGGGCGTCGACGGCGTCCGGGCGGACGATCGCCAGGCCGTCGGGTTTATTCATGTCGGACGCGAGCTTGGCGAGGAACTTGTTGGGCGCCACGCCGACGGAGCAGGTGAGGTGGGTCTCGGCGCGGACGGCGGCGCGGATGTCGGCGGCGATCTGCTCGGCGGGGCCGAAGGCGCGGAGGGAACCGGTGACGTCGAGGAAGGCCTCGTCGATCGAGACGGGCTGGATGAGCGGGGTGAAGCGCTCGAAGATGGCCATGACCTGGTCGGAGACGCGGCGGTACTCGGCGTAGTTGCCGCGGACGATGACGGCCTGCGGACAGTTCCGGCGGGCGACGGCCATGGGCTGGGCGGAGTGGCAGCCGAACTTTCGGGCCTCGTACGAGGCGGCGGCGACGACCCCGCGCGGCCCGGCCCCGCCGACGAGCACGGGCTTGCCGCGGATCGCGGGGTTGTCGCGCTGCTCGACGGACGCGAAGAAGGCGTCCATGTCGACGTGGAGGATGGCGCGGGGGGCGGGGGAGGCCACGCGGAAATTGTAGTGCGGACCAGTGCGTCGTCATGACGTCTTGTAGCCGCCCCGCTTGCGGGGCGCGTCCGGCGGCGCTTCGTCCCGGGAGGATCGGATCGAAGTCCGCGCTCTTAGACGCGCCCCGCAAGCGGGGCGGCTACAAGAGGTCAGTCGCGGTCGTCGGCGGGCCGGGTTACAACTTCCGCGACATTCACAGGAGGTCTGCACATGGAACTCACCGACAAAGTCTGCCTGATCACCGGCGGCACCAAGGGGATCGGTGCGGCGACGGCCGTGATGTTCGCGCAAGCCGGGGCGAAGGTGGCGGTGGTCGGGCGGTCGCTCGATGACGCGGAGGCCGTGGACACGCGGAAGAAGCTCGAGGCGCTCGGGCGGCCGGTCGCGTTTTTGACGGGCGACATGGCGAAGGCGGAGGATTGCCGGCGGGTGGTGGAGGAGACGGCGGCGAAGTTGGGCGACGCGGACGTGCTGGTGCACTCGGCGGGGGGGTTGGTCAGCGGTGGGTTGTTCGAGGTGACGCCGGAGCAGTGGGCGGCGGGGTTCGACGTGCACGTGCACGCGGTCTACCACCTGTGCCGGGCGGCGGTGCCGGCGATGAAGCGGAAGAAGCAGGGCGCGGTCGTGCTGATCTCGTCGACGGCGGGGCGGCGCGCGATCCGGACGAACGTGGGGTATCAGGTGGTCAAGGGCGCGCTGCCGCACCTCACGCGGGCGCTGGCGTTCGAGTTGGCCGACGACAACGTGCGCGTGAACTGCGTGGCGCCGGGCGTGATCCGCACGGCGTTCCACGACGCGATGCCCGAGAGCGTACGAGAGAACAATTTGAAGAACCGGATCCCGCTGCACCGGGAAGGGACGCCGGAGCAGGTGGCGAGCTTGATCCGGGAGACGGTGACGAACGAGTATCTGACGGGGGAGACGTTCGTGATCGACGGGGGGCTGACGATGCGGATTTGCTAGGGGCGGGAGGGCGAGGCTCCGTCCGAGCCGCTCGGTCCGCGCGACTGCGCATTTCGGATGGTTCGCAGAGGACGCAAAGGCGCAGAGGGCGCAGAGAGGGCAAAGACCTGTAGCGTAATCGATCCTGTGACACAGCGCTGTTCCCTCGCTCATTCTTGCCTTCTCTGCGTCCTCTGCGCCTTTGCGCCCTTTGCGACAAAGACAAACAGCGCGGCCCGCAGAACGGCTCGGACGGAGCCTCGCCTCCCGAAGGCGGGCGTATTTCACCTTGCCCCTGCGCGTACCGTGCTCTACCTTGGCGCGCGTGAGCGAGCGAGGGGTCGCGCTAGAGAGACGGAAGGACGGTCGTCATGGGCAGAGCTGGACTTGGCGTGCGGCTGGTGGCGGGGTTGGTCGACGCGGTGGCGATGTTGCTGCTGTACTGGGTCATCTACCTGATCATCGAGCCGTCGCGCGACTCGTACACGGAGAACTTCCTGGCGCGAATGCGGTGGGCGATCATCGTCGGGTCGGTGCTGATGATCGGGTACTCGCTGTGCGACGTGTTCCTGGGCGCGACGCCGGGGAAGATGCTGTTCAAACTGCGCGTGACGGGCGCGCTGGGCGGGCCGGCGACGCCGGGGCAGCTGTGGGCGCGGTGGGGGTACCGGTGGGGGTTTTTGGTGCTGAACCTAGTGTGCGGGTTGTTCTACCCGTACTTGATCGGGATCTACCTGCGCGTGCTCTGCCTGATGGTGCTGGCGGGGGTGGTGGCGTATTTCACGATGCTGGTGACGAGCTACGGGTGGGCGGTTTACGACCGGTGGGCGGGGACGTCGGTGATGCTGCTGGGGTACCTGAAGCTGCCGCCGGGGCTGGGGCGGATCATCTACTGGACGCCGAGCGCGGTCGCGGGCGACCCCGGCGTGCCGCCCGGGTTCCCGGTGGTGGCCGCGGGTGGGCCGGCGACGCCGCCGCCCGCGCCGTCAGCATCTCCCGCGGCCGCGATGACGCCGCCGCCACCAGTGCCGGCGGGGCCGGGCGCGCCGGTGGGGGACGTGCCGACGCGGGTTTCGGCGCGGCGGGCGGACGAGGGGCCGATCCCGTTGGACGAGCCGGTGCCGCCGGCGCCGCCCGCGAATCCGGCTTGAGGCGGTCGTCGGCACAACCGGGCTTCGCCGGGCTCAATGACGTTTCGAGCGCCGAAATGCGCCTCAGATAGCCCGCCACTTGTGGCGGGAAACGTCTCGATCTCGAACGTCGCTGCTCGCGCCACCACGCCTTCCCGCCACAAGTGGCGGGCTATATGAGGACGTCCTACGCGTGGCGGCGGGCCTCGAGCCGTTCGAAGCCGGGTTGGGCGATGGTCGCGACTTCGCCCGCGATCCGGACCCGCAGGAGTCGGCGTGGGTGTTGTGAATCGCGCGGCACGCTTGATCGCATTACGTGACGCCCCCAATATCCCGGCTCCAACCGGAGCGCTCGTTGTCCGACCCCGCCGTCATTCCGCTCGCGTACGCCGCCGATCGGTCGCCCACGCGCTACCCGTTGCGGGCAGTGCTGGTGACCGAGGGAATGCTCTCGTTCGCGGCGAACTTGCTGTTCGTCGGGATCTTTTTCTACACGACGAGCGTGTTCGCCTGGGGGATCGTGGCCAACTTCCTGCTGGCGACGGGGCAGGGGGTGGTGTACGTGGTGGCGGCGCTGGCGACGCAAAAGTTGTCGCGGGCGTTGGGGCGGCGGACCCTGCTGGTCGGGAGCAACCTGGCGCTGACGGCCGTGTCGCTGGGGGCGGCGCTGACGAACTCGCAGCCGATCATCGTAACGCTGGTGCTCGCGTACGTGCCGCTGATCGCGCTCAACTGGCCGGTGCTCGAGACGCTGGCGTCCGAGGGGGCGGAGCCGCGCGAGTTGTCCCGGCGGATCGGCGTCTACAACCTCGTGTGGGCCGGGACCGGGGCGCTGGCGATCGCCGTGCAGGGGTCGCTGCTGCGGCTGGACGCGCGGGCGGTGTTTTTCGCACCGGCGATCCTGCATTTGACCGCGGCGGTGATTTTCGCGTTCACCCGACCGCGCGGCGCGGCGAACGGCTCGGACGGAGCCTCGCCGGCCCGAGATGCGCACGCCGCCCCGCACGCGGAGCCCGCGCTGCTCGCGCAACGGACATTGGCCCTGTGGCTGTCGCGGATCTCGCAGCCGGCGGCGTACGTCGTGCTGTACACGATCTCGGCCCTCATGCCGCTGCTCCCGCCGATGCGCGGGCTGGACCCGGCGTACGCGACGCTGGTGGCGTCGGTTTGGTTGGTCAGCCGGTGGCTCGCGTTCCTGCTGCTGGGGGCGACGACGTTCTGGCACGTGCGGCCCGGGCTCTTGCTGTGGGCGGCGGCGCTGATGACGCTGGCGTTCCTCGGGATCTCGGTGAGCCCGTCTTACGTTCGACCCGCGTGGGCGGGGGCCGACCTGCCGATGCTGATCGGCGCGCAAATCGTCCTCGGGTTCACGCTCGGTTTGATCTACACGGCGAGCCTGTACTTCGGGATGGTGCTGTCGGACTCGTCGACCGAGCACGCGGGGTATCACGAGGCGCTGATCGGCGCGGGGCAAGTGCTGGGGCCGGGGATCGGGGCCCTGACGCAGTGGCGGTGGCCGACCAAACCGCTGGCGGGGGTGGCGGCGGTGACGGGGGTGCTGCTGCTGTCGCTGGTGGCGGCGATGGTCGCGGCGGGGCGGGCCAGGCGGCGCGACGGGTAATTCGTCCCGCGCGAGAGGAACCCACGGAGCAAGCTCCGTGGGCTTTCGGCGTTTCGTGATGGGGGGCGGGTTACTTCCGCAGTCCGCCCTTGTCGTCGTTGATGTCGTCGTCGTCCGAGTCGCCGGAACTGCCGCTGTTGCCACTTCCGCCGCTTCCGGATCCGCCACCCGGGCCGCTGTTGCCGCCGCCGCCCCCGCCCCCGCCGCCGGAGCCGCGGCGGTGGCGGTCGTTGTCGTCGTCGTCGCCGACCTCGCGGTTGTTGTCGTAGAGGTCGTCGCCGCTGTCGCCGAACACGCGGTCGCGGCCGGACTCGCCGAAGATCGAGTCGTCGTCGTCCCCGCCGTACATGCTGTCGACGCCGTCCCCGCCGTGGCAGCGGTCGCGGCCGCGGCCGCCGGAGATCGAGTCGTCGCCGATCTCGCCGACGATCGAGTCGTCGCCCCCGCCGCCGTACAGGGAGTCGTCGCCCGACCCGCCGTCGATCGTGCACGGCGTGTAGACCCGGCGGTGGATGGCGACCGAGTCGTCGCCGCGGCCGGCCAGGACGTAGAGGCGCTTGACGCGGCCGCCGAAGTCCTCGACCTCGCCGTTGACGGTGACGCGGAGCTGGTTGGGGTTGTCGGGGTTCTTGGTGACGACGATGACGTCGGCCCGGCGGCCGCCGCCGACGGACAGGGTGCCGCCGGCGCTGAGGCTGGCGGACAGCAGGCGGCGGTCTTCGAGGTTCTCACAGACGACCAGCGATCGGTTGGATTGTTGCGATGATTGCGGCATGTTGTTCCTCCGGAGACGTGGGTTCTAACGCGACGCGCGCGAAATCTACCAACGGTCGTGCAACCGCGTGAATCAGGAATTGGAGGAATCGCAAGGCCCGCGCGCGAATTGCACCGGCGAGGTGTGGGACCGATTACAGCGCTACTCGCGGTCGAAGTAGTCGCGGACGAGGTCGCGGTAGCGATCGGGGATGGCGCCGGCGGCGACGGCGTGTTGTGCGGCGGCCTTTGCGTCGGGCCAGCCCGCGGTGCGCCACGGGGGCGCCGGGCGGACGCCTGTCGACGCGCCGCCGGTCGCGCCGCCCGCGCCGGTGGGTTGTCCGGTGGTCGCGGAGCCCGTGCCCCCAGAGGCAGTGGCGCCGGTGGTGGCGTGTGATCCGGTTGCGGGAGTCGCTGGCTTGCTGGTGTTGGTCGCGGTCGTTTGGTCGGGATTCGCGGGCCTGGTCGGTGTTCCCGTCGCGCTTCCTGCGCCGGTGCTGGGGGACGTGCCGGCCTGCGAGTTGCCGCCGTCGGTCGCGCCGGGGGTCGGGTCGGTCGTCGTCTGTGTGTCGGTGTCGACTTGGCCGGTGTTCGGGTCTTCATCGCGGCCGGTGCCAGTGCGCGGTCGGCGGAGGTCGGGGGCGGAGCGGAGGCGGGTCGCACTGTCGGCGTTTCGCCGGTCTTCCTGTTCCTGCCAGGACGTGGGGCCGAGCGCGACGGCGTTCGTGTCCGCCCGGGATTTGGGCGGGTCTGAGCCGAGCAAGGCGAGCACGCCAACCAGGGCGACAGAGAGACCGATCCCGCCCCAGGAACGAGCACCCAGGCGGTGCAGGCGGAGCGAGGAAAGTCGCACGTTCGCGGTCGCCGCGTCGGCCATCGAGAGAACGACGGCGATGAACGAGGTTTCAAGAGACGGATCCGGCGCGGCACTTCGGGCAAAGCCCGTGCGCTCTGCCCCGGCGTGAATGGGGCTCCCGAGGCTTGTCGCGACGGCTGATGCGAGCAGGTCGTTCAGTTCGAGTTGCCGATCGGCCTCGGCCGCTGCGCGTAGCCGGCCGGGTCGCATCCACAGCCCCCACACGACGCCCAGCACAACGCTCGCGCCCATCAAGATCGCCGGCACCCCGCCAATCGCCCGACCCGTCCATAGGCGTAACCCCATGATCGCCAAGCAGATGAGCGAGCCGACCAAGGCGCACACGCCCACTCGTTCGA
Organism: Tepidisphaeraceae bacterium; assembly: GCA_035627895.1. GTDB lineage: Bacteria > Planctomycetota > Phycisphaerae > Tepidisphaerales > Tepidisphaeraceae > DASPKW01. Next base: position 11,161 of record DASPKW010000049.1, on the reverse strand, counting down.
GCACGCGCAGGATCACCATCCGTCGGCGGACGGCGGAAATGAAGCGCTCGAGATGGGGGACGGGCGGTACCATGGCGGTGCGGGCGGACTCAGGTATTACTCATAGGAAGTGCAAAGGTTGCGCCCGTCGGAGGATAGCGGTTTTCAAGGCGTAAACGGGCGGAGCCGTGAGCGGCGCGGGTCGGGGTGGTCATGAATCGATCGGCGTGTGGTGAATTGTGTGTCGCGCTTACCTGATAGCCGCCGGCGGAAGCCTGCGGTCGCGTGGCCCTCCCGGGCGGTGGTAAAGGCATATCAGTCTCGCCAGGTGTCGCGACCAAGTGGGTTGAACATTGGCCGGGGGCGGGAGTAACTAGAATGGCAGTTTCACGTCACCTCAGCCGCCTTATGAATCAAAAACGACGACGACGACGGACGGGTATGGTCTGCGCGATGGCGGGGGCGGTCGCGGGGTTGTCCGCGCTGGTGATCTCGGGGGGGCGCACGCCGGCGGTCGCCGCCGCGCCGGCCGGGGGCGCCGTGCAGTTCAACCGCGACATCCGGCCGATCTTGGCGGAGAACTGTTTGGCCTGCCACGGGGCCGACCCGGGCACGCGCAAGGCGGGGCTGCGCCTGGACACCGACGCCGGGCTGTTCGGCGACCGGCCGGACAACAAGGGCAAGGCCGTCGTCAAGGGGAAGCCGGACGAGAGCATCCTGTACAAGCGGATCGTCATGACGGACGAAGACGATCTGATGCCGCCGCCCAAGTCGCACAAGGTGATGACGGCGGCGCAGAAGCAGACGGTTCGAAAGTGGATCGAGCAGGGGGCGCCGTACGAGGCGCACTGGTCGCTGATCCCGCCGACCCGGCCGGCGGTGCCGAAGGTGGCGGACGGGAAATGGGTGCGGAACCCGATTGACGCGTTCATCCTCGCCAAACTCGAGGCGGCCGGATTGAAGCCCGCGCCCGAGGCGGACCGGCGGACGCTGGCGCGGCGGCTCGCGCTGGACATCACGGGCCTGCCGGCGGCTCCGGACGACGTCGAGGCGTTCGTCACCGACAAGTCGCCGAACTATTACGAGGCTTACGTCGACAAGCTGCTCGCCTCCCCGCACTACGGCGAGCACCGCGGGCGGTACTGGCTGGACGTGGCCCGGTACGCGGACACGCACGGCATCCACTTCGACAACTTCCGCGAGATGTGGAGCTACCGCGAGTGGGTGATCGACGCGTTCAACCGGAACGTGCCGTTCGACCAATTCACGATGGAGCAACTCGCCGGCGATTTGCTGCCGTCGCCGACGTTGGACCAGCAGATCGCGACGGGCTTCAACCGTTGCAACATGACGACGAACGAGGGGGGCATCATCGACGAGGAGTACGCGGTCCTGTACACGCGGGACCGGACCGAGACGGTCAGCCAGGTGTGGATGGGGCTGACGACGGGGTGCGCGGTCTGCCACGACCACAAGTTCGACCCGATCTCGGCCAAGGAGTTCTACTCCATGGCCGCGTTCTTCAATAACACGACGCAGGCGGTGCGGGACGGGAACATCGCGAACACGCCGCCGATCATCCCGGTGCCGAAGGTGGAAGACCGCGCGCGGTTCGCCGAGGTGCAGAAGCAGGTCAAGGCGCTGACGGAGCAGGCCGACGCGCGGAAGAAGGCGGCCCGGCCGGACTTCGTCGCGTGGCTCAAGGGCGACCGGGCGAAGGAGGTCGCGGCGAGCGTGCCGACGGACTCGCTATCGTTCCACCTCCCGCTGACTGAGGGCAAAGGGACGAAGGCGGCCGCGAAGGTCGACGGCAAGGCGACGCCGCTGACGTTCTCGACCGGGTACGCGTGGACGGGCGCGAAGGACGGGCGCAACGGCCTGCTCGTGCAGGGCACCGGCAGCAGCCCGGAGATCGCGGGGGCGGGTGATTACGATGCGAATCAGCCGTTCACGGTCTCGACGTGGGTGCGGAACCAGAAGCGGAACCAGACCGGCGCGATCCTCGGCCGGATGGACGAGGCGAGCGCGCACCGCGGGTGGGACCTGTGGCTCCAGGCCGACCGGATCGGGTTCCACTTGATCCAGGCGTGGCCCGGGGACGGGCTCAAGGTCGTGTCGAAGACGTCGCTGGCGCCGAACAAGTGGCACCACGTGGTCGTCGCGTACGACGGGAGCAAGAAGGCGGCGGGCGTGAAGGTGTACATCGACGGCCAGCCGACGCCGGTCGACGTCGAGGCGGACAAGCTCGCCGGGACGACGCGGACGAAGGTGGGCCTGAAGATCGGGCAGCGGAGCGCGGCTGCGAGTCGCGTGGCCAACGTCGGGTTGCAGGACGTGCGGCTGTACGCCCGGGCGCTCGCGCCGCGCGAGGCGCAGGGGCTCGGGTCGGCGACGCGCATCGCCGAGCTGATCGCCAAGCCCGAAGGCAAGCGCAACGAGAAGGAGACGGACGAACTGCTCGGGTGGTGGCTGGCCAATCACGACGCTCCGACGCAGGCACTCGACAAGCAACTCCAGCCGCTGAAGGCCGAGGAGACGGCGATCCGCGGGCGCGGGACGATCGCGCACATCGCGGTGGAAAAGCCCACGCAGCCAGAGGCGTACATCCTGTTCCGCGGCGACTACGACAAGCGGCGCGAGAAGGTGAGCGCGGCGACGCCCGCGGCGCTCCCGCCGATGCCCGCCGAGTTCCCGCGGAACCGCATGGGCTTCGCGAAGTGGCTGCTGAGTCCCGAGCACCCGCTGACGACGCGCGTCACGGTCAACCGCATGTGGCAGGAGATCTTCGGCACGGGCCTGGTCAAGACGAGCTGGGACTTCGGCATCATGGGCGAGCTGCCCTCGCACCCCGAGCTGCTCGACTGGCTCGCGATGGAGTTCCGCGACCAGGGGTGGGACATGAAAAAGTTCATCAAGATGATCGTCACGTCGGCGACGTACCGGCAGGCGGCGGTCACGACGCCCGAGAAGCTCGAGAAGGACGGGGCCAACCGCCTGCTGTCGCGCGGCGCGCGGTTCCGGATGGACGGCGAAGTCATTCGCGACCAGGCGCTGGCGGCGAGCGGGCTGCTCGTGCGGAAGCTCGGCGGCCCGAGCGTCAAGCCGTACCAGCCGACCGGCGTGTGGGAGGCCGTCGCGATGATCGGCAGCAACACGCGCGACTACAAGCAGGACGCGGGCGAGGCGCTGTACCGCCGGAGCATGTACACGTTCTGGAAGCGCGCCGCGCCGCCGGCGAGCATGGAGGTGTTCAACGCCCCCAACCGCGAGACCTGCACGATCAAGCGCGAGCGGACCAACACGCCGCTGCAGGCGCTGGTGACGATGAACGACGTGCAGTTCGTCGAGGCGGCACGAATGCTGGCCGAAGGCGCGATCAAAGGCGCGAAGTCGTTCGACGAGCGGTTGGATTATGCGACGGCGAGGCTGATCGCCCGGCCGATGACGGCGGACGAGCGGGCGATCGTGAAAGGGACGTACGACGAGCTGCTGGCGCATTACAAGGCGTCGGCCGACGACGCGAAGAAGCTTATTTCGACGGGCGAGTCGAAGCGCGACGAGTCGTTGGACGCCGCGGAGCATGCGGCGTGGACGATGGTCGTGAACCAGTTGATGAACCTCGACGAAGTGTTGAATAAGTAGACGCGCCGTGGCGTGGGCTACCAGCCCGCGTTTCAGCGCCGTTCACTCGCGGGCTGGTAGCCCACGCCACGGGCGATTCCGCCGTATTGAGAACACCATGACCCCCTTCGAAGAATACGTCCGTTACGAGACCCGCCGGCAGTTCTTGACGCGCGGGCGGAACGCGCTGGGGATGGCCGCGATGGCCGCGCTGCTCGGGCCGTCGGTGGCGCGGGCGGCGGCGCCGTCGGCCGCGCCGGCGGGACCCGCGGGGGTGTACGGGCCGCGGCAGCCGGGGCTGGCGAACCTGCCCCACTTTGCGGCCAAGGCCAAGCACGTGATCTACCTGCACATGGTCGGCGGGCCGTCGCAGATGGACCTGTACGACTACAAGCCGCTGATGCAGGAGTACTACGACAAGGACCTGCCCGAGACGGTCCGCAAGGGCCAGCGCCTGACGACCATGACGTCCGGCCAGGCGCGGTTCCCGATCGCCCCGTCGAAGTACAAGTTCAAGCAGCACGGCAAGTCCGGCATGTGGGTCAGCGAGCTGCTCCCGCACACGGCCAGCATGGTCGACGAGATGTGCTTCATCCGGTCGATGCACACCGAGGCGATCAACCACGAGCCGGCCATCTGCTACATGCAGACCGGCAACCAGATCACGGGCCGCCCGTGCATCGGGTCGTGGATGAGCTACGGCCTGGGGTCGCTCAACAACAGCTTGCCGACGTTCGCGGTGCTGGTCGCCAAGCCGAGCAACACCGAGCAGGTGCAGGCGATCAGCGGGCGCCTGTGGGGCAGCGGGTTTTTGCCCGGCGAGCACGCGGGCGTCGCGCTGCGCGCGGCGGGCGACCCGATCCTTTACATCAACAACCCCAACGGCGTGTCGCCGGATGTGCGCCGCAAGGGCCTCGACGCGCTGCGCCGCCTGAACGAGATCAACTACCAGACCGTCGGCGACCCCGAGACGCACACGCGGATCGAGCAGTTCGAGCTCGCGTTCCGCATGCAGTCGAGCGTGCCGGAACTGACGGACATCAAGGGCGAGCCCGACTCGACGTACCAACTGTACGGCGAAGAGGCCCGCAAGCCGGGGACGTTCGCGTACACCGCGCTGCTCGCCCGGCGGATGATCGAGCGCGGGACGCGGTTCGTGCAGGTCTACCACAACAACTGGGACACGCACGGCAACGTCAGCGGCCGCCTGCCCAGCCAGTGCAAGGACGTCGACCAGCCGTGCTGGGGCCTCGTGCAGGACCTCAAGCGCCGCGGGATGCTGGACGACACGCTGATCATCTGGGGCGGCGAGTTCGGGCGGACGATCTACAGCCAGGGCGGGCTGACCAAGGACAATTACGGCCGCGACCACCACCCGCGGTGCTTCACGATGTGGATGTGCGGCGGCGGGTCTAAGCCGGGCCAGATCTACGGCGAGACGTGCGACTTCTCGTACAACATTACGCGCGACCCGGTGCACGTCCGCGACTTCCACGCGACGGTGATGAAGCTGCTCGGGGTCGACCACGAGCGCTTCACGTACAAGTACCAGGGACTGGACCAGAAGCTGACCGGCGTGGAGCCGGCGAAGGTGATCGAGGAGCTGATCGCGTAAGGGCATGCATGAGGGAGCCCAGCGACTTGTCGCGGGACGGAGTTCGAGCAAGCGCAGTTCGGAAATGAAGACCGCGGGTCAGGACATCCTGACCCGCGGTCGTTTGTTTGGTCGATCGCTACTTTCGCGCGAGCGGTGGGCAGAGCCCACCCTACAAGACATCGCGATCACTCCACCACGATCACGTCTACCTGCCGGCGGCCCCATTCGAGCGCCGCCTCGTGCGTCGGGAAGAACACGTCGAGCTTGTTCCCCTTGATCGCCCCGCCGCGGTCGATCACCTCGACGGCGTCCGCGTGGTAGCCCGGGATCAGCAGGCGGGTGCCGAACGGCAGCACGTCGGTGTCGGCCGCGACGAACTTGCCGTCGTTGTACGAGACGTGTTGGCCGTTGGCGGTGATGCCCTGGGCCTTGGGCCCGCAGCACTTCGTGCACGGGCAGTAGGCCGTGACTTCCATGCGGACGGTGCGGGTCTGTTCGATCGACGCCGGGCGGTTGGCGATCGCGTTGGCGAACACCGGCTTGGCGGAGTTCCGGGCGGTGGGCTTGAGCAACTCGGCCGAGGCGGCCTTGCGAACGGCCTTCTTCGGGACGGCGGCCTTGGGAGTCGTGTAGAGCAGGGCCTTCGTGGCGGCACCCTTGACCGGGGCCTTGGCCTGCTCGGGGGCCTTGGCGGCGGCGCTGCTCAGGACGAGGCTGACCACACCAAGGACTTTGAGGATCGCGGCGGGCACCGGGTTGTGTCGGACAACATCTCGCATCGCGGGGGTTCCTTTCGCGTCCTGCTCCGGAATTCCCATCAACCTTCTGGTGCCGTAACGCTACACGACCGGCGTCGGGTGGCCAGACGAACTTTAAAGGACGTCCGCGCACCGGGCCGATGTGTAGCGATGGGAAGTTTTATCCCGCGCAGCGATTGGCGTAAAGGCGCAGAAACTGCGCTTAACTTTATCGGACGCCAGGGGTTAGGCGGGGGTCAGGTGGGACGCCGAACCGCGCGGGATGTGCCGGATGATGCCTAGCGACGACAGGATAGCGCCGCAAAAGCGCAAATCCCAAGCTTCGAGTTCGGGTTCAGAGCGAGTCCTCCCTACCTTTGCGCTCTTTGCGTCTTTGCGGCTCCCCCGTTTGGCACGCGCGCGCCGGATCGCTAGAATCCGCCCATGATTTACCGGATCGACGTGCGCGACAAGGCATCCGAGGGGGGTCCCGACCGCAGCGGCACCGCCGTCCGTAAGGAGATCGAGCAGCTCGGCACAACGCTCGGCCCGATCAGCACTTGGCGCATTTTTCTGATCTCCACCAGCGCCGCCGAGGCCCAGGTCCGGCAGGCGGCTTCTGAACTGCTGGCCGACCCGGTCGTGGAAGAGGCCGTTCTCCGCCAGCGGGGGGGGCACATCGCCGGGAACGGGCGGAGCGTCATCGAGGTGCACCTCAAGCCCGGCGTGATGGACCCGGTCGCCGGGTCGACCGAGATGGCCCTGCGCGACATGGGGATCGCCGACGCCGAAGTGCGAACGGGCCGGGCGTTCGTCATTGAAGGCAAGGCCGACAGGGCGGCGCTGGAGCGCGTGGCGACGCGGATCCTGGCCAACCCGGTGATCGAGTCCGTGCACTTCGACACGCACACGCCGACCGAGTTCGCGCACGGGCACGCGTCGGCGTTCAAGCTGCGGCACGTGCAGATCCGCGAATTGACCGAGGAGCAACTCACCAAGCTTTCGCGTGAAGGCCACCTGTTCCTGTCGCTGGCGGAGATGCGCGCGATCCAGGCGTACTACCGCGAGCAGAAGCGCGAGCCGACCGACATCGAGCTCGAGACGCTCGCCCAGACGTGGAGCGAGCACTGCGTCCACAAGACGCTCAAGAGCGCGGTCGAAGTCGAGGTGCGGGACGAGAAGGGGGCGGTGATCGGGAACCGGCGGTACGCCAACCTGATCAAGGAGACGATCTTCGATAGCACGATGGAGTTGATGGGGAAGGGGCGCGGGGCGGTCGCCGGCGACGCGTCGCCGCGGCATCCGGCGGTGGCCGGGGAGAAGGTGGCGGGAGCTGCGACGGCGGCCGACCCCTTCTGCCTCTCGGTGTTCGTCGACAACGCCGGCGTCGTCGCCTTCGACGACGTCGACGCGGTCTGCTTCAAGGTCGAGACACACAACCACCCGTCGGCGATCGAACCGTACGGCGGCGCCGCGACGGGCGCCGGCGGCGTGATCCGCGACATCCTCGGCACCGGCCTCGCCGCCCGGCCCGTCGCCAACACCGACGTCTTCTGCGTCGCGTTCCCCGACAAGTCGCTCGACCAGCTCCCCAAGGGCGTCATCCACCCCAAGCGCGTGCTCCAGCAGGTCGTCGCCGGCGTGCGCGACTACGGCAACCGCATGGGCATCCCGACCGTCAACGGGGCCGTGTATTTCGACGACCGCTACCTCGGCAACCCGCTCGTGTTCTGCGGGTGCGTGGGCATCATCCCGCGTAACAAGATCGACAAGGGCGCGCGGGCCGGCGACGCGATCGTCGTCATGGGCGGCCGCACCGGGCGCGACGGCATCCACGGCGCGACGTTCAGCTCGGCCGAGCTGACCGACACGCACGCCGACGAGTTCAGCCACGCCGTCCAGATCGGCAACGCGATCACCGAGAAGAAGGTCGCCGACGTCGTCCTCCAGGCGCGCGACCGCGGGCTGTTCACCGGCATCACAGACCTGGGCGCGGGCGGCCTGTCGAGCGCGATTGGCGAGATGGGCGAGAAGGTCGGGGCCACCGTCCAACTCGAACTCGTGCCGCTCAAGTACCAGGGCCTGCGCTACGACGAGATCTGGATCAGCGAGGCGCAGGAGCGCATGGGGCTTTCCGTCCCGCAGGAGAAGGTCGCCGATCTGCTCGAGCTCGCCAAGCGCGAGGATGTCGAGGCGACGGTGATCGGTACGTTCGGCACGCCGGGCGCGGAGCTGATCCTCCACTACCACGGCACCGAGGTCGGGCGCCTGGGCATGAAGTTCCTGCACAAGGGAATCCCGATGCCCACGCGGAAAGCGCAGGTGGTCGAGAAGCCGATGACGGGTCGATCGGCGTCACCGCTCTTCAGTCCGAAATCCGCGATCCGCACTCCGCAATCGTTCAAGGAGGCGCTGCTCCGAGCGCTCGCCCACCCCAACGTCGCCTCCAAGCACTGGATCATCCGCCAGTACGACCACGAGGTGCAGGGCGGGAGCGTGATCAAGCCGCTGGTCGGGCCCGAACAAATCGGGCCGAGCGACGCATCGGTCATCCGGCCCAAGCTCGGGACGTACAAGGGCGTGGCAATCGGGTGCGGCATGGCCCCGCACGTCGCCGACCCGTACGAGATGGCGGTGTGGGCGATCGACGAGGCCGTGCGGAACGTCGTCTGCGTCGGCGCTGACCTGGCGAAGACCGCGATCCTCGACAACTTCTGCTGGCCCAGCGTCGACGACGAAAAGACGATGGGCACCCTCGTCCGCGCGTGCGAGGCCTGCCGCGACGGCGCGCTCGCCTACGGCATCCCGTTCATCTCCGGCAAGGACAGCCTGCACAACCAGTTCACCAACCAGGAGACCGGCGAGGTCCTCCGCATCCCGAGCACGCTGCTGATCAGCGCCATGAGCGTGATCGCCGACGTCCGCAAGTGCGTGACGATGGACCTCAAGGGCCGGACGCACCGCGTGATCATGGTCAGCGCCAATCGCCCCGGCGAGCTGGCCAACCTCGCCGCCACCGCGCGGGCGGTCAGCGGCGCGATCGGCTCGGGCAAGGTGGTCGCGGCCCACGACGTTTCCGACGGCGGCCTGGCGGTCGCCGCCGCTGAGATGTGCATCGCGTCGGGCCTGGGCCTGATCGTCGGCGCGGAACTGTTCGGCGGCGAGGCCGCGTTCGAAGAGGGCCCCGGCCGGTACCTGCTCGAACTCGCCGACGACGTCACCACGCTCGACCTCGGCCCCGACGTCACCGTCACCGACGTCGGGATCGTGCAGCACCTCAAGAAGCTCACGATTACGACGGAGAAGGAACGGGTGACGGAGATCGGGATCGACGAGCTGACGGCGGCGTGGCGCGGGACGCTGGACTGGTGATGTCGTCTTGGGAGGGCGAGGCTCTGTCCGAGCCGCGGGGGCACCCCGCGCTTGCGTCGAGAACGGCTCGGACGGAGCCTCCCCCTCCCGATTTCCGGCGGGCTCGGACGCGCTGGGCAAGCCCGGCGGCTAAAAGGTTTCAGGGGAGGTTTCGCGCGGTCGTGGCGGTGAGCGCGAGCACGGCCGCGGTGAGGACGACGGCGAGGATCAGGAAGGGGTCGCCGAGCGCGCGCTCGGCCTGGGCCGGGGTCACTTCGGATAGGTAGGCGCCGGCCAGCACCGCGGCTGCGGCCGTGAACGCCGCGGCCCAGGCCCATACGGCGATCCTCGTCCGCCCGCGCCCGCGCGGCGGCGGGCGCGTCGCCAGGAGTCCCGCGCCGAGCGCCGCACCCGCGGCGGCCGCCCCGAGCAACGCGGCGGGCGCCGCGATCGGCGTGGGAAGCCCGCGCGACCGCGGCGCCGCCAGCCACTCGGCCCGCACCTCGTCCGGCGAGCGATCGCCCGCCTTCCCGTCGGGCGCGAGGTAAAACGTGTTCGTGACCGCGCCGCGCGCCAGGCGCTCCTTCTCCGTGGTGCCGCGAAACTCCAGCACGCCGCCGGGCCAGCCGCGGACCAGCGCGAGCTTCAGGAAACCGTCGTCGAACAGCTTCTGCGTCAGGGCGGCAGCCTGTTGGCGGGTAAACGGCGCGTCCGTCTTCGTCCGCACATCATTCATGATGACTTGGACCTGCCGAGCGCGCTCCGCCCATTGGCGGACAGACCAGTCGTCGTACCAGAGCTCCTCCCGATGAGGCCACTCGGCCCGCAGGATCAGCTGGCCCGGGACGCTGCCCAGCGTGATCGCGCCGATCGGGCGGGCGTACGCGCCGGTCATCTCGTGGGCCGGGATCTTTACCCCCTGGCGCATCGCCGACGTCACCCGGGTGCCGACGGTGGCCGGCCCGTGCTCGCGGAGGATCGCGTCGACCTGCGGCAGCCGGTCGGCTGGGAGGTAGGCGCGCAAGTACTCGATCACCGCGGCCCGCTCACCCGCGGGGCTGCCCGCGGCGAGGCGCACGTCGCCGTCCCACGTGCTGACCGGCCCGGGCGTCTCGACCGGCATCGACAGGACGACGGTCGCCCGGCGGGTCCAGTCGAACGCGGCCACGCCCCAGGTCGCGCCCAGCGTAAGCATGAGCGCCCCGCACAGCGTGCGAACCGCCCGCGGGTGAGCCCGGGCCCAGGTGCGGCGCATCGGGGAGAGCATCGGAAAGGCCGCCGCCGCGTCGCCGGTCCCGCCGGTCGAGACCAGGCGGATCGCCCGCGCCAGGACCATCGTCGCCCCGCCGGCGATTAGCGCCAGTTCGACCCCGGGGAAGACGAGCTGGCCGAGCGCGAGCCGGCCGAACAGGCCGGTGGCCCACCCGAGGACCACGCCCGCGATCACAAGCAGGAGGTGCACCGCCGACACCGCCAGCGCCGCGACCGCGCCCGCCCCGCGCCCCCGGCGCATCGCCCCACCCGCCCACAGGAGTAGCCCGCCCGGCAGCACGTAGAACAGCAGGATCATCCCCACGATCGTCAGTGCCGCCAGCTCGACGCGCGTGCCGGCCGACCCGCCGAGCACGTCGTACGAGAGCAAATGACCGGCGTGATAGACGCCGAGCAGGATCGACGCCACGCCGAGCACGCGCGCGATGACCACCGCCTCCACGCCGTCCCGCGAGCGCGGGTTGAGCACCGCGCCCCGCCGCCGGCGCGGGTACCCCTCCGGCGGCGCCGACCGGTATTCCAGTGAGCGGACGGCACCGGGCGGCGGCGGCGTGGGCGGTCGGCGGTCGTGCGGCGGGCGCGTCACCTACGCGATCGTACCGCG
>DASPKW010000048.1:0-9827 GCA_035627895.1 Tepidisphaeraceae bacterium | reverse complement strand
GCGATCACCCCCCGCTCCTTGGGCCCGCTCGAGACCGCGAGGACGACGAACATCAGGATCGCCGTGAGGATCAGCTCCATCACGAACGACTGGGCGGGCGGGCCGGCCGGGCGCGTCGCGCCGAGCGTCGCGTGGTCGAACAACAGCCGCAGTATGCCGCTCGCGGCGAGCGCGCCGGCCGATTGCGCGACCGTGTACGGGAGCAGACAGCGGGCCGGGAATCGGCCGGCGAGGACGAACCCGAGCGAGACGGCCGGGTTCATGTGCGCCCCGGACAAATCGCCGATCACATAGATCATGGTCATCACGACCAGCCCGAAGACCAGGGCGACGCCGACGTGGGTGATCGGCCCGCCGCGGACGTCGTTAACGACGATCGCGCCGGTCCCGGCGAAGACGAGTACGAAGGTGCCGATCGCCTCGGCGACGAGCTGGCAGTTGAGACGAGAGGTCATCGGAAAGAGTTCACCGCAGAGACGCGGAGGGTACGGCGAATTGCGCGACTGCGTCTCACGCCGGAGGCGACGCCCCGGATGTGTATTACGCGACCCCGCGACTTCGTCGCGAATCCGACTCCACAGGAGCCGGCGTGGGGTAGTTCTAGATGCGGGTGCGGTTTCAGCGGCGCGTGAGCGACTCCGGCAGCGTCTCGACCCACGCGCGGATCTCTTCCCGCACGCGGCGGTAATGCGGCATCGCCTCGTCGTCCGTCTTCGCATCCTTGGCGAGCTTTGGCGGGTCGTCGAAGCCGACGTGGACGACCTTCGTCGCGCCGGGGAAGACGGGGCAGGTTTCGTTCGCGTGGCCGCAGACGGTGACGACGTAGTCGAACGTGACGGGGGGCAAGTCGCGCACGTGCTTGGACGACTGGCTCGCGATGTCGACGCCGGCCTCGGCCATCGCCTTCATCGCGCGCGGGTTCATGCCGTGCGGGTCGACGCCGGCCGAGTACGCGTCGATCACGTCGCCCCTGAGGTGGCGGGCCCAGCCCTCGGCCATCTGGCTGCGACACGAGTTGCCGGTGCAGAGAAACATGACTTTGAGTTTTGACATTGGATTGAGAGGAATCGGCGGCGGCGTACTCGAGCGCCGTGCCTGGTTGAGGCAGCCCAGCCACTTGTCGCGGGACGGATCGGAAAAGCGGTCATTCCGCGGCGCGGTTCACTTCGCCTTGACGGCGAAGACCTTCACGCTCGCCGCGTACTCATTGACGTCGTATCGCTCGAGCAGAGCCGTGAGGCCGCCGTGCACGCTCGTTTCGGGCACGGTCGCACACGACGACCCGCCACAGCAGCTCGATCCCGCGCTCGGAGCGCTCCCCGCCAACGCCGTCATCGACGGCGCACAGCACCCAGCCTGCCCTTCGACCTTCGCGTAGGCGTTGAGGTCGGCCCCGCTATCGACGACCTGCACGCCCGCAAAGCCGGCGTCGCGCAGCCCCGCCTCGTACTCGGCGATCTCGATCGCGCCGGCGATGCACCCGACGTACGCCGACACGTCCTTCGCCAGGGCCGCGGGCAGCGGCTTGCGGAGCGCGATGTCGCTGACGGCCACGCGCCCGCCGGGCTTGAGGACGCGGAAGATCTCGCGGAACACCGCCCGCTTGTCCGGGGCGAGGTTGATCACGCAGTTGCTGATGACCACGTCGGCCGACGCATCGGGCAGCGGGAGTTGGTCGATCGTGGCGAGGTGGAACTCGACGTTCTCGACGGGCTTGCTCCCGAACGCGGCGCTCGCGCGGGCGCGGTCGATCATCTCGGGCGTCATGTCGATGCCGATCGCCCGGCCGGTCGGCCCGACCTTACCCGCGGCGAGGAACACGTCCAGCCCGCCCCCGCAGCCCAGGTCGACGACGACCTCGCCCGGCCGCAGGCTCGCGTGGGCCACCGGGTTGCCGCACGACAGGCCCATGTTGGCGGCGGCGGGGATCGAATCGAGCTCGCCGGCGGAATACCCGAACGCCTCGGCGACGGCGCGGACGCCGGCGTGGTCGTTCGACAACTCGCTGGCGGCGACGGCCCCGTACTGCGCCCGGACGACGGATTGAATCTCAGCGGACATGGGTCAACCTCGGTAGGGGTCAGGACTGGATCGCACGAGAGGATTACAGGGCCGCTGAAGCGGCCCTGCCGTCCCGGACTTGCGCGGTCGATGCGATCGACGTTCCCCACAGTGTAGACGTTAAACTTAGGTGCAAGGTCAAGCCTTAGCCGAAGATTTATTCGCCGCGGGCGTTTTCAGGGTCACGCCGCTGAGGCGGTGGATCTCGGCGCAGATGTCGGGGTCGGCCCCCTTGCAGCACTTGTCGAGCGTGCCCGAGAGGACGCGCTCGACCTGTTTCAGCTCTTCGATCCGCGCGCGGATCTCGGCCAGCCGCCTGCGCATCAGGCCCATCACGTCGTCGCACGCGGGCGACTCGCCGTCGGCCATCGCCAGCAGCTCGCCGATGTCCGTGAGCGACAGGCCCGCGCCCTGCGCCGCGCGGATGAACTTGAGCCGCTCGAGCGCCCGCGCGCCGTACCCGCGGTAATTCCCGCCCGTGCGGAAGTCGGGCGTGATCAGCTTCGCGCGCTCGTAATAGCGGAGTGTGGACGTCGGGACGGCGGCGGCCTTCGCGAGCTGGCCGATCGAGTACTGCTGCTCGGGCATGGCGCCATGATACCGGGCAGGATCCGGGCTGTCTGATTCCGTTGACAGTCGGGCGGGTCGGTGGCGAGCCAGTCAGACCGCCGCGCGGCGCGTTTCGCGGGGCCGGGCGGTGTCGCGCCCGGCGCGGGTCACGCCGCGGCGCGCGAGTCCGGCTCGGCGGCCTGCGCGCCCTGAGCGGGTCCACCGGACTCCGCCGCCGGCCGCGCGTCCGCCCCGTCGGGGAAGTTGAGCCGGGCGTGCTCGCCGAAGAGCTCGCGGGCGGCCCCGTCGTACGCCTCGGCGGCCGCGACCTCGTCGTGGAACCGTCCGATCCGGCGGTTGACGCCGTCGTGCCGGATCTGCGCCACCCACCGCCCGGTCCACTTTTCCCAGCAGACGCCCTTGAACCGGGACGTCGTCGGGCGTCCGGCGACCACCTCCCGCTTGCGGGTCGTGTACGACCGCTGCGCGACCGTGCGCACGACCAGGTTCGCCCGCCGGCAGTCGAGCGTGTCGCCGTTGAGGTGGCCGACCTGGCGATTCCGCCCGGAGACCCCGGTGATCAAACGCCGTAACGGAACCATTTTTGCGTCCGGCGCGTGGAAGGCGACGTGCGGGTCGGTGCGCCCGACCCGGCCCGCCCCGCCCGGGCGGGCGACGGCGCACGAGCAGGTGCCCGCCTCGATCAGCGGGAGGTCGGCCGCGTCGATGAGCGCCTCGCGCCGGTGGATCCCGTGCCCCGTCAGCGGGACCCGCACGCAACCGGTCCGCTCCGGGTCCGGGTACGGCGGCGCGAACCTCCCGGCCGGTGCCAGCACCCGCTTGAGCTCGGCGAGCGGATACGCCTTGAGCCGCCCCCCGCCGGCCACGAATAGCATCTGGCCGCACGTGATCAATCCCTGTCGCTCCCACCTCTCCCAGGTCGGCTGGGTGACGCCGAACATGGTCCATGCCTGCTCTCGCCCGACCAAGCCGTCGGGGTACACGTACGCGCCCGGCCGCTCGCCGTCGCGATACGGGCGGGTCGGGTCGATCGCGCGGAGCGATTCGAGGATGGCGCGGAGCTCGCCTTCCGTGTAGACCCCGCGCCGCCCGCCGCGCAGGTCGAGGATGATCGTGCCCGGCGGCACGCGGCGCTCGCGGACCCAATTCTTCCACGTCTTCGGGGAGACGCCGGCGCGCCGCGCCGCCTCGTCGCGGCCGGCGTGTCCGGGCGGCAGTTCCCCGGCGTCGTGACGCCGCCGGCGGTCGCGCGCGGTCTCGGCCACGCGCTCGATCTCGGCCCGCGCGTAGAGCCGGTGCTTCCCGCCGCCCGGCTTGGGCGCCCACCGCCCGGTCGTGATCTGCCCGTGCCGCATCCAGTATTCGAACATGCCGACGCGCACGTCCAGGATTTGGCGCGCCTCGCGCTGGTCGACCCACGCGCCGGCGTCGGTCCCGGCGGGCGCGTCGGCCTGCCCCTGACCCCCGGGGGCTTGTTCGGTCGCTTCGAACATGTCGGGCGTCCTTCCGGCCACGGGTGGGCCACATACCGGTATCGGCCGCCGCCCCGACCCGCCTTGACCCCGGGTGCAAATGCGCCCCGCTTACCGCTACGACGCCGACGCGCGGGCTACGACCCGCCCCTTGACCGCGTTGGCCCACGCCCGGCACGTGATCCGGCCTGCGGAATCGGCGGGGAGTGCGGCGCGTAGCGTCGATTTCATCTGTTCCCGCTGCGCCGAGTCCAGCGCGCGCAGCGTCCGCCCGACGCTCGGGCCGTTCAACACGGTCGCCCAGTACTCGTCGAAGTCCGCGAACGTCCGTTCGACGTCGATCCGGCGGGCCTCGACGTCGGCCAGGTCCGCCCCACGCCAAAGCTCGCCCAGCACGTCGAGGCGCGACGCGTCCGGGCTCGGCGGCATCGGCACGGTCAATCCCGCGTCGCGCATCGTGCGCCAAAGGACGTCGTACGGGAACCCGCCGGCCGTCATGTCCCACGCGTACGCTGCGACGTGGGCGCCGGGCGCGGCGACGCGGGCCATCTCGGCGACGCCGCGGGGCGGGTCGGGGACGAAGAAGATGACCAGCGGCATGACGGCGACGTCGACCGAACCGGCGGGCCGCGGCAGGGCCATCGCGTCGGCGATTTCGAATTGCGCGGCCGGGCGGCCGGCGAACCGCGTTCGGGCGTAGGCGATCTGCTCGGCCGACGGGTCGACGCCGTGCACGGCGGCCGGAGCGCAGCGGTCGAAGATCAGCCCCGTGAACGCGCCGTTGCCGCACCCGACATCGAGCCAGCGGAGCCCCGGCCCGGCGGCGAGCCAGTCGAGAAACGTCTGCCCGGCCAGCCGGCTCCAGTGACCCATGTACCGCTCGTAGGCGGCGCCGTCGTCGAAGGTGATCGTCGTCGTGGTCGCGTCGGGTGTCATGCGCGGGCGAACTCCAGTTGAAGGGGAAACCTCGATGATACATCGTACGGTTGCCGAATGCGGTGCGGGGAGGCGCTTGTCGGATTCTGCTAACGTCGGTCCGATGGGACGGTAGATTCCCGAACGACGTGATGATTGTTTAGCCGCGACCCGCAGGGCAAGCGACAGCGCAGCCCGGAGGCGAGCGCGCCGGCGCGATCCACAAAAAACCACGGGTAAGGCTTCACGGCCGTACCCATGCCACCAACCGGTGCGAGTATGCCCGACACGGGGAACCTGCCGCACGATACGTCGTCGGACGACGTGCCGACGATCGGCGCGACGTCGGGCGGTGACACGTCCGCGATTTCGCCGGCGAACGTCGATGCGCCGACCGTCGAATCGCCGCGCGGTGGGGCTTGGCCGAGCGTGCCGCTGTTCGAGGGCCCCGGGTCAGTTGTACGAGCTCCTGACCGGGGTGACACCGCTGGGGGACGAGATCCGCACGGCAACGGACGTCGCCCAGGTGATCCGCGAGGTCGAGCCGCGCCGCCCGAGCGCCCGGTTGACCGCGAGCGCGGCGACGGCGGCGGCGCGCGTTGCGCCGCCCGGGCCGGTCGCGTCGACCGCCCCGGCGACGGGCGGCGCGCCACCCAGGCTCGCCTCGGCGCGTACCGCCGTCCGCAGGCTCGCCCAGCAGGTGCGCGGCGACCTCGACTGGGTCGTCATGAAGTGTCTCGAGAAGGACCGCGCCCGGCGGTACGACGGCGTCGCGGCGCTGGCCGAGGAAGTGCGGCGGTTTCTGGCGTTCGAGCCCGTCGCCGCGGGGCCGCCCAGCCGCATCTATCGCTTCCGCAAGTTCGCCCGGCGGAACCGTGCGCCGCTGGCGGTGGGGCTGGCGGTCGCGTCCGGCATCGTCGCGGGGCTGATCGTCGCAGTGCTCGCGCTGGGGCGTGAGCGCGTCGCGCGGGCTGAGGCCGAGCAGTCGCGGAAGGACGAGGAGGCCCAGCGGAGAATCGCCGTCGAGCGGCGCACGGCCGCCGACGAACAGCGTGCCCTCGCCGAGACGCGCCAGAAGGCCGCCGAGGCCGCCGCCCACCGCGCGCCCGCCAGGCCGCCGACCGCGCCCGGGCGACCAACTTCCTCGTCTACAACGCGATTACCAACACCAAGTCGGACTACGGCGGGACCGACCTGCTCGTGATCGATTGGGTGCGCGGGCTGGCGCGCGCGCGCTGGAGTCGGACCAGGTCCCGATGGCCCCCGAGGGGCGGGCGGCGGCGCACGAGATGGCCGGGCAGATCTACAAGTCGATGGGCATGCGCAAGGAGGCCGAGTTCAACCTCCGCCGGTCGGTCGAGCTCCGCCGCACGCTGCTCGGGGACGGCGACGACGAGGAACTCGCGTTCGCGCTGGCGACGTGGGGCGACGCGCTGACCCGCGTCGACCCGGACAAGGCCGAAAAGCCGCTGGCCGACGCGCTGGCGATGTACCGCCGGCTGGGGACGAACAAGGCCGCGATTGCCGAGACGCTGCTGGACCTGGCCGAGGCGCGCGAGCGCGCCGGCAAACTGGAACGGGCCGCCGCGGACTTTACGGACGCGCTGGCGCTCAAGGATGCCGTCCTGCCCGCGACCCGGCCCGAGTTCGCGGGCGATTGCCTGATGCACCTGGGCGGGATGCGCCTGCGCGCCGCCGACCCGGCCGGCGCCGCCGCCCTGCTCGAGCGGGCGGTGGCCGAGTACCGGCGGGGACAGGCCCATGTGCGCAGGGGCGACCGGATGAGCGATGCGCTGTCGATGCTGGGGCGGGCAAGAATCGCGACCGGCGACGCGAAGGGCGCGGTCGCGTTGTTCCGCGAGGCCCTACCGATCGACGAGACGTTCTTCGGCCGCACCTCTCAACGACGCGATGTCGACCCGTCTGGCGCTCGCCGACGCACTCGCGCGGAGCGGCGATGCCGCCGGGGCACAGAAAGAGCAGGGGATCGTCCTCGGTTACGTCCGCGGGCCCGGCAGGGCGCAGCGCCAGAGCGCCGCTGCATCGATCTTCCGGGCCGCGAGGCTCACCGACGCCCGCGACGACACGGCCGCGGCCGTCGCGCTTTGGACCGAAGTTCACGGGCTGGTCGCGACGATGCCCGCGGGCACGCCGCTGCCGATCGTCCAGGAGACCGCGGGGAGCGCGCGGAAGATCGCCGCGGCGAACGCGGCGCGGGGGTATCAGAAGCTCGGGAATGAGACGGAAGCGGAGGCATGGCGCGGGAAGGCGAAGCAGTGACCGTGTGGCACGGGCTACCAGCCCGTGAGTGCGGTCAATCATCGACGTCGTGCTCGCGCGGGGCGGTGACACACGGGCTGGTAGCCCGTGCCACGGCGCGCGGTGTCCGTCCCGCGACGAGTCGCTGGTCTCTCCTTTTGATCTGCAACTCACCGCCCCTACTTCCCGCTCAATTCCAGCGCCACCTTCTTCGCCTGATCCGTCCCCACCAGCCCCAGGAGCCGCAGCGCGATCGCGCGGGTCCGCTGCTCGGGGTCGTTCGGCGGCGCGGTGTTCAGCTTCTTCAGCGCCGCCATCAGGCGCGTCTTGACCTCGAGCGACTCGCTGTGGCCGACCGCCTCGCGGATCAGCGCTTCGGCGGCCGGGCCGAGCGCGGCCACGTCCTCGGTCGCCTTTTCGCGGGCGGCGAAGTCGTCCCCGTCCATCGCCAGCACCAGCTTGGCGAACCGCTTGCGGTCCACCTCGCTCTTCCTCACGCGCGCCTTGAGGAACGCCGGCAGCGCGTCGCCCGCCTCGACGAGCTGCCAGAACGCCGCGAACTCCGCCGCCGGGTCCGGCCCGCCGATCGCGCCCCACAGCTTGGCGATCTGCCGCTCGTCCATCGGCGCCAGGTCCGCCGCGTCCAGCGCCTCGATTTTCACGTTGTCCAGCCCCCAGCACTCGTCGTCGGCCGGCTGCAGGTTTTCCGCCCCGGCGAAGTTGAACTGGATCGCCGGCCCGTCGTGCGGCACGGTGAACGTCAGCTTGTAGACCGAGTCCACCGGCTGCAGCCCGCGCCCGCCGACCGACCACTCGTACCCGAGCGTGTTGGTCTCCGCCGCCCCGGTCTTGGCGGCGTGCACAGGCCCGGGCGTGAGCGCGGGGAACGTCTGCGTCATCGCCTCCTTAGCAATGTTCCCCGCCTCGAAGTCGAGGTTCGAAAACGTGTGCGCGACCAGCTCGGCCCCGCCGTCGACCTCCATCCGCCACGCGTCGGGCCCGATCTGCGACCCGCGCGGCGACACGCCCGCGCTCCCGTCCCACGTCTGGATGACGAACAGATCGAGCGAGATCCGCACGTACTTGTGCTTCGGGAGGTCGCCGACCTTGAGCGTGACCTTGTCGGTCGTGAACGGGCCGAGGAACTTGCGGTTGCCGCGCGGCGTGGTGTCGACCGCGGTCGCGGACCACTCCTTCCCGACCTTCGCGGCGTCCTCGAAATCGTTCGAATAGACCGGCGGCGCGGCGAGACCCGCGGGCGCGCCCAGTGCGAGCGCGGCACAGACGACGAGCTTCCGGCGTCCGGACATGGGCACGACCTCCCATACCCCCACGGGCCGCGGAAGTTGTACCCGCGGGCCCGGGGGCCGCGTCAAGGGAAAGGTCGTGCCGGGCGTGCTCACTTCAGTGATGCACGTGCTCCGAGCAATCTGCGGGTCGCGCCATCCACCTCATTTTCCCTTCTTCTTCACCACCAGATCCACATCGAGCACCGTGTCATTCTTCCCCACGCACCCGTAGTGGTCTTTGCCGGGCCCGCCGTCGAGCACGTCCGCGCCGCGCCCGCCGTGTAGGTGGTCGTTCCCCGCCCCGCCGAGCAGCGTGTTGGTCGACCGGTTGCAGGACGGGACGACCAGCACGTCGTCGCCGTCCCCGCCGTCGAGCAGGCTTGCGCCGCGGCCGGCGTGGAGCAGGTCGTTGCCCGCGCCGCCGCGAAGGGTCGTCGGCCCGCCGCCGGCGAACAGCCGGTCGTGCCCGTCCCCGCCGTCGATTTCGACGCGCAGGGACACGTGCTCGTGCACGTGGACGACGTCTTTGCCGGCGCCGGCGTGGACGATCAGCGCGTCCGCCTGGAACACGCCCTGCACCGTGCCGCCGACGGTCAGCACGACTTTGCCGGTCTTCTTGTAACGTTTGACGTCGATGTGGTCGCGCCCGTCGGTGCCGGCGACGAGAAGCGTCGTTAGGCAGGTGATCGCGTCCGTCACCAGGCCCGCGCTCGACACGGTCACGCTCATCATCGCCACGCCCTCGGCGCCCTGCGCGTCGCGGACACGCAGGGTGACCGTGTAGACGCCCGAGGCCGCATAGGTGTGCAACGGCGCGAGCAGGCCCGCGCTGGCCGGGGCGTAGGCGGCCGTCGTGCCGTCGCCGAAGTCCCAGGAAAGTTCGTGCGTGCCCGCCGGGCCGTCGTCGGTGAACAGGCCCGTCAGGGAGATGGCGAACGACCGCACCGCCACGCCCGGGCCGGTCAGCGAGACGACGGGCACCAGATTGAGCGATGGGATGGCGAACCGGGCGACCACGAAGTCGGCGTCGGGCGACGCGAACGCGCCGGGCCCGACGACGGTCACGGACCCGTCCGCCGCGATCGCCATGCCGGTCGCCGAGTCGTCCGCCCGGCCCGTGTTCATCCGTAACACGCCGCCGGGGACGAACTCGTCGTCGAGCATCCCGGCGTCGGTCAGGCGGACCAGGGCCAGGTCGGTCCCGTCGACGGCTGCGACCCGGCCCGACAAGAGAATGTGACCGTCGGCGTCGAGCGCGACG
>DASPKW010000047.1:0-21272 GCA_035627895.1 Tepidisphaeraceae bacterium | reverse complement strand
CGCGGGCAGATGGAGTGGGCCCAGCCGGTGACCGAGGAGTCGACGCCCCGCGTCGGCCGGGTTTACCTGATGCGCGGGTGGGTCGGCGTGTTCTCGAGCGGGATCGACCAGATGGGCGAGACGCTCCGCTCGCACGGCGTGACCGCCCACGTTTACCAGCACGACCAGGCCGAGGAACTGGCCCGGACGATCGCCGCCAACTACCGCAACGTGCCGGACCCCGAGCCGATCGTGATCATCGGGCACTCGTACGGGTCGGACGACGCGATCAAGATCGCCCGGGCGTGCGACCAGGCCGGCGTCCCGGTCGAGATGATCGTCGCGCTCGATTGCGTCGACGAATCGGTGATCCCCAAGAACGTCAAGACCGCGTTCAACTTCTGGACGCCCGGCGCGCTCGGCGGGAACTTCCTCCGCGGCCTGCCGATGACCCAGGAGGCGGGCGCCAAGGGCGTGCTGCACAACGTCGCCATGCGGGACCCGGCCAACGCCCACCTCTGCGACGGCCGCCCCGACCACGTGAACCTCGACAAGGGCCCCAAACTGCAGGCCGAGATCGTCAAGCAGGTGCTGGCCGTGTGCCCGGAGCGGAACACGTGGCTGGCGACCCGCCCGCTGGCCCGGGCGCGCGTCGCCGCGGCCAAACTGGCCCCGGTGCTATTGCCCAAGGCGAGCATGATGCCCGCACCCGCGGTGGCGACGCGGGCCAAGTCCGCGGCGGGCGGCCCGTCCGCCGACGCGGCGAAGTTGACGGACCGCGCCCGGCAGTCGTCGTCGTCGACGTTGCCAGTCGATGGGAATTGAGGACCCGCGGCGCGTCCCAAGTTGATTTGCAGGTCGCACGGATCCGGGGCGGCGTTTCGGGCGAAGCGCGTGCATGCTGCCCCGGCTTGGACCCGCTTGGCAGCCTCCAGAGATGCTCTGTCCGAGGATCGAAAAAGGGTCGGTCTTGCCCATTGCGTTTGATCCGCCGTCCCTCGATAACTAAAGCTCACCACAACGCGGATCGATCCCCAAAGGGTCGGTCCGCGTTCGACGTTTGCAGGCACGTGCGCCGGTGTCACGCGATCCGGCCCGTTCACTGAAGTGAGCACACCGCACCCCCTGGATCGGGTTCGTAAGTCGACTTCCGAAGCGCAGCAGAAACGGATTTCATCGCATGACTTTTACGTCGTCGCCGAGTTCCTGGCCGTCCGTCATCGTCGGGGCCATCCTCCTCGTGTACTGGGTGAAGGTGCTCCAGTTGGTCGTCCGGACGCGCCGTACGGTCGGCCGGGCCGCCAACATCGTCCCGCCCGAGCCGCTCGGCCGCGCCCTCCGAATTGTCTGGGGTCCCGCGGTCGTCCTCTGGATCTTCCTGCCGCTGCTCGTGCCGTTCGTCCTGGACCCGCCCGCGGGCCTGCGCCCGATCTGGAACGTGTACGGCAACGGCATCGTCGGCTGGACGATGGTCGCGATCGCCCTGGCGGCGCTGACGATCACGTGGGTCTGCTGGATCAAGATGGGCACGAGCTGGCGCATGGGCATCGACCCGAACGAGAAGACGCGCCTGGTGTTTACGGGCCCGTACTCGCGCGTGCGGCACCCGATTTACGGTCTGTCGCAGGTGCTCGGGGTCGTCGCCGTCGTGGTCATGCCCAGCCCGGTGATGATCGCGGTCGGGGCGCTGCACGTGTTCCTGATGCAGTGGGAGAGTCGTCGCGAGGAGAAGTTCCTCGTCGCTCTGCACGGCCCGGTGTACGCGGATTACATCCGGCAGACGGGGCGGTTCATCCCGCGGATCAAGGCGGCGAGACCGCACGGGGCCGATGCGGCGTTCCCGGCGGAAGAGGGCGCGACGAAGGCGGCTTAACCGGGTGGTGACGCTTCCCCGCATTGCCGCGTGCGGCTTCGCAAGTAGCTACTCGGGCACGCCGCCGCGCCGGAGCGCCGTCAGGCGCGCCCCGCAAGCGGGGCGGCTACAAGAGTGATTGACGCGTCCTCGACGATCATGCAACGCTTCAATTGCTTCCAGCAGATCATGCGCCTGTGGGACCGCGTGCACCCGTATAACGCGGCCCAGGTCATGCACCTGCGCGGGCCGGCCGATGTCACCCGCCTCCGCGCCGCCTGGACGGAGGCGCTGACCACGCTCGGCGTTGGCCGCGCGTACGTCACGCGCGACGGCTTCCGCCACGGCCCGCCAACCGGACGCCCCGATGAGATCCCGACGCTCGTCGACGACGGCCGCTCGGTCGCCGAATACGTGTCCGAGCAACTGAACCTCCCGATGGAGCACGTCCCCGGCGGGTCCGACCCCACCCGCGATGGCTTCTGCCCGCTTCGCCCGTTCGTCATCACCGCCGGCGATACGCACTACGCCGGCGTCATCTACCACCACTGGGCCGCCGACAGTTCGTCCGTCCGCCTGGTCCTTCGCGAGTGGTTCACCCGCGCGTTCGACCCCGCGGCGGCTCGCAAGACGCCTGTGAAGTTCCCCGAGGGCGGGTTCTGGCACTACTTCAAGCCCGCCCGCGCGGGGTGGCGCATGGGCGAGTCCCTAGGCTCGTTCGCCCGATCGCTGACCGGCTTCGGCAACGTCCGGCGGCTCGAGGCGCCCAGCGAAGACTACCGCGTCGCGTGCACGTACCACCCGCTGCCGGATGGCACGATCAACGGCCTGAAGGCCTACGCCCGCCGGCAGGGGGTGTCGATCAACGATTTGTTCCTCGCCGCGACCGCCGAGGCGTGCGACCGGCACGGCATTCTTCCGACCGGCCCGGGCCGGCAGGAGATCGCGCTGGGCACGGTCGCCGACATCCGCGGAGCCTGTAAGGGGCAGGATTTGTCCGACGTTTTCGGCCTGTTCCTGGGCTTTACAACGAACGTGCTCCGGCCCGACGCGCTGCGCGACTGGCCGCGCCTCGTGCGCAGGGTCGCGTCCCAAACCTCGGCCCAGAAGGCGTGCAACGCGGCCGCGGCGAGCCAGATCCGCATGGCCGCGGCACTTCTGGAGGCCAGGCTCCTGCCGCTCCGGGCGTGGGTCAAGGCGTACCTGAAGCACGTGCCCCTGGCGGCGGCAATCAGCAACGTGAACCTTGGCCGGACGTGGGCCGGTCACTACCACCCTGGCATCCTCCTCGAATACCTGCGATTCACCCCGGCCGGCCCGTCGATGCCGATGGTGTTTACGCCCAGTTCGATCGGCGACCGCCTGCACCTCGCGCTGACGCGGCGGACGGCTCTGGTGGACGAAACGACGGCCCGCCGTGTCGCCGACGCGTTTTGCCGGCGGATCTCGGCGTGCGCGACCGAGGGGGCCGCCGCTTCGGTGTCCACGTCCGATAACGTCGTGGGGCGCGTAACCAATGCTGCAGCCGGCGTCCCCGGCGGGCCGATAACTGATTCGGTTACGGCCGCTTGGCCGCGGCGCGCGGTCGGCTGAACGGGCCGTTTCTGGCCATCGTGACTTGGGTCACGGACTTGCAGGATGGCGCGCCGCGTGCTATCCGAACCGCCCCCCTCGCGCCCGTCGTATGACGTGGGCGGAGTTGAAGATCGGAACGTCCGGGGGACAGGAGACTCATGCCCGAACGGAACGGCCTGCGGATCATGTTGACCGGCGCGACCGGCGCTCTGGGCCCGCAACTCGCGGCCGAGCTGTTGGCGAGCGGGGGGGTCGCGCGCGTCGACGTGCTGGTCCGCTCGACGCCCGCCGCGTCCGCCGCCGAGCGATTCGCGCATTGGGTCGCCCGCGTCGCGTCGATCCGCGCGTCGGGTGAATCGGCCGTCGACACGGCGAGGTTGTTTTTGGTCGAGGGCGACGTCGGCGAGGCCGGCCTGGGCTTGGCGCCTGACGACCGGCGTTCGCTCTCGCGCGAGACGGACGTGGTGCTCCACGCCGCCGCCGACACGCGGTTCCGCGGGCCGGCCGAGACGCAGTGGGGCGTGAACGTCGAGGGCACCCGCCACGCGCTGGAGTTCGCCGCCGGCTGCCCGCGGCTGGCGAAGTTCGTGCTCGTGTCGACGGTGTGCGTCGCCGGCGCCGCGACCGGACGCGTGACCGAGACGTCCGCCGATGAACCGCCGGCGTTCATCAACTACTACGAACAGACCAAGTGGACGGCCGAGCGGCTGGCGCTCAACTCCGGCCTGCCGGTGCAGAGTGCCCGGGTGAGCATCGTCATGGGCAGCCACGCGACCGGCGAGGTGCACCGCATGGGCGCGCTCCACCACGTGCTGCGGTGGTACGGCCGCGGGTTGATCCCGCGCGTCCCCGGGACGGCCCAGACGACGGTGGACCTGATCTCGACCGAGACGGCGGCGCGGTTCCTGGCCAAGGCCGCCACCGACCCGCGAACCGAGCAGGCGATCTGGCACGTCGCCGCCGGCGACCGCGCGACCCCGCTCGGTGACCTGATGGAACTGACGGCCGAGCACTTCGGCACCGGCCGCCGCGCCCCGCGCCTGCCGGTCCGCGCCGCCGTCCCGGGCAGTCCGGCCGACCCGCCCCCGGGGATCGTGGACGCGTCGGCGTTCGACCGCATCCGCCGGGCCGTCGCCGGCAAGGGCGACCGCGTCATGGCGCAGCTCATGGAGTCGATCGACTCGTTCCTGCCCGGGCTGCTTTACCCGCGCGTGTTCGACACGACCCGGGCCGAGGCGTTCTGGGGCGGGCCGCTCCCGCTGGAGCCGTGGCAGCAGACGCTGGGGCGGGTGATCGCGTTCATCCGCGCGCAGGGGCGCGAGCGGGTCGAAGTAGAGCACGCGGGAGTTGCCTGACGAGCGTGTCCGCTAAGCGAGGAACTCGCTGTCGATAACGATGCGCTCCATGAGGTCGCCCACGCGGGTGATGTGGTCGGGGTTGGAGACGGTCGCGCGGACCTTCAGGTAGAAGCCGTCGCGGTGGGTCAGGGGCTTGAGGATGTACGCCTGCTGGAGTTTCGTGCCGTCGACGACCAGGTCGCGCACGACCATGGCGGGCAAACCGTCGAGCTTCATGCGGTTGAACAGGGCGTCGGGGTTTTCCTGCGCGATGTCGGTCAAAATCTCGTCGAACAGGTCTTCGGGCGACCGGCCGGCGGCGTCGAGCAGGTTCAGGTTGACCTGCACGTCGTTGACCGGGTCGAACAAAAGCGTGCGCCGACCGTCGTCGATCGCGTGCCACCCGAAGGGGACGGGGACGACCGCCTCGACCGCGCCCGCGCCGACGAACGCGACGCGCCGGGCGGCATCGGCGCGGAGGACGTTGGGCGTCAGGCCGCCGCCGTTGTCGCGCAGGTTGACGTTGGTCGGGTGCTCGGGGTCGAGCGACTTGGCGTCGTCGGCGAGGGCGAACGGGGCGTAGGACGGTTCCCCGTTCGATATGGCCGGCGCTTCCGTGCCGTCGGGGGCCTGGGGCGCAGCGGTGGCGGCAGGCGATGTCGCGGCCGACGCCTCGGGCGCGACCGGTCCGGCGGGCGGGGCCTCGTCGTCCGGGGAGAGGCGCGCCGTCGGGCCCTTGGGCTTGGTCAGGCGGATCGACCCGATCATCATCTCCACCATCCCCTGCACGCTCGGCCAGTTCTCGACCGGGGCCATGCCGGTGATGACGTACATGCTCCCGCCGTCCTCGAAGACGGCGGCGCGGAGGCGCAGGGTCCCGGCCTCCTGCACCTGCGTCGCCAGGACCGACACCCCCTTGTGCGGGCCGACGGCGTACGGCTCGCACGTCTCGACCTCGAACTTCTCCTCGCGCGCGAGGAAGCGGATCCAGTCGATCACGGTCCCGTCGTCGTATGCGGGCCGCGCGGTCACGGCGACGATCCCGAACAGGGGGTTGAGCACGTAGACGGCCAGCGCGAGGAACGCCTTGGGCTCGTTGAAGTCCGGCGACTGCTCGGGCATGTCCGACGGCGCCCACCCGGGCGGCACGAGCATCTGAAATTCGAGGTGGGCGATCGGCGGCGTGATCGTGATCAGGCTGGACATGGGTGGGGATTGTAACCGGACGGCGGGCGGGGGCACGAACCTGTTCGGGGCAGTCATCAGGAGTCGAAAACGAAAAGACGAAAAGACGTAAAGAAGAACTACCGCCTCCCCTTACGTCTTTTCGTCTTTTCGTTTTCTCCGACGACGTTGACCCCGCCCCCCGCGTGATGAACAATCGAGACATGTCCGACATGCCCGTTCCACCGCTCAAGGGTCGCGAGGTGGTCGTCGCCGTGTGTGGCGGGATCGCGGCGTACAAGGTCGCCGACGTCGTCTCCAAGCTCGTGCAGGCGGGGGCGGGGGTGACCGTGTGCATGACGGCCGGCGCGCAGAAGTTCGTCACGCCGCTGACGTTCGAGGCGCTGTCGGGCCGGCCTGTCCGTACGGGCACGTACTCGCTCGTCGAGTCGTCCGATCCGCAGCACATCTCGCTGACCGAGCGGGCGGACCTGATGCTGGTGGTGCCGGCGACGAGCAATATCCTCGCCAAGGTCGCCCACGGCATCTGCGACGACCTGGTCTCGCTCATGATCTGCGCGGCGGCGTGCCCGGTCGTGTTCGCGCCGGCGATGAACAACCGCATGTGGGACCACCCCGCCGCGCGCGAGAACGTGACGAAGCTGACGGGCTTCGGCTACCAATTCATCGGCCCTGAGGAGGGCTGGCTGGCCTGCCGGAACGTCGGCGCCGGGCGTCTGAGCGAGCCGGCCAAGATCGTCGAAGAGGTCACGCGGATGCTGACGACGCCGGGCGCGCTGCCGGTGCCCGTGACGGGGCGGGCGATCGGGCAGGTGGAGATCGCCGACGACCAAGAGGTGTAGCGCCGGGTCCGAGGCGCTCTTGCAAGCGTGCCGCGACGACGCCAAGCGACCGCGCGGCGGGCGTCGGTAGGCGAGGCCTGCGGGCGTGCCATGGAAGCGCGCCCGGTACGTTGTCGGCCTGCGGTGCACTATGATGGGGGCATGGACCTTTTCGTGCGCCCCCGCCGCCTCCGCCTGCGCCCCGAACTTCGGTCGATGCTGCAGCGCGTGCACCTCCGCCGCAGCGACGTCATCGTGCCCGTGTTCGTCACCGAGGGGCGCGGCGTGCGGAAGGAAGTCGCGTCGATGCCGGGGGTGTTCCAGATGTCGGTCGACGTCGCGCTGCCGTGGCTCCAGGCGCGGGCCGACGAGGGGTTCAAGGCATACCTGATCTTCGGTGTGATCGACCGCGCGACGAAGGACCCGATGGGGTCGCCGGCGCTGGACCCGGAGAACGTCGTCTGCCGACTTCTGCGGGAGGCGACGGCCGCCAAGCTCCCGATGGCGGGGATCACGGACCTGTGCTTCTGCGAGTACACGAGTCACGGGCACTGTGGCCCACTGACGGCGGACGGGCAGACGGTGAAGAACGACGAGACGGTCGAGCGCCTGGTTTCGCAGGCGGTGAATCACGCAAAGGCCGGGGCGGCGGTGATCGCGCCCAGCGGGATGATGGACGGGACGATCGGCGCGCTGCGCAAGGGGCTCGACGCGGCGGGCTTCGCGGACGTCGCGCTGCTCGCGTACGCGGTGAAGTACGCCAGCGCGTTTTACGGGCCGTTCAGGGATGCCGCGGATTCGGCGCCGTCGCACGGCGACCGCAAGAGCTATCAGATGGACCCGGCGCGCGGGGTCGACGAGGCGCTGCTCGAGGCCCGATTGGACGTCGAGCAGGGGGCCGACATGATCATGGTCAAGCCGGCGGCGGCGTACCTCGACGTGATCGCCGCGTGTCGGGCGAAGTTCGACGTGCCGGTGGTCGCGTACCAGGTGAGCGGGGAGTACAGCCTCATCGAGGCCGCCGCGCGGAACGGGTGGGTCGACCGCGACCGGATCGTGCTCGAATCGTTGACCGCCATCAAACGTTCCGGGGCGGACCTTGTCATTTCGTATTACGCGGAACTGCTCGCGAAGCTGATCGAGCGGTGACGAATCCCCGCCAGGCTCACTTCGGGGCGGTTCCCGGGAACAAGAGGACGGTGCGCGATGAAGGTATTCGCGGCGATCGCACTATCGGGTGGACTTCTCCTCGGCGGGTGTGCGGCGGTCGGGGGGCCGGGGCTCGGGTACAAGAACGGGTGGGTGCACTACGTCGAAAAGCCCGGCGGCAACGTGATAGGCATCGGCAACGTCACCGCGGTGACCCTCGACCCCCAGTACGTCCGCTTCGACACCGAACAGGGCACCCACGTCATCCCGCGCGAGCACCTGGTCAAGGTCAGCCCGGTGGGCGGAACCGGGCAGTAGGTCATCAGGGAGCCCAGCGCCTTGTCGCGGGACGGAGACCAGCGACGCTCGTCGCACGAGACCTTTCGTGACCGCGCCTCTGCGACTCCGTCCCGCGACGAGTCGCTGGGCTCCCTCTTTCGATCCTCACGCCGTCTTGCGCACCGCGACCGGCGCGACCTCTGCCGGCACCCACGCCTCCACGTTCGTCTTGCCCAGGTGGGTAATCCGTAGCCCGGTGTTCTCGCGGCTCGCCAGGTCCGTCGATTCCTTCGCCAAGCGGAACTGCTCGTCCTGCACGACCACCCGGCGGACCGTCGGCCTGTACGGGCGGTCGAGATTCACGTTCACCGTCACCGCCACCGTCCCGTCACTCAGCCGGACCTTCAGGCCCGGCGGGAACGGCGGCACCGCCGACGGCATCCGCGCCAGGATGACCGGGTCGACCCACCCGGCGTGCTGCGTCCGCATCAGGTGCAGCGCCTCGATG
The DNA here is from genome assembly GCA_035627895.1 of Tepidisphaeraceae bacterium. Lineage (GTDB taxonomy): Bacteria > Planctomycetota > Phycisphaerae > Tepidisphaerales > Tepidisphaeraceae > DASPKW01. The sequence continues at coordinate 12,587 of DASPKW010000047.1, read as the reverse complement.
GTTGGCCGCCGTTCACCGGTCGCCGGGTTCGTCGTCAGGCGGTCGAACAGGTCCGCCGCCGCGACGATCCGGGCGAACACGTGGATCCGCTCGCCCGCGTTGCGCGACGGCTGCCCCGGCTGCGCGCGCTCGCACGGGTCGGCGGGAAGCCCGGGGAATCCGCTGCCGTCCCAGTGCTGGTGGTGGTGGAGCACGGCCGCCGCGGCCGACGCCTCGACCCCGCCCTTGACCATCTCGTAGCCGATCCGCGGGTGGGATTCCCACTCGGCCCGGACGGCGTCGTCGGCGGGCGCGTCGACGCGCGTCGCCCGCCGCGCCGGCTCGCTCAGCCGGGCGGCCCCGATGTCGTGCAGCATCCCCGCCACCCCGAGGTTCACCACCTCCCGCGCGTGCCGCGCGGCCAGCCGGCTCCGTTGGCGAACCAAATATTCTTCGAGCCGGATCCCGAGCACGAGCGACAGGTGCGACACTGCGACCGCGTGCGCCACCGCCTCGTCGCCCATCTGCCGCGCCATCAAGTCGAGGTAGACCGGGTGCTGCCCGCCGTGCATCAGCGTGATGATCAGCTCGCGGGTCGCCGCGTAATAGTCCGGAAACGCGACGGTCGGGCGCGTCGACTTCTGCGCCGCCGCCATCGTGTCGCGCACCTGCCGGTAGACGACCTGCCGGGCCGGGCTCAGGTACGGGTCCATGAACCGGTCGAGCTCGGCGAGCTCGGGGTAGTCGACGAACACCGACGTCACGCCGACCGTGCCCAAGCGCTCGATCACGTCGCCCGTCAGCGCGAATCCCGCCTTGAGCAAGTCGTGCCCGGGCTTCTCGGGGTGCGCGACCGGCGTCGCCAACCGCATGCCCTCGCGGGCCTCGTCCAACTGCACCATTAACACGTCGGGCGCTCCTCTCCCGCAGGAGATGTCCATTACGGGAGCGGGTGGGGCAAGGGACAGCGGGAAACGTGAAACATGAAGACCTGAAACATGAAAGGGGGCGTCGTTGCGAGAACGGGGGCGCGGTGTGCTCACTTCAGTGAGCATGCCGACGCGGCAACGATTTCGACAGCCCCCCGCCCATTCCCGTGATCCCCGCGTCCGATAAACTCCCCCCATGCGGAAACTGATCCTGATCAAGCACGCGCGCCCCGTCGTCGAAGCGGGCGTCCCGAGCGACCGGTGGCGGCTCGGCCCCGACGGCCGCGCCGCGTGCGGGCCGTTGGCAGAGCGGATACGCACCCTGGCGCCGGCGTCGATTTACACGAGCAACGAGCCCAAGGCGAAGGAGACGGCCGAACTGGTCGGCGGCGCGATTCACGTCCCGGTGCAGGAGGCCGACGACCTCCACGAGCACGACCGCTCCAACGAGCCGCACATGGACACGCGCGAGTTCATCTCGCTGATGGCCGTCCTATTCAAAGAACCGTCGCGCCGCGTGCTCGGGCTGGAGACCGCCGACGATGCGTACGCGCGCTTCGCGTCGGCGATCGACCGAATCTTGGAGGCTGACCGAAACGACGTCGCCGTCGTATCCCACGGGACGGTGATCGCCCTGTTCGCCCAGCGGCGCCTGCGGAAAGACGGGTTTGCGGTTTGGCGCGCAATGGGGCAGCCGTCGATGTTGGTGATCGACGCGGACAAGTGGGTGGAGGTGGGGTGAGGTGCACGGACGCCGTCCCGCCCCGTTGCCCCCGAACAAGCCGGGGCACAGCGCACGGGCTTTGCCCGAAGCGCCGCCCCCGGATCGCTACTTCTTCTCTGGCGCCGTCGTCGCGGCGGGCTTGGTCGTCGGTCCCTTAGTTGTCGTCGTCGTCGTCGTCGCTGACCCCGTCGTGCTCCCCTTGGTCGCCGGGCCCGTCGTCGTCGCCCGAGTCAGCGGGTTACCCGTCCCGTCGCCGTAGTCGTTCGGGTCGAGCGTGACCGGGTCGGGCCCCGCCTTCACGTCGCCGATCAGCACCGGCTTCTGGATCAGCTCGAGGTACGCCAACCGGCCCTCGGCCATCTGCTTGTGCGCCTTGGCGAGGTTCGGCAGCTTCAGCACCGCCTCGTACTGCTGCCGGGCCGTCGCCCAGTCGCGCGAGTTCTCCGCCAGCGCCGCCAGCCCGAACCGCGCCGTCACCACCGCCAGCCGCTGGTCGGGGTACTTGTCGACCACGGCCTGCCACGCCGCCTTCGCGGCCGCCGCCGTCGCGACCCGCTGCTGCTCGGTCACCGGGGCCGGCGCCGTCGTCGAGCCCGACCCGGTCGGGTCGTTCGGGTACGTTGCGATCGCCCAGTTCAGATCCCCCTCGGCCGCCAGCGCCCCGGCCTTGAGCGCGTCGTCCGAAGCGTCGTTCTTCACCTTCTCGATCGACGCCTTAGCCTCTTCGATCTCCTTATCGTTCGGCACGAGCTGCAGCGACGCCAGCCGGTCGATCTGGCCCCGCGCCTGCGCCAGCGTCCCGGGGAGCATCGCCCGCTCGGCCCGGGCCTTGGTCGTCCGCTGGTAAATCAGGACGATCACGAGGATGACGATCGCCAGCCCGAGCGCGATCCGGCCCCCGTAGATCCGGAAGTAGTCCCCGGCGGTAATGATCGTCGCCGCCAGGTCGTTGGTCTTCAGTTCGTGCCGGTGCTCGGATTTCATAGAGGGGGGGAGTGTAATGACGGAGGGTAGGGGGGGCAAGGAAGGGGAAAGGTGATTGCCGATTGCCGATTGCCGATTGAAACGCGCACCAGCGTCCCAACTGTCATTCCGAGGTACCCCGAGGAATCTGGCCGGCACATCACGGCCCGTTCGACGTAGGCAATTGGTGTTCGCGGACTGATTGCCGACGTCGCAAGGGCCGTCACATTCGAGGCCAGATCCCTCGTGGACGCCGGCGCCCGATTCAATCGGCAATCGGCAACCGGCAATCGGCAATCCCCTCTGTGTCCCGCCTCACACCCGACTGTCCGCAGCCTCTGCCTTTCTTGACACGCGCGCGTAAACGTTTTTATCATCCGTCCCGGCAACGAATTGCCGCCGCGGTCTGCATTGTGTGTGGCGCGCGGTGGTGAGGAGTCGTCGCCCGGCGGGACACGGCTGTCCCTCGGGCGCTCGCCGCTGGCGTTTTTCGTGGTCACCCGGGTCCGTCGGCGGAGGACGAACCCGATCGCGTCCGTCGTCCGACCGACGCACGCGGGTCCGCGGGAAGCGCGACATCATTGAACCCCTCACCTTTGGAGGCCAGCAGATGCGACTGCCTCGGATGCCCCGCGTCATGTCCGTCCTCGCGGTTGCCGCCGCGATGGCCACGCCCGTGATCCCGTCTTACACGTTCGCCCAGGAAGCCCCGGCCGGCGCGCCCGCCCCGGCCCCCGCCGGCGCTCCGGCTCCGGCCCCCGCGCCTGCGCCGGCCCCGGCCCCCGCGCCCGGCGGGGGTGGTCCCGACGCGGTCCCCGCCCTCCCCACCGCCCCGGCGCGGAACCCCACCTACGAGTCCGCCGAGACCTTCTGGCACTTCGCCAAGATCGCCAAGTACGACCAGGCCGTCGCCGAGGGCGAGAAGCTCCTCGCCGCCGGCGCCCCGGCCAACGAGATGCTCCAGGCCTTCGAGGCCGTCGCCCGCGAGCGCGGCGACGACCTCTTCGACACGCTCCTCCGCTGGGGCACCAACGACAAGCTCAAGGAGATCAGCCAGAAGCTGGTCGGCAAGTTGAAGGAAGGCCAGACCGCCAAGGTCGTCGACCGCGGGTTCATCCTCGAGCAGGTCAAGCGCGCCAACGTCAACAGCCGCGGGTTCGAGAACGCGCTAAACAACCTCCGCCAGAGCGGCGAGATCGCCGCCGCCGTCATCCTGTCCGACGTCCTCCGCGACGAGAATAGCGCCAACCTTCACGTCACCGGCCGCGCGCTGCTGACGCGCCTCGGGCGCCTGTCGCTCAACCCGGCCGTCGCGTCGCTCGAGTCCAAGCAGTCGACCTTCCTCATCCGCGTGATCGGCGCGCTCGGCGACATGGGGTACGGCGACGCCGCCCCGTACATCGCCCGCCTCCACGCCTCCGCCGACCCCGGCACCCAGCCGATCAAGGCCGCCGCCGCCCAAGCCCTCGCCCAGCTCGGCGTGCTCGACCCGTCGGGCGCCAAGCCCGCCCAGATGTTCCACGACCTGGCCGAGCGCTTCTATTACAGCAGCTCGTCCATCACCTTCGACACCCGCTACCCCGACGCCAACGTCTGGTCGTGGGCCGACGACAAGGGCCTGATCCCCAAGACGGTCCCCAATCAGATCTTCAACGAGGTCATGTCCAAGCGCGCCGCCGAGTACGCGCTCAAGATCGACCCGAGCCGGGCCGACACGGTCAGCCTCTGGCTCGCCGCCAACAACCGCCGCGAGGCCGACCTGCCCGAGGGCAAGACCGACACGACCCACGACGGCCCCGACGCCCACTTCTACAACGTGGCCATGGGCACCCAGTACTGCAACAACGTCCTGGCCCGCGCCCTCCGCGACCGCACGCCCGCCGTCGCGCTCAAGATCGTCAAGTCGCTCCAGGAGATCGCCGGCCAGTCGAACATGCTGTCGACGATCAAGGGCGGGGACGAGCCGATCATCCGCGCCATGCAGTTCCCCGAACGGTCCGTCCGGTACGAGGCCGCGATCGCGCTGGGCTCGGCCCTCCCGCAGGCCCCGTTCGCCGGTCAGGAGATGGTCGTCCCGACGCTCGCCGAGGCGATCTCGATCAGCGGCAAACCGAGCGTGCTGGTCGTCGCCGCCGACCTCAACGCCGCCAACACGATGAAGGAGGGGATCAAGGACGCGGCCCGCGTCGAGACCGCCAACGACCGGGACACGGCCACCGCCGCCGCCGGCCGCCTGGCCAACGTCGACGTCCTGATCATCGACTCGCGCAACAACAAGGACACCGACGCCGTCCTCGCCGGCCCGCGCGTGCGCAACGTGGCGCGGGTCATCATCGTCGACACCAAGGCGTCGCCGTACGTCGCCGAGGAGTTCTCCAACGACCTGGTCACCACGGTCGTCGCCGGCACCGCGCCGCCGGCCGCCGACGCGCTCAACGCCGCCGTCGCCAAGTCCCGCACCAAGTCCGGAGCCGCCGCGATGGACGACAAGCTCGCCGAGGGCTACGCCCAGCGCGCCGCCGCCCTCCTCGAGCGCCTGGCGATCAGCCGCGGCCAGATCCTCGACATCGGCGCCGCCCAGACCACGCTCACGCGGGCCCTGGAAGACACGCGCGTCGAGGTCGCCAAGAGCGCCGCCGGCGTGCTCGCGACGATCAACAACAAGGACGCCCAGACCGCCCTGGCGATGAAGGCCGCCGACGAGAAGACCGCCGACGACCTCAAGGCCCCGATGTTCAAGGCCCTGGCCAAGAGCGCCAAGTTCTACGGCAACCTGCTCGACGCCAGCGTCGTCGAACAGGTCCAGAAGGTCGTCGAGACCCACGGCAACCTCGCCGTCCGTTCCGCCGCCGGCGAGGCCCAGGGCGCCCTCAACCTCTCCCCCGAGCGGGCCAAGAACCTGATCATCCAGCAGTCGCCCGTCGGGAAGTAGACTGCCGCCGGATTCATCGATTGAGACACGCCCCCGGTCCCACGACCGGGGGCGTTTTCGTTCGAGCCCCTGCTGCTCGCGGCTTCGCCCCGTTCGCACGCGCGGTCGCCTACAATCCGCCGCACGTAACTGACCGCTGACCTCCGCATGCCCGCCCTCCCCCTCGATTACGCCAGTCCCCGCCCCCCGGCACGAACGCTCCTCCCCTGGATCCAGGTCGTCGTCGCCGCCCTCGCGATGGTCGGCACGCTCCCCGGCCGGACGATGGGCCTCGGCCTCGTCGCCACGCCGCTCCTCCAGGACCTCCGCCTGTCCGAGGTCGACTTCGGATGGATCAACCTGATCGCCACCCTCGTCGGCGCCGCGTTCGCCCTCGGGTTCGGCCAGTTGATAGACCGCGTCGGCGTCCGCCCCGTACTCGTCCTCAACACCCTCCTCCTCGCCGCCGCGACCTACTGGATGTCCCGCGCGGCCGGCTTCACCGACCTCGCCATTTCCCTGACCCTCGTCCGCGGACTCGGCCAGTCCGCCCTGTCCGTCGCCGCACTGGCGATCGTCGGCAAGTGGTTCACCGGCCGCCGGCTGACCCTCGCCATGGCCGTCTTCGCCGCGCTCGTCTCGATCCTGTTCGTCGCCGCCTTCGCCGGCGTGCAAGCGGGCGTCGCCGCCGCCGCCGGTCCGCCCGACCCGGTCACCTCCCGCCTGCCGCACCCGGAAGTCTGGCGCGCCGCGTGGGCCGTCATCGCCTATTCGGTGGCAGGCTTGGCAGTGATTGGCCTTTTCGCCGCCCGCGCCGCCCCCGTTGGCGGATCTCAGATTGAGCAAGGCAGCGACACCGCCGACGTACCCGCCGCTTTCGGACCGCAATCCGCAATCCGAGATCCGCAATCGGGCGATTCGCAATTCACCCTCTCCCAAGCCCTCGCCACCCGCGCCTTCTGGACCCTCGCCCTCGCCTGCGCCGCCTTCAACCTGATCTTCTCGAGCATTTCCCTCTTCTCCCAGCCGATCCTGATCGAGCGCGGCTTTCCCGACCTTCAAACGTTCCAGGCCGCCATGGGCCTACTCCTGACCGCCGGCCTCGTCGCCAACTTCCTCGGCGGGTGGCTCGGTTCGCGCGTCCCCCTCTCCAAACTCCTCGCCGCCGGCATGGCCATGGTCACCGCCTCCCTCCTCATCCTCCCCTACGCCACCACCAAGGCCCACATCTACGCCTACGCCTCGCTCATGGGCCTGGCGGGCGGCGTCGTCACCGTCGTCTTTTTCGCCTGCTGGCCCAAGCTCTTCGGCCGACCGCACCTCGGCCTGATCCAAGGCGCCGCCCAGGTCCTGACCGTCCTCTTCTCCGCCCTCGGCCCGCTCGTGCTCGCGTGGGGCAAGCAATCCGGGTCGTTTTCCCGAACGTTCCTGATGATGGCGCCGTTCGTCGCAATACTGGCGGTCGCGTGCTGGCTCGTGCCCGTGCCTCGACGATCATCGGCCGTCCTTGGGTAATCGACTTTACGTAAGAAGCGGTCTGCCCCGTCAAATCTCGCCGGATCCGAAGCGTATTTGACTACGGGTCAGTCCGCCCCGAAGATTCCCGCGTATTGCGCGCTCTCGCGCTCGCCTCCGGGGTCGCTTAAAGCTCCCCCTCCGGGTCGCGGCTACACGGGTCGACCTCGACCTCGACCTCGACCTCGACCTCGACCTCGACCTCTGACTTCTGACTTCTGACTTCTCGCTCCTCCCCCATGCCCAAGCTGTACCTCGAAACCTTCGGCTGCCAGATGAACGTGCTCGATTCCGAGCTCGTCCTCGGGCAGCTCCGCGCCCAGGGCTACGAGTCTACCGAAGACCGCGACGCCGCCGACGTCATCATTTACAACACCTGCTCCGTGCGCGAACACGCCGAGCAGAAGGTCTGGAGCCGCCTGGGCGAACTCCGCCAGCGCAAGAAGGACGAGCCGAACCTGGTCATCGGCGTCATCGGCTGCATGGCCGAGCGCGACGGCACCAACATCTTCAAGAAGTACCCCCAGGTCGACATCCTCTGCGGCCCCGGCGAGCTCGATAAGCTGCCGGGTTTGGTGCACAACGCGGCCGTCACCGCCGAGAGCTCGCTCGCCACGCGCAGCTCGCTGCTCGCCACGCGCCACGTCGCGCTGATGGGCGCCACCACCCGCCGCTCCTCCACCCTCGCCGCCGCCGAGGACACCCTCGAAAACCTCGACCTTTCCCGCTCGATCAGCGCGTCCGACACGCCCGCCCAGACCTACGTCCGCATCACGCGCGGGTGCAACAAGTTCTGCACGTACTGCGTCGTCCCCTACACGCGCGGGCCCGAGGTTCACCGCCCGCCGACCAATATCGTCGACGAGGTCCGCAAGCTCGCCGACGCCGGCGCGCTCGAGGTCACCCTCCTCGGCCAGACGATCAACCACTACAACTTCGACCACGGCGACGGCCGCAAGACCACCTTCGCCGACCTGCTCTACTTGATCCACGAGTCGGTCCCGCACCTCCCGCGCCTCCGCTTCGTCACCAGCTTCCCGCGCGACTTCACCGACCTCGCCCTGCAGGCCATGCGCGACTGCCCGCGAATCTGCCGCTACCTCCACGTCCCCGCCCAGCACGGGTCTGACCGCATCCTGCGCATGATGAACCGCGGGTACACCGCGCAGCAGTACTACGACTTCCACGACCGCGCCAAGGCGTACATGCCGGACGTGTGCGTCGCGTCCGACTTCATCGTCGGCTTCCCGACCGAGACCGAAGAGGAGTTCCAGACGACGGTCGAGATGGTCCGCCGGTGCCGGTTCAAGAACAGCTTCATCTTTAAGTACAGCCCGCGCCCCGGCACGACCGCGATCGACCGCTACGCCGACGACATCCCCGACGACGTCAAGCGCCGCCGGAACAACGAGCTCCTCGCCGTCCAGGGCCAGATCAGCGCCGCCAACAACCGCGACATGGTCGGCAAGACCGTCGAGGTCATGGTCGAAGGCGTCTCCAAGCTCGTCTCGAAGCAGCAGAAGGCCTACCCCAGCGCCCCGACGGGAACCGTTCAGCTCCGCATCAAGTCCCGACGCGGCGACGAGGGGCTTAATCACTCCACTGACCGAGATCCCTCGCCCACGGAGCAACTCACCCAGCTCGTCGGCCGCACCCGCGGCGACCAGGTCGTCGCGTTCGACGGCGACCCCGGAATAAAGGGCAAGCTGATCGACGTCGAGATCACCGACGCGAAGAACCTCACGCTCTTCGCGCGTCTCAAACCGGCGCCCGTCGCGGTCTGACGTTCGATCGCGGCGCGAGCGCGCGTCCCCGGAAGGGCCCGACGAATGCCCGTCGACTGGTACACCGCCCGCGAAGGTCAGACGTACGGCCCGTTCCCGCCCGAGGCGATCCTCCAGATGATCGCGTCCCGCCAACTCTGGCCGACCGACATCCTCTGGCACGAGGGCCGGTCCGCGTGGCTCCACTCGCACCAGATCCCCGAGTTCGCGGCCGCCGCCGCCGCGACCGCCGCCACGCCTTACGTATCCGCGCCCAGGCCGCTCACGCCCGCGCCGTTCGGCCGCCGGGCCGCCGCCGCCGCCCTCGACTTTTTGGTCTTCCTCGCGTTCCTCGCCGCGATCAACGCGGTCGACCCGATGCCGCGGCGGCATTGGTACGACATGACCGCCTACCAACAGGGGGAGTTCGTCGGCAACCTGCTCGCCCGGTTCCTGTTCGCGCCGTGGCTCTACTTCGCGATCATGGAGACGACCGACGCCCGCGGGACCGTTGGCAAGCAGGCGCTCGGGCTCAAGGTCGTCCGGCTGAGCGGCAAGCGGCTCGGCTTCTGGCGCGCCTCCGGCCGGTATTTCGCCAAGCTCCTGTCCGCGGCGCCGGCGTTGGCCGGCTTCCTGATGGCCGCGTTTACCGAGAAGCGCCAGGCCCTGCACGATCGCCTCGCCGGCACGCTCGTCGTCCGCAAGTGAAGGCCGTCTCGGCTCGTCGCAATCGCAACGCGTACACGATACCGTGGTAGCAGGGGCAGCAGGGGGGTCACGTCATATACTCCGTCCCGGAGGTTCCCATGCCGCGCTTGCTCGCCCTCATCGTCGTCTCCTCGCTCGTCATTCCCGCGTTCGCCCAGGAGAAGCCCAAGCAGATCGGCGAACTTCCCGGCGGCCTGTTCTTCACCAACAAGGGCATGCCGTTCCCGCTCGAACGGGTCTGCCCCGGCATCACCGCCGCCCTGCGTTTGACCGACGACCAGAAATCCGCCCTGGCGGACGCCCAGCAGCAGACGATGATGTCGCCCGCCGTCCGGGAGGTCGCGCAAAAGGCGAAAGGCGATGGGGCGACCGGCGCCGACCGCGCCGCCGCCCAGAAAGCGTCCGCCGACGCCCGCGCGTCGCTCAAGGCGGCGGTCGACAAGGTTCTGACCGACGACCAGAAGGCCCTGATCGCCAGGATCCAGGCGGCATTCGAGGAGAGCCAGAAGGCCGCGATGGAGGGCCTCGAGGCCGAGTTCGGAGGCGCCAAGGGCAACCCCGACCGCCAGGCCGAGCTGCGCAAGCGGATGGAACAAGATCTGCGCGTCGAGCTGGCCACCCGCCTCGACAAGATCCTCGACGCCGCGCAGAAGGCCCTCGTCGACCGCGCCGGCACGATCCAGCGCGACCGCGAAGAGGACGTGGCGAAGTTCGGGAAGCGGAAGCCCGATGCGAGCGGCGCCGCGAAGGGCGGGATCTAGCTGACGGCGATCCCCGTTCTGCCGCGACCCGAAGGGCAAGCCGCGCGGCGCACCGCATGGCCGCCCGAGGACGTCGTTCGACCTCGCGCGCGGTCGGACGCGTGTCCATGGCCCCCGACGATTCACCGCCGCGTCGGGTCCGTCCCGTCCACCGCTTTCCCCACCCGCGCCACGACCGCCCGATGCTCCTCGCAACCGAGCACGGTCGCGTCGAACGCGCGCGCCCCCCTCGCGTACCGATCCATCAACCGCCCGACCCGCCGATTCGCGTGGGCGACGCGCTCTTCACTCACCGCGCCCAATCGCACCGCCGCCCCCAGCGCCTCGATCGCCCGGTGCTGCAGTTCCTCGTCGTGACACACCGCCAGCAGGTCGACCCCCGCGCCGGCCCCGCGCGTCACGACCTCGTCGACCGAAAAGTTCGCCGCGATCGCCTCCATCTCCAGGTCGTCCGACACCACCACGCCATCGAACCCCATCTCGCGGCGCAGGACGCCACCGATCACCGCCGCCGAAAGGGTCGCGGGGAGCAGGGGGTCCACCGGCTCGAACACGACGTGCGACGTCATCACCATCGCCACGCCCGCCTCCACCGCCGCCCGGAACGGCGGCAGCTCCACCGCGCGCAATCGCTCGATCGCGTGCGGCAACCGCGGCAGCTCGGCGTGGCTGTCCTGGGCCGTATCCCCGTGCCCAGGGAAATGCTTCGCGCACGCCGCCACGCCCTGGTCTTGAATCCCCCGGATCACCGCCGCCCCCATCCGCGCGACGAGCTCCGGCGACGCCCCGAAGCTCCGGTCCCCGATCACCGGATTCGCCGGGTTGGTATCCACGTCCACCGACGGCGCCAGATCGACGTCGATGTTCACCGCCCGCAATTCCCGCCCGAGCACCGCGCCGATCTCGTGCGCCAGTCGCTCGTCGCCCGTCGCGCCCACCGCCCGCATCGACGGCACCGCCGTGAACCCCTCGCGCAGCCGCCGCACGCGCCCGCCTTCCTGATCGATGCAGATCAGGATCGGCCGGCCGGCGAGGCGCTTGATCTCGCCACACAACTCCGCCACTTGCCGTGGAGACTCGACGTTCCGGCCGAACAGGATCACGCCCGCGACGCCGAGGTCGATCAGTGCGCGCACCCCAGGTGACACGGTGTGGCCGTCGAAGCCGACGAGGAACAAGTGCGCGACATCGTGGGTCGAGGGCATTTAGTGGATCGTAACGATTAACGATTGAGGCTTAAGCAGACCAAACCCCCTTAAGCATTAATCGTTACTCGTTACGCCAACCCTCACCCCTTCACTGCCCCACTCGCCAGCCCCGAAATGAAATCCCGCTGCAGCACGAAGAATAACACCACCACCGGCAAAATGCTCAGCAGCGTCCCCGCCATCAGCATCCCGTACGGCGTGTCGTGCGTCGGCAGGCCGATCAGGTTCGACAGCGCGATCGGCAGCGTGTACTTGTCCGCGCTCTGCAGCACGACCTGCGGCCAGAGAAAGCTGTTCCACGTCCCCATGAAACTCAGCAACGTGTACGCCCCGATCATCGGCCGCACGATCGGCAGCGCCACCTCCCACCACAGCCGCACCTCGCTGCACCCGTCCACCCGCCCCGCCTGCAGCAGCTCGTCCGGCACCGCCCGCATCGCCTGCATGAACAAAAACATCCCGAACACGCTCACCGCCCCCGGAATGATCACCGCCTTGTACGAGTTCAGCCACCCGATCTCGTACATCAGCAACCACGCGCTGGGCAACATGACCTGGCTCGGCAGGAGCATCGTCAGCAGCATCACGCCCATCAAGACGCGCCGCCCGCGGAACCGATACTTCGCCAGCGCGAACCCGCCCAAACTCGACAGCGTCACCACGATCGCCGTGTGCAGCGACGTGATCAGCAGCGAGTTCACCATCCACGTCGCGAACGGCTTCCGCGTGAACAGCCGCTCGTAGTTGTCGTTCGTCAGCGTGTCGAGGTGCCCCCACGGCAAAAACGTCGAGTTGAAAAAGTCGCTGTTGTCCTTGAACGATGCGCACACGAGCCAGACGAACGGGATGAAGCAGATCACCGCGAGGGCGATCAGGATGAAGTGAAGCACAGTCGTCTTCACGGCATCGACCGGATCTCGTGATGGGCGGCTGTCGTCGATCATCAGCTCATTCCGCGGCAAGACGTCCTACCTGTCATCCCGAGGTACTCCGAGGAATCTGGCTCCCACGACGAGGCCCGTCCGACGTTGGCGATTCGTGTTCGAATGCCGATTGCCAAGTCGGAAAGGCCCCGGCGGTCCGGCCAGATCCCTCGGAGTACCTCGGGATGACAACTCCGGACGGG
>DASPKW010000046.1:0-12790 GCA_035627895.1 Tepidisphaeraceae bacterium | reverse complement strand
CGCGTACGTGAAGTGGCAATTGTTGTCCGGCGTGACCGGCCAGTTCCCGCCCGAGCTCAAGGCCAAGGCTCTGGCCGCGTACCAGGCCGCCCCGCGCCCGCCCCAGCACCCCGGCCTGGGCAAGATGAACCTCGACCGCGCCCTCAACCGCGTCGGGATCATGAAAAAGGAGGCCGAGGGCGAGATCAACAAGGAGTACTCCGAGGGCGTCAACCACTACCTGACGAACATCGACGTGATCCTCGAGTACCGGGACGAGCTCTACTCGCGCCTGCCGGTCGACTTCGACGCCTACGTCGCGGCGTTGAACGACGTGTACGAGCGCGTGACCGTCGGGGCGCCGGCGAACGAGGCGTGGGGAAAGATCAGCGGGGCGCTGCGCGGGTGGGCCATCACGGCCAAGGACCCGAAGCAGGTCGCGCGGGTCGCCGGCGTGATCACCAAGCTGCGCGAGACCAACAAGGACGACCGCAACCGCCCCTACGCGAAGGTGACGTGGACCGACCAGGGGCTCAAGTGGTCGCCCGAGTCGCCGATCCGGGACGACAAGTCGCTGGAGGAGACCGCCGCGTGGCTGATGGAGCAGGCGAAGAACCCGGGCGGCGGGCTGGGCTTCAAGGACCCGACCGAAAAGAAGAAGTGAACGGTTGAGGGAATCGGGTAACGGGAAGGTGTAGAGCCGGTCGGCTACACCCCACACCCCACACCCTATACCCTACATTCCCAGCGACAGCATCGCCGCCTCGCTCATCCGGTCCTTCGACCACGCCGGCTCCCACACCAGCTCCACCGTCGCGCTCTTGACCTCGGGCACGGTCTCGACGCGCCGCTCGACCTCGCCGGGCAGCGTCCCCGCGACCGGGCAGCCCGGGGCGGTCAGCGTCATTTGCACGTGGACGTGCTTCTCGTCGTCGATCTCGATGTTGTAGATCAGGCCCAACTCGTAAATGTCGACGGGGATCTCCGGGTCGTACACGGTCTTGAGGGCGGCGATGACCTTGCCCTCGAGCAACTTTCGCGCGACGTCGGTCGTCGGCGCGGGCGCAGCCGCTTGCGGCTTAGCGATTTCCCCGGACGTCGTCGCCGCGATCTCCGCGCGGAGCTGGTCGACCTTCCCGGAATTCGGGAGGACGGTGAGGCGGACGGGATCGGGTTTGTCGGGGGTTTCGGTCGACATGCTGGATGCTACGCCTCAATCTCGGTCGCCAGCGCTCGGATGCGCTTGACCATCCCGGCCAGCCCGTTGCGGCGCTGGACGGTGATGAACTGTTCGAGCCCGATGCGGGTGAAGAAGGCCTCCACGTCGAACGCGAGGATGTCGCGGGCGCGCTGGCCGGAGAACAGGCGTTGTAGGATGCCGATCAAGCCGCGGACGATGTGCGCGTCGGAGTCGGCGACGAACTCGAGCACGTTCTCGGCCCCCGGGCGGCGTCGGCCGAACAGGTGCACGACGCTCATGCAGCCGTGGACGCGCGTGCGATCGTTCTTGAGCCCGGCGGGCATCGGCGGGACCTTCTCGCCCGCCTCGAGGATGTACAAATTTCGCGCGTCGCGGTCGCCGAGGGCTTCGAACAGTTCAGCCAAATCGTCCGCAGCGGCAGCGGGCGACGGCGCGACCGAAGGGGCCCACTTCACGGCGTCGAGGTTCAACTCGGTGGTCGCGGCGGACGGTTCCACGACACCGGCGGTCGCGGGGCCCTTCTTGATCGTCCGCTCGCGCAGTTTGGCGATCGCGGCGACGGCCGTGTCCACGTCCGCCCGCGTGTTGTAAAACGCCAGCGAGATCCGGCTCGTCGCGGGGATCTCGAACCGGTCCATTACCGGCTGGCAGCAGTGGTGGCCCGTGCGAATCGCCACGCCCTCGGCGTCGAGCGCCAGGCCGATGTCGAGCGCGGAGATGGCCGGGTCGTCCATCACGAACGAGATCACGCTCGCCTTGTCCTTCGCGGTGCCGACGATCCGCAGGCCGGGGATCTCGGCGAGGCGGGCGGTCGCGTACTCCAGCAGATCGCGCTCGTGGGCCTCGAACGTCTCGAACCCGAGCGCGGTGACGTAATCGATCGCGGCGGCCAGCCCGATCGCGCCCGCGATGTTCGGCGTGCCGGCCTCGAACTTGTTCGGCAGGTCCGCGTACTCGGTCTTCTCGATCGTGACGGACTTGATCATGTCCCCGCCGCCCATGAACGGGGGCATGCGGTCGAGCAGCTCGCGCCGGCCGTAGAGCACGCCCACGCCGGTCGGGCCGAACAGCTTGTGGCCGGAGAACGCGTAAAAGTCGCACCCGATCGCGCGGACGTCGGTCGGGTGGTGCCCGACCCACTGCGCGCCGTCGATCAGGACGACCGCGCCGGCCCGGTGAGCGAGCGTCGTCATCTCCTTGACCGGGTTGATCGTGCCCAAACTGTTCGACACGTGCGTGACCGAGACGACCTTCACCCGCCCCGACGAGAGCAGTCGCAAATACGCGGCCTGGTCGAGCTCGCCGGCGTCATTGACGGGGATCGCACGCAGCGTTGCACCCGTCGCCTGGCAGGCCATCTGCCAGGGGACGATGTTCGAGTGGTGCTCCATGGCGGAGATCACCACTTCGTCGCCCGGCTTAAGGACCACGCGGGCGTACGAGTGGGCGACGAGGTTGATCGACTCGGTCGTGCCGCGGGTGAAGATGATCTCGGCCGGGTCGGCGGCGTTGACGAACTCCTTCACCGTCACCCGAGCCTTCTCGTACAAGCCCGTGGCGACTTGCGAGAGCTCGTACACGCCGCGGTGGATGTTGGCGTTCTGGCTTCCGTAGTAGGCCGCGAGCGCGTCGAGGACGGCCCGCGGCTTCTGCGTCGTCGCGCCGTTGTCGAGGTAAACGAGCGGCTTTCCTGATGAAGTCTTGGTGTGGAGGATCGGGAAATCGGCGCGGATGCGCGACGCGTCGAAGGCGCGCCGGGAGGGCGAGGCTCCGTCCGAGCCGTGTTTCGTCGAAGTTGGGTGCAGGTCGAGGCTCATGGGTTTGATGGCGCGTCGACCGGGAGGGCACTCCATGGGCGAGCTGCCCATGCCACTCGCGCGACGTCACATCGCCTTGCGGTCGTGGCTCGTCACGTCGGTGATCCGCAGGTCCTGCGGCAGGCCGAACTGGGCGGCCATGTGGTCCTCGACGCGGATGCGGAACGGGTCGACCTTGATCCGGCGGGTGACGTCGGCGGCGAACGCGTACGTCAGCAGGTGGCGAGCGGCCTCGAGGCCGACCCCGCGCGTGCGGAGGTAGAAGACCATGTCCTCGTCGGCCGGGCCGGTCGTGCTGCCGTGCGTACACTTCACGTCGTCGGCGTAAATCTCCAGTGCGGGCTGGCTGTTCATCCGGGCGTCGTCCGAGAGCAGCAGCGTCTTGCTCGTCTGCTTGCTGTCCGTCTTCTGGGCGTCCTTCTGCACGAAGATCTGGCCCTTGAACACGGCGCTCGACTCGCCCGCGAGCACGTGCTTGTACAACTCGTGGCTCGGGCAGTTGGCCTTTTCGTGGTGGAGCAGCGTGTGGTTGTCGCAGTGCTGCTGGCCGCCGATCAGCACCAGGCCGTTGAGCGTGGCGTAGGCGTACTCGCCGTTCATCAGGCAGTTCAGGTCGTTTCGCGAGAGCTTGGCGCCGGTCGAGACCGCGTGCGACACGAAGTTGGTGGCCCGGCCGAGGTGCACCTGCATCGTCGAGATGTGGTGCGCCGCCGGCGACTCCGCCTGCAGGCGGCAGTGGTCGATGTTGCAGTCGGCCCCGCAGACGATCTCGGTCACCGCGTTGGTGAAGTACGCGGCGGCGCCGGTCGGGTCGCCGGCGTAGGTCTCGACGATCGTGGCGCTCGCCCCGTCCCCGGCGACGATCAGCACGCGCGGGTGCGACGCCGTCGGCCGCTCACCCCCGACGCTCAGCGCCGCAATGTGGATCGGCTGCTCGACCTTCGTCCCCGCCGGCAGGTACACGAACGCCCCGTCAGTCACCACGCCCGTGTTGAGCGCGACGAACGGGTTCTTGTCGACCGCGGCGTGGCGGGCGAGGTGCGGCTCGACCAGGTCCGGCTCGGTCGCCAGCGCCTGCGCGAGGCTCATGACCTTCGCCCCGTGCGGGAGCCGGCCGATCTTCGACAGATTCGCGTCGAAGTGACCGTTGACCAGGACGATCTCGATCGCGTCGTCATTCCGGAACGTGAAGCGGTCGAGCAGAGCGCCGGCGACGTCGGTCGAGACGCGCGGGGCGGGCTCGTATGCGGTGCGGGCGATCGGGCTGACGTCGGTGAACCGCCAGGCCTCGTTCCGGCGGGCGGGGAAGCCGACCTTCTCGAACCGCGCGCGGGCCGTGGCACGGAGGCGGTCGACCCACGCGGGCGCGCCGGCCCCGGCGGGCACTTCCCGGGCGATCCGCGCGAAGTAGTCGTGTGAGGCCATCTTGTTGTCGAGCACCTGTGCCATCCTGAACTCCGTTCCACAGCGCGCGGTCGGCCGCGATTCCTCCACCACTCGTCACGCCCCGGCGGCGATCGCCTCGTAACCCCGCTCCTCGACCTTCGCCGCCAGCTCGCGCCCGCCCGACTCGACGATCCGCCCGTCGATCATCACGTGCACGAAGTCCGGCACGATCGACTTGAGCAGGCGGTCCTGGTGCGTGACGACCAGCAGCGCCCGGTGCGCGTCCTGCTGGTGCAGCGTGTTGATGCCCTTCGACACCGTCTTGAGCGCGTCCACGTCCAGCCCCGAGTCGGTCTCGTCGAGCAGGCCGAGCTTGGGGTTCATCACGGCCATCTGGAACACCTCGTTCCGCTTCTTCTCGCCGCCGCTGAAGCCCTCGTTGACCGCCCGGCGGGTGAACGACTGGTCGATCTCCAGCAGTTCGCGCTTCTCCTTGAACAGCTTGAGGAACGCCATCGCGTCGAGCTCGGGCTCGCCCCGGTGCTTGCGGACCTCGTTGACGGCCGCCTTGAGGAAGTAGTCGGTCGACACGCCCGGGATCTCGACCGGGTTCTGGAACGCGAGGAACACGCCCTCGCGCGCCCGCTCCTCGGACGACATCTCGAGCAGGTCCTTCCCCTCGTACAGGATCGACCCGTCGGTCACCTCGTACGTCTCGCGACCGGCGATCACCTGGAACAGCGTGGACTTGCCGCACCCGTTCCGGCCCATGACCGCGTGCACCTCGCCCGCGTTCACGGTGAGGTTCACGCCCTTGAGGATCTCGCGCCCGCCCTCGCCGGCGACCTTCGCGTGCAGATTTTTGATTTCGAGCAGTGCAGGCATCGTTCTTTCCGTGGCACGGGCTACCAGCCCGTGAGTCATTAAAAACCTTCTTCGGTGCACGGGCTGGAGAAGCCCGTGCCACGTCCGTCCTATCCGACTGACCCTTCGAGGCTCACCCCCAACAACTTCTGCGCCTCCACCGCGAATTCCATCGGCAGTTCGCGGAACACGTCCTTGCAGAACCCGCTGACGATCATGTTGATCGCGTCCTCGAGCGCGATCCCGCGCGTCTTGCAATAAAATAGCTGGTCTTCGCCGATCTTCGACGTCGACGCCTCGTGCTCGACCCGGCTCGTCGTGTTCCGCACGTCGATGTACGGGAACGTGTGCGCCCCGCACTTGTCCCCGAGCAGGAGCGAGTCGCACTGCGTGTAGTTCCGGCTGTTGGTCGCGCCCTTGAGCACCGACACCAGCCCGCGGTACGTGTTCTGCCCGACGCCCGCGCTGATCCCCTTGCTGACGATCGTCGACCGGGTGTTCCGCCCGATGTGGATCATCTTCGTGCCCGTGTCGGCCTGCTGGTGGTTGGCCGTCAGCGCGACGCTGTAGAACTCGCCCACGCTGTCGTCGCCCTGCAGGATCACGCTGGGGTACTTCCAGGTGATCGCGCTACCGGTCTCGACCTGCGTCCAAGTGATCTTGGCCTTGTCGAACGCCTTGCCGCGCTTGGTGACGAAGTTGTAGATCCCGCCCTTGCCGGTCTTCGGGTCGCCGGGGAACCAGTTCTGGACGGTGCTGTACTTGATCGTCGCCCCGGGCATGGCCACGAGCTCGACGACGGCGGCGTGCAGCTGGTTCTCGTCCCGCTGCGGCGCCGTGCACCCTTCCAGATAGCTGACGTACGCGCCCTCGTCGGCGATGATGAGCGTCCGCTCGAACTGGCCGGTGTTTTTCGCGTTAATGCGGAAGTACGTGCTCAGCTCCATCGGGCACTTCACGCCCTTGGGGATGTACACGAACGACCCGTCCGTGAAGACGGCGCTGTTGAGCGTGGCGAAAAAGTTGTCGGAGTACGGGACGACCGACCCCATGTACTGCTTCACCAGTTCCGGGTGCTCGCGGACGGCCTCGCCGAACGAGCAGAAAATCACGCCCTTCTCGGCGAGCTGCTTGCGGAACGTGGTCACGACCGAGACCGAGTCGAACACGGCGTCGACGGCGACCGGCGTCTTACCTTCCTCCTCAACGCCCAGCAGCGCCTTTCGCTCGTTGAGCGGGATGCCGAGCTTTTCGTACGTTGCCAGCAGTTCCGGGTCGACCTCGTCCAGGCTCTTGAGCTTGGGCTTGGGGGCCGAGAAGTAGCTCGTCGCCTGGTAGTCGATCGGCTGATACTTCAGGTGCGGCCAGTGGTGCGGCTCCTCCATCGTGAGCCACTTGCGGAACGCCTTGAGCCGCCAATCGAGCATCCACTCGGGCTCGCCCTTCTTGGCCGAGATGAAGCGCACCGTATCCTCGGTCAGCCCGGGCGGGGCGGACTCGGATTCGATCGCCGTGACGAACCCCCACTTGTACTCCTGGTTCGCCAGCGTCTCGAGTTCTTGTTCGGCGGTAGGCATTGACAAGCCTCTCAAACAACGATCCACACAAGTTCCAACGGACGACGCGGCATCGTAGGTCGATGCGCCTCTCGCGGCATTGCTACCCGCGGCGTTTCGAACAATTCGGCGGCGCGAGACGGCAGAGGTTTCACGAATGACCACGAATCAACACGAATGCGCGTGCACCCATTCGTGAGCATTCGTGGTCATTCGTGAAATGACCGTTCTCCGCCCGCGGCACTCGACAAGCTCAAGCCGAGAAGCTCGACCCGCACCCACACGAGCTGGTCGCGTTAGGGTTCTTGAAGACGAACCCGCGGCCCATGACCTCGTCCTTGAAGTCGATCTCCGCCCCGTTCAGGTACAGATAAGACTTCATGTCACAGAGGATCGGCACGCCGTTCGACTCGAGCAACTCGTCCGACTCGCCCGGCTCATCCTCGACCAGGTCGAGCATGTACGAGAACCCCGAGCACCCGCCGCCCTTCACGCCGACGCGCAGGCGCGTCTTGTCGGCCGGCAGGCTCTGCTCGGTGATGATCGACTTGATTTCCTTGGCGGCCGCTTCGGTCAGGTTGATGGGCATGGTGCGATTCTCCTGTCTCGTGCTTCCCCGGGCGACACCGCGCGGGTGCGATTTTGGTTTTTCGATCACTCGCCGGCGGCCAACGTGGCCGCCCGGCAAACGGGCACTACGGTTGTTTCCCGGCCCCCACAGCCACCGGTTCGGGCCGCCGCAGGCGCTCGACCGGCACGTCGATCCGCCGGCCCGGAGTGACCAGGTCGGCGACCCGGACTTCCCGCAGGAAGCGGACCAGTCGAAGCTGCAAAGCCTGAACCGGCCCTGCGGACCCGGCGACCCGGGCCATTTCGCGCGCACCCGGAATGGCCGCCTCTTCCATGCAGCCGCAGCCGCCGGTCGGGCTCTCGATCCGCTCGCCCCGCTCGCCGTGGCATTCGACGATCGCCACCAACTCGTGCAGCGTCAGGCGGGCGAGGTCGGCTCGGACGCGATACCCGCCCTTCACGCCCCGCGTGCTCTCGAGCACGCCGTGGCCCTGGAGCGTCTTAAGAATGTTCATCAGCAGGGCTTGCGGCAGCCCGTGCTCGGCGGCGATTTCCCTCGCCGACGCGACGCGCCCCGGCCGCTCGGCCAGGAAGGCCAAGGCCATCAGCGCGTACTCGGTTTTCTTGCTCAGGCACAGCATGTAGATTCAGTCTCAACGAATATAGGACTGCGGCAGTGCCATTTCAAGCGCGGCTTTGAAATCGAGACGAGGAAGGATTGCCCGCCCGCGCTCAACCCGGGTTCGTCACTCACCTTAGCGCGTCCGACGAGCAATGTCGGGATCGCGGAATTCCTTACCTTGTTCAAATGTGCGGCCGGTATACTCTCGCGATCGCGTGCCATCGATCGGCGTCTTCCCGTTTCTGCGGGGTCGCCAAATCGTAGGCCGCAACTCTGACCGGGCGCTACGAACCACATCGAGATCTTGGGCCGGGGTGCTGAAGCACTGGCCTGCCTGTCCTATTCACCGCTCAATCGAGCGAAGAAGACACGGATGGTCCGGACGATTCCTGTCATATGGCGGGGTTACCTGCTGGCCACGGCCGTGGCGCTGCTGAGCGTCCTGGGCGTGTCGCGCGCTCTCGGGGGCGATCTTCCGTCCAAGTCGCACCTACTCCCGGTTGTGCTGGGAATCGTGATCGCCGCGTATTTCGGCGGCACCGGCCCAGGCATCTGGGCGACGGCCTTGTCGACGTGCACGGCCGTCGTCGCGCTGGGGATGCGACCGCTGGCCCACACACCCGATCTTGTCGACCTGGCGTTGCTCGGCGCGCTCGGCATCACGATCAGCACCCTCGTCGGGCGCCTGCACGCGGCCCGGCGCGAGGCCGCCGCGTCATCCGGCGCACTCCGCGTCAGCGAAACCCGCTACCGCCACTTCGTCGAGCAGAGTTCCGAGGGCATCTGGCGGTTCGAGGTCGACGAACCGATCCCCGTCGACTGGCCCGCCGACCGCCAGATCGAGGCCGCGTTCGAGCGCGGGTACCTGGCCGAGTGCAACGACGCGATGGCGCGCATGTACGGGTTCGACACGGCCGCGCAGCTGGTGGGCGCTCGGCTGAAAGACCTGCTGATCCCGACCGACGAGGCGAACCGCGCATTCCTGGCCGAGTTCGTCCACAGTGGCTACCGGATCACGGCGGCCGAGTCCCACGAGCGCGACCAGAACGGCAACCCGAAGGTCTTCGTCAACTCGTTCGTCGGGACCGTCGAGAACGGCCTGCTGACGCGCGCGTGGGGGACGCAGGTCGACGTGACCGACCGGTGGCGGGCGGAGCAGCGGTTGCGCGCGAGCGAGGAACTCCTGCGCCTGTCGGCCGAGGCGGCGCGCGTCGGACCGTGGTCGTGGACGCCGGACGTGGACGCGATCGAATGGTCGCCGTCCCGCGCGGCGATGAACGGCAGGACGGCCGTCCCGCGCACGCTCGCCGAACTCCTGGACACCGTCGTCCCGGCCGACCGCCAGCGCGTGCGCGAGGCGGCCCTGGCAGCGGCGAACGGCTCCCCGCTGGACGTCGAATTCCGTAGTGCCGCCGCCGGCGGCGAAGACCCGGCCGGCCGCTGGGTGCGGGCCATGGGGCGCACGCTCAAGGACCGCGACGGCACGGTCCGCCTGCACGGCGTGACGATCGACGTCGACGATCACAAGCGCGCCGAGGCGACCGTTGCCGCGTCCGAGGCGCGGTTCCGCGCGCTGATCGAGCAGAGCACGGACCTGATCAGCGTGTCGGCCGCGGACGGCCGCGTCGCGTTCGTCAGCCCGTCGGTCACGCGGATCTGCGGGTATTCGCCGGAAGAGTTTCGCCAGGTCGACCCGTTCGCGCGGATGCCCGCCGACGACGCCCGGCGGATGCGGGCGGCGATGGAGGGCCTCCGGCGCCAGCCGGGCGGTCGCATCGACGTCGAACACCGCTACTTCCACGCCGACGGTTCCACCCGCTGGATCGAGGGCACGCTGACGAACCTGCTCGACGACCCGACCGTGCAGGGCATCGTCGGGAACTTCCGTGACGTCACGGACCGCATCCGGTTCGAGTCGGACCTCGAGCGGGCCAAGGACCAGGCCGAGGCGTCGCGGGCGCTCGCCGAGACGGCCCGGGCGGACGCCGAGCTCGCCAACCGCGAGAAGGACCGGTTCCTCGCCGTCCTGAGCCACGAACTGCGCACGCCGCTCACGCCCGTGCTGACGACCGTGCAGTCGCTCGAGGCCGACCCGACGCTGGGCCCGGACATCCACGACGCGATGGCCATGATCCGCCGGAACGTCGAGCTCGAGGCCCGGCTGATCGACGATTTGCTCGACCTGACGCGGATCGCCCGCGGAAAACTCGTGCTGGCGACCCAACCGGTCGACGTGCACGCCAAGCTCCGCCAGGTCATTCAGAACTGCGACCCGGAGCTGCGCGGGAAGCAGATCGAGCTGGCGGTCGACCTGGCCGCCGCCGAGCCGTGGGCCCAGGCCGACCCCGCCCGGCTCCAGCAGGTCTTCTGGAACCTCCTCAAGAACGCCGTGAAGTTCACCCCCGCTGGCGGCCGCGTCACCGTGCGGACGTCGAGCCCCGCGCCCGGGCGGCTGCGCGTCACCGTCGCCGACGACGGGATCGGCATCGACCCGCACCACCTCGGCCGCATCTTCGACGCGTTCGAACAGGGCGACCAGGGCGTGACGCGAAAGTACGGCGGGCTGGGCCTCGGGCTGGCGATCTGCAAGGCGCTCGTCGACCTTCACAACGGCGCGATCACCGCCGCCAGCGCCGGCGCCGACCGCGGGGCAACGTTTACCGTCGAGCTCGACACGTGCGCCGTCCCCGCGTCGATCGCGCCGACGCACGAACTGCCTGCAGGGCAGGACCCCCGCCTATCGATCCTGCTCGTCGAGGACCACGAAGATACCGCCCGCGCCGTCGCCCGCCTCCTACGCGGCTACGGGTGGCAGGTGCGCGTGGCCGACACCGTCGCGTCGGCCGTCCAGGTCGCGGGCGCCGAAGAGTTCGACTTGCTCATCAGCGACATCGGCCTGCCCGACGGGAGCGGCCTGGACCTCATGCGCCAACTGCTCGCGCGCAAGCCCACCAAGGGGATCTGCCTGTCCGGGTTCGGGATGGAAGAGGACGTCCGCAAGAGCCGCGACGCCGGCTTCCTGGAGCACCTGACCAAGCCCGTGAACGTGTCGCAGCTCAAGAAGGCGATCATCCGCACGACGTGCGGCGACCACCCGCCGTTATCGCAGTCGGAACGACCCAGCTAGCTGCAGGTCAACGGCCTGCTGACGCGCCCGACCTCGCAATAGAGGGGCAGACATTCTTGTCTGCCCGGACGGGTGAGCGGGGGCATTCTTGCCCTCCGAGCCCGTCCGCGTTTGCGTACCGCGCGTCAGCAGGCCGTTGCGTTGCAGCTACCGGCGCTCAATCGATCGTCACCGGGCTATTCGTGTTCTCGTCAACCCACGACAGGCTCACCGGCTTGATGTTGAACCCGTTCCCGTCGCCGACCAGCTTGGCGTCGTACCCGCCGCTGATCGCCCCGCCCTTGAACGCCGGCCGATCGGCCGCGTGCAGCTTGCCCAGCGCGAAGATCGGGGCGATTGGCCCCGGATTGCTCGTGTTGTTCTTCGCCGTCATCACCGCGAACAAATCGCGCACGTTCCCGTGCGCCTGGAACCCGGAGAAGGTGCCGACGTCCATCAGCACGGTCTCGTCGGCCGTCTTGGCCGCCGCGACGGTCCCCTGCTCCGAACCGATGAACGCGACCGAGAACTTCGAGTGGGCCGCGTAGTCGGTTCCGGAGAAGTCCATCCCGCCGGTCGCGATCGTCGCCGGGTCGAGCGCGACGATCCGGTCGACCCCGCCCGTCACGTTCCGGGCGATCTCGTCGGTCATGTACCCGCCGTAGCTGTGGCCGACGAGGTTGATCTTCGCGCCGGGGATGCCCCACGACTCGAGCTTGTTCGCCGCCCACTCGCCCACGTCGGCAATACTGAACACGACGTTGAACGCGTTCACGTCGGACGCGACCGACGACCAGTCGAGCTGGAGCACCTGGTTGTGCCGCGACGCCGCGTCGATCGACATCGCGATGTCCTGCATCGCGATCGGGCTGCCCAGCCACCCGTGGATCGTGACCCACGTCTCCCGGTTCGGGTCGATCGGCGTCGCCAACCCGCTGGCGTTCGTCAGCGACAGCGTCACGTCGTTGCCGTCTATGTCCACCGTCTCGTAATTCAGGTCGGCCTGGATCTTCAAGTTGAACGGCGTATCCAGCCCGCGCTTGCCGCGCTCGACGCCGACGAAGTAGGTCCCCGCCTTGAGCGACCGGCTGATCCACTCCGACCGGGCGCGGATGTTTTGGGAGAAGACGAGCGTTTCGCCGTTGCCGTCGAACAGCCGCAGGTTGGCGTTCGACGTCAGCCCGTCGAGGATCACGTTCACGTTCCCCTTGCCGCGGACGGAAAAGCTGTAGTAATCGCCCGTCTCGCCCGCCGAAAGCGCGTCGGCGACGACGACCTGGTCCCCCACCCGCCCGATCGGCGCATTCCGCCGGATCGAGTCCCGCCCGTCCAGCTCGATCGGCGCGGCGGCCAGCAGGGTGCGGTTCTCCAACGGCTCAAAAACGTCTCGCAAGGGCGGCTCCGGGTCAGGGGTACTGCAGGGCGACCTATCCGGGTTATCGGCACGGGCCACCTATCAATAGACGCCACCGAGCCCCCATCTGTTCGCATTCTGAGCGGGCTGTGCCGGATGATTCGTTTGTGAGGTTCTACGGGCCCCCTGCGTGAGGACGATTACCCACATGTATTCGGTTTAGTCGCGGTCCGAGGGGCAAGCGCCAGCGCCGCCCGCAGGGGAGCGCGTTCCGCCGATGGAACTCGACGACCACTGTCGATCACCGGGTTGCCCGGCGCCCAGATCGCGCTTCA
>DASPKW010000045.1:0-22513 GCA_035627895.1 Tepidisphaeraceae bacterium | reverse complement strand
GACGTACGTGGCGGGCCGCGCGGTGATCACGGCGGGGCCGTGGGTGGGAGGGCTGTTGCCGCCGGCGGTGTCGCGATTGTTTACCGTCTCGCGGCAAGTGCTGTACTGGTTCGCGCCGGCGGGGCCGCCCGAGCGCTACATGCCCGGCGTATTCCCGATCTTCATTCAGACCGGCGATTCGGACGCCGACATCTGCTATGGCTTCCCGATTGCGGACGGGCCGGGGGACGGGGTGAAGGTGGCGACGGAGCAGTTCGGCGAGGCGACGACGGCGGACGCGCCGCGCGACGGTGTGACGGCAAAGGAGATCGCGGCGATGCGGCGGCGGGCGGTGCGGTTGCTGCCGGAGTTGACGGGGCCGTGCGTGCGGTCGGTGACGTGCCTGTACACGTGCACGCCGGACTTCGGGTTCGTGATCGACGTGCTGCCGGATTCGCCGCAGATCCTGGTCGCGTCGCCCTGCTCGGGGCACGGGTTCAAGCACTCGGCGGCCGTCGGGGAGGCGATAGGTCAAGTGCTGGCACGGGGCGGCAGCGACATCGACCTTGCGCCGTTCGCCCTGAGACGGGTGACCCTGCCGTGAGGCGGTCTGGTGAATCCGAGATGCATTCGGGCCGTCGCTTCCGGCGTGGGCCGGGCGCGTTCCCGAACGAATCTGCGCAGGTCGCGACATGGCGCCGGTCGCGTCACTTCGGGGCCCGCGTCCACTCGTCCACCTCGGCCGTGGTCAGATGCCCGCCGGGAAGGATGCGTGCGTCCTGATAGCCCCATTGGCACAAGTCGACCTGGTATTGGTCCCACGTCAGCATCGTCCCGCGGCAGACCTTTCCCTCGGCTTGCGGGCGGGCGCGGTCGATCTCGGTCAGACGATCGAGCACGCGCTGGGGCACGCGGTCGCGCTCGCCGGGGTAGACGAAGCGGTACATCATGAGGTGGGCGAGCAGGACTTCCTCGTACCCGGTGAAGCGGTGGAGCAGGCGGTCCCAGTCGAGGGTGTCGCCGCGGGCGCGGATCAGGTGGTTGATGTCTGCGCCGTCGAACCGCTCGCGGGCGCAGACGAACGACTTGCTCCAGATGACCTCTTCGGCGGCGCAGAGCGGGGCGGGGCGCGTCAGGACTTGGCCGGGGACGGCGTGACTTAGCCACTCGTCGTCGACGTCGCACAGGCCGTTGGCCGAGCGGAAGATGAAGTCGACGAACGCGTCGTGCTCGTCGCAGAAGACCTTGGCGAGCCAGTGCGGGTGGGTGCGCTCGGTGCGGTAACCGGCCGCCTCGAACGTGGTGAGCAAACACGCGACGTCGGACCGCCTGACGAACAGGTCGAGGTCCTTGGTGTGGCGGACGATGTCGGCGTGATAGGCAAGCGCGTAGGCGCCGGCGACGACGTACGGCACGCCCGCGGCTTCGACGATGTCGAGCGCGCGGAGGTAGAACGCCTTGGTGCCCGCGTCGAGGTGCTCGGCCGGGTCGTGGCCGGTCTCGGGGCAGGTTTGCGGACGGTCCAATGCGTTCATGTGAATTAACCTCGTTTCCGGTCCACGGGCGACCGTCCTCCTGATCGCCACCCGCGCCGCTTGCGTGTTCGTCGGCCTCCGCGCTCCGTCCGCGAGACGTGCCCGCGCGTCACGAGACAATGGTATGCAAAGTGGGTGCCGACGACACCCGATGGCGCTTCGGGGCACGTCGGTTGCTCGCAGGTGAATCTGTGGGGCGGGGCAGGTTCTCCTATTTCTACGGTTGCCGGGCTAAGAATCGGGTGCAATGCTGGCGACACCACCTGTGAGGAATCCGACATGGCCGCGAATAATGGCTCGGAAAAACCGGCAACGATTCGCCTGGCCGCTCTGGGCGACTGCCACATCCGGGAAGCTAACCGCGGGGCGTTGCAAGCGGTGCTCGCCCAGGTCGCACAGGCGGCGGACGTGCTCGTGTTGTGCGGCGATCTGACCGACCACGGCCTTACGGACGAGGCCAAAGTGCTCGCGGCCGAATTGTCGGCGGCCAAGGTGCAGACCGTGGGCGTTCTGGGCAACCACGACTACGAGGGGGGCCATTCCGGGGAGATCGCCAAGGTGCTGACGGACGCCGGGATGACGTTGCTCGATGGCGAGGCGGTCGAGATCAAGGGCGTCGGGTTCGCGGGCGTGAAGGGGTTCGGCGGCGGGTTCGGGCGCGGGACGCTGTCGGCGTTCGGCGAGCCGGCGACCAAGGCGTTCGTGCAGGAGGCGCTGCACGAGACGATGAAGCTCGAGGCCGCGCTGTTGCGGCTGCGGACGCTCTCGAAGATCGCCGTCCTGCATTATTCGCCGATCCGCGGGACGGTGGAGAACGAGCCGCCGGAGATCTTCCCGTTCCTCGGGTGCAGCCGGTTAGAGGAGCCGATCAACCGATATCAGGTGACGGCGTGCGTCCATGGGCACGCGCACAACGGCGCGCCCGAGGGCAAAACGGCGGCGGGCGTGCCGGTGTTCAACGTGGCGCTGCCGCTGATGCGGAAGCTGTTCCCGGACCGGCCGCCATTCAGGATTCTGGAGGTGCCGGTGGGGCCGGTACAGGGTACCGAGGCGGCAAAGGCGGCGGCGGGGCCGGTGATGCAGGGGGCGGTGGAGTCGCGGGTGTGAGGGGACCTCGGAGAAGGTGAACCACGGAGGACACGGAGAGCACGGAGGGGAGGGCGCATTGGCGTGCCGCTCCATGACCTCCGAGTCCTCCGTGGTGCTATGGATTGCCGCGCACGCGGACGCTCGCGGCGTGGCCGGACAGGTGTTCGGCCTCGGCGAGGGCGATGATTCCGGGGGCGTCGGCGGCGAGGCCTTGCGCGTCGTAGCGGGCGACGCTGCTGCGCTTGAGGAACTCGTAGACGCTGATTCCGCTGGAGAAGCGGGCGGTGGTGTTGGTGGGGAGGCAGTGGGAGGGGCCGGCGATGTAGTCGCCGGCGGCGATCGGCGAGTATTGGCCTACGAATACGGCGCCGGCGTGGGTCAGCTTGTTGAGGACGGCCTTGTCGTCGGCGGTCTGCAGGTTGACGTGCTCGGCGGCGAACTTGTTGGCGTAGTCGATTAGCACGTCCAGCGAGGGGTCGACGATGATTGCGCTGTCGCTCGCGAGCGACTTCTCGATCGCGGGCCGGCGGTCGAGCAGCGCGGTTTGGCGCGTCAGCTCCGCGGAGACGGCGGCGGCGAGCTTGTCGGACGTCGTGAGCAGGAAGCAGGAGCCGGGGTCGTGCTCGGCCTGGGCGATGAGGTCGGCGGCGATGAAGGCGGGGTTGCCGGTGTCGTCGGCGATTGTGACGATCTCGCTGGGACCGAGGAAGCCGTCGAGGCCGACGCAGCCGGCGAGGGCGCGCTTGGCGAGTTGGACGTAGGTGTTGCCGGGGCCGACGATCTTGTCGACGGCGGGGATGGTGGCGGTGCCGAAGGCGAGGGCGGCGATCGCGGCCGCGCCGCCGGCGCGAAAGACGTCGGTCAGGCCCAGCTCGGCGCACGCGGCCAGGACGAGGTCGGACCGGCCGTACTTGCTGGGGGGCGTGCAGACGGCGATGCGCTTGACGCCCGCGACCTGCGCCGGCACGGCGAGCATGATCAGGCTCGACGGGTAGGAGGCCTTGCCGCCGGGGAAATACAGGCCGGCGGAGTCGAGGGGCGTGAAGCGGAGGCCGAGCTCGACGCCCGGGCGGGTGATCGGGGCGGGCGGGTTGGGGAGGATGCCGACCTGGTACTCCTTCACCTGTGCGATCGACCGGCGGACGGCGGCGAGCTGGTCGGCGGGCACGCGCTCGCGGGCGGCGCGCATCTCGTCCTGCGAGACGCGGATCTGGTCGGCGGAGAAGTTCGGGTCGTCGAACTTGCGGGCGGAGTCGACCAGGGCGTCATCCCCCCGCTCGCCGACGTCGGCGAGGATGTCGCTGACGGCCGCGACCATCTTGGCGCGCTCCCCGCGGTTGAGGGCGACGTCGCGCGGGTCGAGGCGCAGGCGGGCGATGAAGGCGTCGACGCGGGCGCGGTCGGCGGGGGAGGCGAGGGATAGGGTGGGGATCATGGGCGGGCTCGTACGCTGCGCGGCGGCCTGGTCCCCTCTCCCGGACGCGACGACCAGTGTTGTACGCGATGAGGCGCGGCCGCGTCTGGGAGAGGGTTAGGGAGAGGGCAAGAACTATCCGATCGATGCCGGCCGGACTTCGGATGAGTGGTGCATGCCCTCACCCCCGCCCTCTCCCAGACGCGGCCGTGGTGGTCGCTAGAAGAACGCCGGTGGGCGCGTCCGGGAGAGGGGGTCGGGCGTCGGGAGCAGGAGCGGCCGGCCGCCTGAATGACGCATTTCGAAGTCCAAGTCTGACTTACTCCACGTGATCGTAGATCTGCACGCGCTCCCAGTGCTGCTTGTTCCGCTCGATGAACTCCTTGTGCAGCGGGGCGACCTGGTAGTGGTCGTGGCCGGCCGAGTCGTCGAGGACGACGGTCAGGCCGACGCCGTAGGAGTTGTCGACGACCTCGCGCGGGGTCATGGCGGGGACGCCGGCCCACAGGTGGCGGACGGACTCGATCTTGCCGAGGTAGTCGCGGCATTCGCGGACGAGCTGGTCGCGGGCGGCGTCGGGCGTGCCGGGCTTGAGCCAGAAGTAGACGGTGTGGATGAACATGGGGGGCATGGTATGCGCGGGGGCGGGTAATGGAAGGGAGGGGGAGGAATGACGAATGACGAAATTCGAATGACGAATCAAGCACGAAGGTCGAATGACCAAACAGGGAAGGCACCCCAAGCGCCTCTCCGCGTTTCGTCATTCGTCCTTGGTCATTCGTCATTGATTCGTCATTCGAATTTCGTCATTCGTCCTTTCGCGCTCCCGTGCTGTGGCACGGGGTGCGAAATGCCGTTACAACCACCCGGCCTTATGGCCCGGATCCTGTTGCTTCACGATTCTGAGCCCGACTACCAGACGGCCCGCGCGGCGGGGGCGGTCGCGGCGCGCCCGGGGGCGTTCGGGGTCGAGACGCGCACGATCGGGAAGGGCGGGACGCACGGGTCGACCGTCGCGGCGGCGTGGCGCCTGCGGGGGGTGGTGCGGGAGTTCGACCTGGTTCACGCACTGGGCGGGCGATCGCTGGCGGCGGCCGCGCTGGCGGGGTTCGGGCGGGTCGTCCACTCGCTCGCGGCGTTCCCGACACGCCGGCAGGTGAGGTGGCTGCGGGCGATCGCGAATTACCGTGACCTCCGCGTCGTCTGCCCGACGTCCACGATGCACCGCGCGCTGGTGACCGCGGGCCTGGCCGAGAACCGGTGCCACCTCGTGCGCCCGGGCGTGGACTTTTCGCGCGTGCGGGCCAGGCGGGATGCGGCGCTGCGAGCGGCGCTCGGATTTGCGGAATCGGATTACGTGCTGCTGGCCCCGGGTGAAACCACGCGCGCATCCGGTCACGATCAGGCGGCGTGGACGGCATCGATCCTCCACGTGCTGGATCCGAAGTTGCGGCTGCTGCTCTGGGGACGGGGCCCGCAGGCGGGGGCGGTCGCGACGTTCGGAGACAAGGCGCGGCAGCCCGGCCTCATGACGTTCGCCGAGCGACGATTGGGCCGACGCGTGGAGTTCGAGGAACTGCTCGGCGTGGCGGACATGGCGGTGGTCGCGGCGACCGGGCCGGTGGCGACGCTGCCGATCGCGACGTGCATGGCGGCCGGCTTACCGATCGCCGCCACGGTCACGCCGACGGTCGCGGAGTTGCTTGAGGACCGGCACACCGCGCTGATGACCCAGCCGGGCGTGCCGCGGTTGCTTGCGCGGCGCATCCTTGACTTGCGGGACGACGCGCAGCTCCGGTGGAAGCTGACGGACGCGGCGCGGACGGAGGCGTACGAGTTTTACCCGCAGACGAAGTTCGTCGAGGAGATGCGGCGGGTGTACGAGCGGGCGCTCGCGGGGGCTCGGACTTAAAGGCGCGGGCGACTCGTCATCTCGCGAGAACCCGCGACCGACCATACCTCGGGCGTCGAAGCCGTATTGAACATGTCGAGCGGGCCTCGAAGCGCGGGGCAAGATCCCTCGGAGTACCTCGGGATGACAGTGAGGACGGTTTCAGCGAGGGCTCGGGTCAGAACTCGTACGTCCGCCCCAACTCGACGGCTTCCAACCCCTCCGCGCTTCGCGCCGCGATTTGCGTGAGCGTCTTTTCCCGCGTGCCCGGTTTGACGTGCACGCACATCACCCGCGCCGGGCGGCCCAGCTTTCTGCTCTCTTCGGCGACCATCTTGGGCGTCAGGTGGCCGGAGCGGAACGCGAGGTCTTCGAACTCGTCGGGGAACGAGCAGTCGATGAAGACGGCCTTGAGGCGCGGGCCGCAGGTTCCGGCGACCTGCCAGATCTCGTCGGTGCGGGTGGTGTCGGACGTGAACATGACGGCCGAGTCGCCCGCCTCGGCGATCACACCGACCGTGGGGACCTCGTGCTTGACCGGGACGAGCGTCAGGCGGACGCCGTCCAACTCGATGGGCTCGCGCTCGCGGACGTTAACCCACTCGACCGCCATCTGGGTCGACTTGAGCATCTTGATCTTGGCGAAGTCGGGCCAGAGCACGTCGTTGAACAGGTGGGCGCGGACGGCGGAGATGACGTGCTCGGTGCCGTAGATCCGCAGCGGGCGTTTGAGCACCGGAAAGACCTCGGCGATCGCGATCGGCAGGCTCGCGACGTGGTCCATGTGGGTGTGCGTGAGGACGACGTGGCCGACGTTGGCGAGGTCTTCCCGGCGGAGGGCGAAGCCGAGGCTGCCGGCGTCGATCGCGATCGTGCGGTTGACCAGGAAGGTGGTCAGCGGTTGGAACTGCGACGAGTCACCGACCGAGGTGGGCAGGAGTTGGACGGTGAGGGACATGCGGCGTCGCGGATGAGAGGGGTCCGTGGCGGAAAACGAAACCGCCGGATGCTACACGACGCGGCACACGGCACGCAAATTATGCGTCAAGCCGCTTGTCGGGGCGGCCCGCCGCCGTAAGATTCGGCCCGCCCGAAAGTAAGACTGCAAAAATACCCCCGGCGCGCCGAACTACCCCGTCGCGCTGTCGTTGTTACAGGTGACATGCACAACAACACCCGCGCAACTCATGCCGCCAAGCCGCGCATCGTGAATGTGGCCATCACCCAGATGGCGTGCACCGCCGACGCCGACGCCAACCTCGCCAACCAGGTGCGGCTGGTGGAAGAGGCCGCGCAGAAGGGCGCGCAGGTCATCTGCACGCAGGAGCTTTTCCGTTCCTTGTACTTCTGCCAGGCGGAGGACCACCGGTTCTTCCAGCTCGCCGAGACCATCCCCGGGCCGAGTACCGATGCACTGGCGGCGGTCGCGAAGAAGTACGGCGTGGTCGTGATCGCGTCTCTCTTCGAGAAGCGCGCGAGCGGCCTGTACCACAACACCGCCGTCGTCCTCGAGACGGACGGGTCGATCAAGGGCATCTACCGCAAGATGCACATCCCGGACGACCCGCTTTACTACGAGAAGTTCTACTTCACGCCGGGCGACACGGGCTTCAAGTCGTTCGACACGACGTTCGGAAAGATCGGCGTGCTGGTCTGCTGGGACCAGTGGTACCCCGAAGGCGCCCGCCTGACCGCGCTGCAGGGCGCGGAGATCATCTTCTTCCCGACCGCGATCGGCTGGCACCCGTCGGAAAAGCAGGAGTACGGCCACGCCCAGCACGACTCGTGGGAGACGATCCAACGCTCGCACGCGATCGCCAACGGGTGCTACGTCTGCGCGCCCAACCGCATCGGGCTGGAGAAGGTGTTGGACGCGAGCGGCAAGCCGTTCTCGGAGGAAGGCATCCAGTTCTGGGGCCAGTCGTTCGTCGCCTCGCCCAACGGCCAGGTCGTGCACCGGGCGAGCGTGGATCGGGAAGAGATCGTGATCGTGCCGTGCGACCTCGACAAGGTGGAGTTCAGCCGGACGCACTGGCCGTTCCTGCGCGACCGCCGGATCGACGCGTACGGGAATATTACGAAGCGGTTCGTGGACCAGACGTGAGCGGCACGCCGCGCCCGAAACCGGTATAATCAGCTGTCATGACCAGCAAGGACATAGAGGCCGAACTCGAACGCGACCCGTTTATCCCGATCCGCCTGCACATGGTGAGCGGGAAGACGCTGGACATCCCGGGTCCTGGCGTCGCGTTTCCGATGCAGAATGCGCTGTTGGTACTACAGCGACGGCAGCCGGGGCGGGTGCGGCTGGACGGGTACGACGTGGTCTCGTTCCGGAACATCGAGCGGATCGAGCAGCTTCATTCGGAAAGCTCCGACGCGGCGTAGGGTGAGCTCTGCCCACCGTTTTGGCGAGGGGAATTACTCAATACGCGCATCGCACGGACGGTGGGCAGTGCCCACCCTACACATGCCCAAACTCAAAGTCCTCGACCTAACCCCCGCCGCGCTCGGCTACTCGTTCCCCGCCGAGTGGGCGCCGCACGCCGCCACATGGTTTTCCTGGCCACGGCCGGAGGGGATCTCGTTCCCCGACAAGTATCACACGGTGCCGGAAAACTTGGCCCGCATCATCGCCACGATCGCGCCGCGCGAGCAGGTACACATCAACGTGCCGAACGGGAACTACGTGCGGATCGTGGGCGAGCAGCTCAAGGGGCACGGGTGCCCGCTCAGGAACGTCTTCTTCCACCAGATCAAGACGAACGAGAGCTGGTGCCGGGATCATGGACCGGCGTTCGTCCTTCGCGCCAAGCCGGGTCAGCGCAAGATGCGGACGCGAAGCGACAAGTACCCCAAGATGGAAGCGGCGATCGTCGACTGGGGCTTCAACGCCTGGGGCGGGAAGTACCCCCCCTACGGCGACGACGACGCGGTGCCAACGCGGATCGCGGAGGAGTTCAAGCTGCCGGTGTTCTACCCGCGCGACACGAAGGGCGGACTGGGCGCCGGGCCGGTGCGGACGTCGGACGGCGTCGAACACCCGGCGTGCGTGGTCATGGAAGGCGGCGCGGTCGACTTCAACGGCGCCGGCGTGGTCCTAACGACCGAGCAGTGCCTTCTGAACAAGAACCGGAACCCGAAGTTGTCGAAGAAAGACGTCGAGCGCTACCTGCGCGACTTTTACGGCCAATCCCACGTGCTCTGGCTAGGCGAGGGCATCGTCGGCGACGACACCGACGGCCACGTCGACGACCTCGCCCGCTTCCTCGACGAACGGACGATCTGCGTCGCCGTCGAGGACGACCCGAAGGACGAAAACTACAAGATTCTGCAGGAGAACCTGCGCCGCGTGAAGAAATTGAAGGACCGGGACGGCCGACCGTTCGACGTCGTCGAGATCCCGATGCCGGGCGTGGTCGAATTCGACGGGCAGCGGCTACCCGCCACGTACGTCAACTTCTACTTCGTCAACGGGGCCCTGCTGGTGCCGACGTACCGGAACAAGCGAAACGACCGGAAGGCGATCGAGACGCTTCAGAAGGCGCTCCCCGGTCGCGAGGTGATCGGGATCGACTGCACGGAACTGATCTGGGGGCTGGGCGCGATCCACTGCCTGACGCAGCAGCAGCCGAAGTTCTGACCCACGGCCGGCCCGCGGCGCGACGTGGAAACTGTCATCCCGAGGTACGCCGAGGGATCTCGCCGCGAACACCGAGGCCCGTATCCGAAGTCGACGAGCCCTCGACATTCCGGCAGGATCCTTCGGAGTACCTTAAGATGACGGGAGGACGCGGGCGGGGCGTCGATCGGTCTAATATTTTTCCTCGCGCGCCCTTCAACCTGTGACGCGCCCCGTCCGTCTGGTATATGATTCCGCCACTCGGGAACCGGGCCCGATATCCCCCGGCATTCGCTCCCGTCCTGAGGGTTACCTGAAATGACCAACGACAGTCCGGCCGCCGCCGCCGCGACGCTTCCTCCTGCCGCCACCCCCGCCGCCAACGGTGCGCACGTCGGCCCCAACGGGAACGGCCAAAACGGTGCGCCGGCGAACTCCACGCTGACGCCCGCGACCGAGGGCCTCCAGCGGGCCGACTGGACGGCCGCCGACTCCGCCAAGCTCTACGGCATCGACCACTGGGGCCAGGGCTACTTCTCCGTCAGCCCCGACGGCACCGTCCTGGTGCACCCGACGCAGGAGAAGCACCGCTGGATCGACCTGAAAAAGCTGGTCGACGAGGTGCGCGAGCGCGACATCGCGGTCCCCCTGCTCCTGCGCTTCACCGACATCCTCAAGCACCGCGTCGGCGCCATCCACAGCGCGTTCGCCCGGGCGATCACGGACCACGACTATCGGGGCGAATACTGCTGCGTCTATCCGATCAAGGTGAACCAGCAACGGCACGTGGTGGAAGAGATTCTGGACTTCGGGAAGGAGTTCGGGTTCGGCCTGGAGGCGGGGAGCAAGCCGGAACTGCTGGCGGTGATGGCGCTGGTCGGCGACGACAAGACGCCGATCATCTGCAACGGGTTCAAGGACGACGAGTTCATCGAGGCGGTGATCCTCGCGACGAAGATCGGGAAGAACATCATCCCGGTGGTCGAGAAGTTCAGCGAGCTCGAGCTGATCGTCAAGTATGCCAAGCTGCACAACGTCCGGCCGTCGATCGGCGTGCGCGTCAAGCTGAGCGCCAAGGGCGCGGGCCGGTGGGAGTCGAGCGGCGGGGCCCGCTCGAAGTTCGGGCTGTTCATCAACGAGGTGATCGAGTCGCTCGAGTACCTCCGCAAGAACGACATGGGGGACTGCCTCAATCTGCTGCACTTCCACCTCGGCAGCCAGATCAACAACATCCGCAACGTCAAGAACGCGATCATCGAGCTGACGCGCGTCTACGTCGAAATGCAGCGCCTGGGCGCGGGCCTGCAGTACATCGACGTCGGCGGCGGGCTGGGCGTCGACTACGACGGCTCGAAGACCAACTTCGAAAGCTCGATCAACTACGGCTTGCAGGAGTACGCCAACGACGTCGTCTTCCACGTCAAGGAGATCTGCGACCAGTGCGGCGTCGACCACCCGACGATCATCAGCGAGTCGGGCCGGGCCCTGGTGGCCTACCACTCCGTGCTGGTCTTCAACGTCGTCGGCTGGTCGGGCTTCAAGCGGTTCGACATCCCGGCCGCGCTCGACGACGCCGAGCGCGCCAAGCTGCCCGCGCCGGTCCTCAACCTGTTCGACGCCTACACCGGCCTGAACGCGCAGAACTTCACCGAGTACTACCACGACGCGCAGATTGCCAAGGACATGGTGCTCAACCTGTTCAACCTCGGCTACTGCACGCTCGAGCAGCGCAGCCTCGCCGAGAAGCTCTTCTGGGGCATCTGCGCCAAGGTGCTCGGCTTCACGAAGAAGCTCGACTACGTGCCCGAGGAGTTCGCCGGCCTCGAGTCGATGCTGTCGGACACGTACTTTTGCAACTACTCGATCTTCCAGTCGATGCCCGACTCGTGGGCGATCGACCACCTCTTCCCGATCATGCCGATCCACCGGCTGACCGAAGAGCCCAACTGCCGCGGCATCCTCGCCGACATCAGCTGCGACTCGGACGGCAAGATCGACCGCTTCATCGACAAGCGCGACGTCAAGAGCGTGCTGGAGCTGCACCCGTACAACAACCAGGACTACCTGGTGGCCGCGTTCTTAGTCGGGGCGTACCAGGAGATCCTGGGCGACCTGCACAACCTGCTGGGCGACACCAACGCCGTCCACGTGACGATCGACGAGAACGGCCGGCCGACGATCGACGAGGTGATCGAAGGCGACACGGTCCGCGAGGTGCTGCACTACGTGCAGTTCAACGCCGACGACCTGATGCGCACCATGCGCAAGAGCGTCGAGCGCGCCCTCCGAGACTCCAAGCTCACCCTCGACGAGTCCCGCGTCCTCCTCAAGTTCTACGAGAACGGGCTCGAGGGCTACACGTACCTCGAGTAACCGCCCTCCCGAGCCCAGCCCTGCCCCCTCGACAAAATTCACCCTCCCGCCGATGATCCTGGCTCCTCGTCAGGAGCCCCGATCCCCATGAACCAGCACGTCGTCGGCGTCGACATCGGCGGGACCACCGTCAAGCTCGCGGTCGTCCGGTCCGAGGTCCACAGCCAGCCCCAGGTGACCGGCCAGCCCGCGCCGATTGCCCCGACGCACCGCATCCTTAAAACCGCGACGATCGACACGCTCGCCGACCAGCCAGGGGCCGAGACGGCGCGGCGGATCGCGGTCGCCGCCAGGGAACTCGCCGCGTCGGCCGGGTGTACGCGGATCGACGGTGTCGGAGTGGGCTGCCCGGGCTTGGTCAACAACGTCGATGGGTCGATCATCGTGTCGGCCAACCTTCCGGGGTTTCGCAATCTCCCGCTCGCCGCGCTGATCGAGAAGGAGATCGGCGCACCCGTC
Source organism: Tepidisphaeraceae bacterium (assembly GCA_035627895.1). Taxonomy (GTDB): domain Bacteria; phylum Planctomycetota; class Phycisphaerae; order Tepidisphaerales; family Tepidisphaeraceae; genus DASPKW01. Next base: position 10,151 of record DASPKW010000045.1, on the reverse strand, counting down.
TCAGTTCAGAACGACGCGAACGCGGCGGCGCTGGGCGAGTTCCAGTTCGGCGTCTCCGCCCAAGGCTGCCGGAACATGGTCCTCCTGACGCTCGGCACCGGCGTGGGTGGCGGCGTCATCTGCGACGGCAAGCTCCTCGTCGGCGCCGACAACGCCGCCGCCGAATTGGGCCATGTCAAGGTCGAGTACGGCCCGGACGCCTTCGCGTGCGGGTGCGGCCGCAAGGGATGCGTCGAGGCGTACGCGGGCATCGCCGGCATCGGCCGGCTCGCCAAGTCTCACCTCGCCAAAACCCCGTCGCCGCGGCTCACGCCCGACGTCGCCACGACCAAGGCCATCACCGAGGCCGCCCGCGCCGCCGACCCCGCCGGGCTCGCCATCCTCTACTCAGTCGGCCAATACCTCGGCCGCGCGATCGCCAACTTCGTCGACACGTTCAACCCGGAGAAAGTGATCCTCGCCGGCGGCGCGTCGCGGGCGACCGAGTTCCTCCTCCCCGGCATCCGCCAGTCGATGGTCGACCACTGCTCGTTCGCCGCCACGCGCGACCGCACGACCGTCGAGGCCAGCGCGATCCCGGACGACATCAACGTGCTGGGCGCCGCCGCAGTGTTCCTAAACCGATAAACGAAACCTGCCCGCGCGGACTAGCAGTGGGTACCATGTCCCACTCGCGCCCGTCACGCCGCGCCGTTTTGAAGTCGTCCGTCCTCGCCGCCGGTGCCGCCGCAGGGGTGTCGATCGTCCCCGCGAAAGTTTTGGGCGGGCCCGATCACGTCGCTCCATCGGAAACGTTCGGCGGCGCGCTGATCGGCGTCGGTGGCCGCGGGCCCGGCACCTACAAGGAACTGTCCAAGAACCTCAACGTCGAGCAGCTCGCCCTGTGCGACGTGAAGTTCAAGGACAAGGTCGACGGCAAGAAGATCTACACCGACTTCCGCCACGTCCTGGACCGCAAGGACATCGACCTGGTCGCCATCGCGACGCCGCCCCACTGGCACGCGCTGATCTCGATCGCCGCCGCCGAGGCGGGCAAGGACGTCCTGTGCGAAAAGCCGATGACGCGCACGATGGGTGAGGGGCGCGCAATCGCCAATGCGTTCAAGCGGTACAACCGGGTGTTCCAGATCGGCACGTTCGGCCGGTTCGGCATGGCCGGTAACGAGGGCAACCGGCAGACGCGCAAACTCATGACGTCCGGCCTGCTCGGGAAGACCGACGCGTGCGTCGTCCGGCGCGGCGGGTTCAAGGTCAAGGAGTGGTCAGGCCGGCTCGACGTCGCCGACGCGCCGGTGCCCGCGAATCTCGACTGGGACCTGTACTGCGGGCCCGCCCCGCTCAAGCCGTTCAACCCGACGCGCGTCGGCGGCACGCACCGCTGGTACTGGGACTACGAGAACGGCGGGCTGGGCGACATGGGCCAGCACTTCATGGACCCGCTCGCGTGGCTGTACGGGCTTGACACCACCTTCCCGGTCGAAGTCGAAGCGAGCGCCGCGCCGGCCCACCCCGAAGTCACGGGCATGTGGGCGTGGTCGAAGCTGACGTACGCCAACGGGTTCACGCTCGTCCTGGAGTCGGGCGAATGGGGCGAGCCGAGCGGGCTGGTGTCGAAGACGCCCAAGGTGACGGATCTCGCCGAGGCCGATCAGAAGAAACTCGCAGCCATGCCCGAGCCCGAGCCGCTGCTCACGTTCGCCGACGCCGTCAAGCAGCGCAAGCCGGCGGGTGGGAATGCAGAGGCGGCGTACCGCACGGTGGCGATCCTGCACCTGACCAACCTCGCGATCCGCACGGGCCGGAAACTGAAGTTCGACCCGGTCACCGAGCAGATCGTCGGGGACGAAGAGGCGAACCGGCTGATCAACCCGCCGATGCGCGCCCCGTGGCATTTGTAATCGACCTCGAATCGCCCACGCCGGAGGCGGAGCCAAGAGGCGACGCCCCGGATCGAACCACGATCGACGCCCGGTGCTCCCCACGCATTCCTCCAACCGTTCACCCTCGCCGCCAACCATGCCCACCCCCGCCGAAATCCAAGCCGTCGTCGACCAGTTCCCGGATCTGGACAATCCTCCACCACCCCCACCGCCCCCGCCGAAGAAGCCAGAGGCAAAGCCCGAGCCCAAGCCGGGTGATCCGACGCCCGCCGCGGATGGCAAGAAGCCCGGCGACGAGAAGCCCGCACCGTCCCAGGGCAAGCCGGCGGGTGCGAAGCCTGCCACGCCGGAAAAGCCGCCGGAAAAGCCCGCCCCACCGCCCGCGCCGCCCGGCCCGCCCAAGGCGAAGGGCAAGCTGACCGGCCCGACGTGGGCCGAGGCCGACGTGCTGCTCGACAAGCTCCTCGCGGGCGGATCCGAGTCGGTCGCGCACCTGATCGACCTGATTAAGGAGCCCGACATCGGCCCGGCCCACAAGCCGCGGTACGTGCTCCACGCGCTGACGCTGTACACCGCCCGCCCGGGCAAATCGAAGGAGCGGGGGGCGCTCGTGCAGGCCGTGACGACGAAGCTGGCTGACGCGTCGAAGTCGCCCGCCCTCCGCGGGCTGATGATTCGCACGCTCCAGTCGTGTGCGGGGGCGGAATCGATCCCGGCCCTGGTCCCCCTGCTGACCGACGCCGAACTCGCGGACCCGGCCGCCCAGGCGATCGTCACGCTGGCGCGGTCGAGCGAAAAGGCGGACGTCTCCGCCGCCGTCGCCGCGCTCCGCCAGACGCTCACGACCGGCGGCCGGCCGCAACTCGCGGCGGCGCAGGCTTTGGGATACCTGAAGGACGCCGGCGCGATCGACGCCCTCGCGCAGATCGCCCGTACCGCCTCGGCCGACGAGCGCCTCCGCGCGACCGCCCTCTGGTCGCTCGCGCAGGCCGCCAGCCCGCAGGCGATCGACCCGATCCTGTCCGCGGTGAAGGAAACGCCCGTCGGCTGGCTCCGAAACCAGTCGATCAAGGCCGCGTTCGCGCTGGCCGAAAACCTCCCGCCAACCCCGAACGCCGCGCCGGCGAAGAAGCTCTACCAGGCGCTGCACGACGCGCTGACGGACGACCGCGATGCCCACTTTCGGGCGGCCGCGAAAGCAGGACTGTGAGATTAACGCGGACTACTCGATTTGTGAGCGCTCCCGTTTAGCCGCGACCCGAAGGGCAAGCGTGAGCGCCGCCCGCAGGCGAGCGCGGGTCGCGCTAGACCATTTCGAGAGCACGAGGAGAAACGAGCATGTTCTCCGCATCCCGCGATCGTGCACCCGCGCGCCTGACATTCGCGCTGTTCGCCGCACTCTGCTTCCTGCCGCGCGAGGCGGCAGTCGCCGAGCCCTTGCGCGGTCCCACGCGCCCCCTGCCCGAGGCGAGTCATCGCCCGGTTCCCGCCGGGACGGTCCCCAAGTTCGTCGACGCCACCCGTGGTGACGACACCACGGGCGACGGCTCGCGCGACCGCCCCTGGCGCTCGCCCGCACACGCGTTCGCCAAGCTCGCGCCCGGCGACACGCTCGTCCTCCGCGGCGGCACGTACTACGAGCACGCGACGCTCGCCGCGCGCGGCACGGCCGATCGGCCGATCACCGTGCGGGCCTTCCCCGGCGAACTCGTGACGATCGACGGCGGCATCGCCGACTTCGCGCGCGACCCGGCGAGCGCGTGGGAACCCGTTCCGGACGGCGCGCCGGGTGAATTCCGATCAACGAAGGCCTACCCCGGTCTCGACGCAGGTCGCGCGGGGGATGGCGACGGCGACGGCGCCTCCCACGTCTTCGGGCACTTCGCCGACACGATGGTACCGCTTCAAGCCTACCGCTTCCGCGCGGACCTGCGGTCGGACAACCCGTACTGGAACGTCCGCGAGAAGACGCAGAACGACGACGCGGTCTACTGCGGGCCGGGCGTCTGGTATGACGCGTCCACCGGCCGGATCCACTGCCGCCTGCAGCACACCAAGCTCCCGGGCCTCGGGGACGACAACTACCGCGGCCCGACCGACCCGCGCGGCGTGCGGCTCGTCCTCGCGGGCCGCCGTGACCGCGCGCCACTCCGCATCGCGGACGCCGGGCACGTGCGCCTCCAGGACCTCGTTCTCCGCGGCGCCGCCGGGCCCGCGCTCTTGATCGAGAACGCCAGCAACGTCGAACTCGACGGCCTGCACGTCTTCGGCGGCGCCAGCGGGATTACCGCCAAGTCCGTCCGTGGGCTCCGCGTCGCCCACACCGCGATCCGCGGCATCGCCGCCCCGTGGACGTTCCGCGGCAGTCTGAAATATCGCTCCGTCGAGGCCCGGCTGTTCTCGTCCGGTTCCTGGGCCCCGACCGGCGACGACTCGACCGATTTCGAGTTCCAATACTGCGAGTTCACCGACAGCGTCGACGGCGTGTTCGTCGGCAGCGTCCGCCGGGTGCGCATGAGCCACTGCCTCCTCGACAACGTCTCCGACGACGGCATCTTCCTGACCGCCAACACCGGCTACGACGGCCACACCCACGGCGGCGACGTGCGGCTCACGCGGAACGTTTTCTCGCGCTGCCTGACGACGTTCGCGTTCGGCGTCGGGCACGGGCGACAGAAGGCGACGGCCGGCGGCGCGCGGCAGGTCGGGGCGGGCGTCCGGGTCGCCCGCAACGTGTTCGACTTCCGCCGGCCGGTCAATTACTACTGGCCGACCGGCCCCGACGCGCCGCAGGAAATCACGTCGCGCGGCCGCTTCGCCGGCGACCACGGCTCGCCCGCGTGGGAGCCGATGCGGGTCTACCACAACACGATCCTCGCCGGCGACGCCCCGCGCTACGACTACATCACCGACGGCCTCGGCCGCGCGGTCGTGCCCGGGACCAGCCGCCGCGTGTTCAACAACGTCGTCCTCCAGGCGATTGGCCAACCCGGCGGTACGTTGCCGCAACCGGCCGCCGACTTCGCCGCAGACGGAAACCTGTACTGGACCGCCGACACCACCGCCCGCGCCAAGGGCGACCCGCTCGACAAGTTCCGCAAGTCGCCGATCGCCGGGGCGTCGAAGGAAAAGTATCCGCCCGGGTGGTGTGGAATGGACCGGTGGGCCGACCCCCTGCTGACGGCGTACGACGCGGATTTTCGGAAGCCCGTGCGCATCGAACTAACCGCCGGGAGCCCCGCGGTCGATACGGGCGTGGCGCTGGCTGCTGACGAATTCCCCGATTCGCTCGCGGGCACTGACCCGAAGTCGCCCGACCGCGGCGCGATCCCGCTCGGCCACGCGGGATGGCGCGTCGGTTTGAAAGGCCGGCTGTCGCACGCCGGCACGCCTCTGCCGGCGCCATTGGGCGACGTGGGGCCGGTCGGGTGGGAGTTGCCGCCGGTGCCACCCGCGGACATCGTCAGGCCGCCCCTCGCCAGGGCCGCGATCTTCACCGGCTACCCGGCGTTCGACGCCCCGATCCTCTCCTACCTGCTCAAACGCCAGCGCACGACAGTCGACCTGTTCCACCGCACCTTCCCCGACCCGGCGAAGTGGGCGGGATACGACCTGATCGCCGTCGACGGTTCGATGGCCCGCGCGAAGCTGGAACGCACCGCCTTTGCGAAAGACGACTTCCCGAGAATTAAGGCGTGGCTCGAGGCCGGCGGCACGCTGCTGCTGATGCGCGAGCGGATCGACCTGTTCGCCGGCGACGCCCGCCCGCTGCTCGAATCGCTCACCGGCCCGATCGGGCGCGGCGGGAAACAGCCGGCCCACCTCGCGAACACCGCACACCCGTGGACCGCGCATCTGGCCGAAGCGAGGTCGGCGGAGAATTGGATGGGAAAGTTGAACGTCTCCCCGTTGGCCCTGCCGAAGGCGGACGCCCCGCTGACCGCCGGCCGCGACGCGGGTGCGCCCGCGGTCCTCTGCAGGGTGCCGGTCGGCAAGGGACAACTGATCTACGTCGGCTGGTCGCCGGCCGCGGCGATCCCGCACGGGCGTGAGAAGTCGACGGTCGAGCTCGAGTCGGCGTTCGAGGCGCAGGTGGAGGTGCTGAGGCACATCGCCACAAACCCTCCCGCGCGCCCGTGAAACCCGTGAAACCCGTGAAACCCGTGCGACCCCGCGCGGACGCCGCACCCGCTCACGCCCGGCGCCGGCGACGCCCAAGCGCACCGAGCGCGGCCACTCCGAACAGCGCCGCCGTCCCCGGCTCGGGGACCGCCGGGAGCGCCTCGACGACGAAGTTGTCGAAGTACGCGGTCGCGGTGTTCGACGCCGTGCTGGCGAGCAGGAATTGGTCCGACGACACGTTGCTGAACGCGGTGCCCGGGTTCAGGGCCAGGCCGGCGGGCAGGTTGACCGTATTGCCGGTGGAGAGTTGCTCGACCGTCCCGGTGATCCCGCCGGTGACCGAGTCGTAGTCGAACACGATCCGGTAGAACTCGTCGTTCGTGTCGTTGTCCGCGTTGTTCGAGGCGTTGTACGTGCCGAAGTCGAACCCGTCTTCCCAACCGGTGCCGGCGATCAGCCCGATCGCGGACCCGTTCGTCGGCGCCAGCGTCGTCGTCGTCCCGGTGTCGGTCCGGGCGAACAGCGCCAGGTCGTTGCTGCCGCCGCCGCTCCCGTCGTCCAGGCTGGCGTACGAAAACCCGATGACCAGCTGGTTCCCCTCCGAATTCTGACTGTTGTTCCGAAGGATGAAGCGGGCGTTGTTCGAGTTGGTCGACGTGAGGAGCGCACTCACCTGGAAGTCGAACGCGACCCGCAACCGCGGCGTCGCCGACGTCGGGGCTACGGTGAACGGCGCGAAGTGGTCCATCGCGACGACGAGCGTCGCCGCGTCGCCGCCCGTGTCGACCAGGGACAGTGAGGGGGCGGCATTGCCGACGGACCCGTCCACCAGGAAGCCGGCCGTCGCTCCGGCCGTGGTCGGATTGAAGTCGTTGCCCGGGTTCGTCCCGCCGGGGAAGCTCCGATTAGGGGCTGTCCCGGCGGTGTGGTCCGCGAAGTCGTCGGCCCAGATGATGTCGCCGCGCGCGTCCGCGCCGGCCCCGACCACGAACAGACCCAAACCGACGGCTGTCAATCGCGTCATCATTCCTACCACTCCTGGTTCGCACTTCTCGCCCCGGCAGACCGCTCCGCGCGACGCTCACAAATCCGCGCCTCGTCGCGGTGGGACCGGGGCCACCATTAAAATACCTTGCCGCAGTCACGGCAAGGGGAATCACCCACGGGAAGGCCGTTTTCCCCCGACTGTGTGATGTGGTACGTGCCGCAACGCGCCGCATGACCCGCCCAGACCCTACGCGCCGATCCACCGGGCGTGGATGGCTCGGGCGCGGGCGGGGTCGGTCACGCCCTGCACGAGCGTGCGGCCGTCGGCGAAGACGGTGAGCGCCACGCCGGCGGGGTCGAGCAGGTGACAGCGAACCAGGTGCGGCGTGACTTCCGTTCGCCCGCCGGGGCGGATCCGCTCGGCGAGCGCGCGCAGGTCGACGCGCGTGGATTGAGTCGGCCGAATCTGGATCGCGTTTCGGCCGCACAGCGTGATCGACGAGTCGGGCCGGGCCGCGAGAAAGTCGAACTTGCGCAGTCCGCAACACGTGCAGTCGCCGCGGCGCGCGTCGGCCGTGTCGATGGTGCGCACGCGCCACGGCCAGAAGTTTAGCGCGAGCATCTCCGGTTCCGGCGTGTCGCCGACCAGGATCTTGATCGCCTGCATCGCCTGGAACGCGCCGACGACCGCCGCCCCCATGCCGAGCACGCCCGCGGTGTCGCACGTCGGCAGTTCGTGGGCCGCGGGCGGCCTCGGGAAGAGGCAGCGGAGGCACGGCGTGTGGCCCGGGACGATCGCCATCACCCGCCCCTCGGTCGCGACGGCGGCGCCGTACACCCAGGGAAGGTCATGCTTCACGGCGACGTCGTTGATCAGGTAACGCGTCGAGACGTTGTCGGTGCCGTCGAGAATCAGATCGGTCTTGGCGCCGAGGAGCGACTCGATGTTGCCGCTATGAACATCCGTGACAGCCGGCGTGACCTCGACGGCCGAGTTGACCGCGCGAAGCCGGTCGGCGGCGGCGACGGCCTTGGGTGCCCCGTGGGCGGCGTCGCGCTCGTCGAACAACGTTTGCCGCTGGAGGTTGGTGGCTTCGACCACGTCCCGGTCCGCCACGGTCAAGTGTCCTACGCCCGCGCGGACGAGTTGGTCGGCGATCGTCGTCCCCAGCGCGCCGCACCCGACCAGCAAGACTCGAGCCCGCGCCAGGCGCTCCTGACCCGCCGGGCCGATCTGCGGCAGGAGCGACTGACGATGATAGCGCGACGGTGGCGTCATTCAGACCCGATTCTCCACATTGGACGGCGCCGCCCCCGCGATTATAGTGGCCGTCGACAGGCCGCGACGCACGCCACACACGACGACGAACCCACGGAGTTACGCGAATGGCCACCGACACGCAAGCGATCCTCGACGCCGCCGAAAAGGTCGGCCAGATGGTCAAGGAGCACCCGAGCTACGAGCGGTACAAGTCGGCCGCCAAGTCGGTCGCCGAAGACCCCGAGGCCGGGCGACTCGTCGCGGACTTCAACCGCCAGCTTGAGACGCTCCTCCGCCAGGAGCAGTCGGGCATGCCCGTGTCCGACGCCCAGCACGCCCAGCTCGAATCGCTCCAGCAGCGGATCGCCTCGCACCTCAAGATGAAGGCGATGCACCTGGCCCAGGTCGACTTCTACGACCTGCTCCGCAAGGTCACCCAGACGATCCAGAAGCCGCTCGCCGACGTCGGGGGCGCGCCTCCCGGCGGTGGCGCGGGCGCCGGCGCGGGGGGTGGTGGGCCGCGCATTCGGATGTGATCGAGCGTCCGTGACAGCCGAGGGCGGCAGCCCACGGTCGCGTATCCCCGCGGAGTGAGAACGAATGGCGCGCTGGCTCTTGAAGACCGAACCCTCCGAGTTCGCCTGGGCGCAGCTCGTCAAGGACAAGCTGGCCACGTGGGACGGCGTGACCAACGCCCTGGCCCTCAAGCACATCCGCACCATGAAGAAGGGCGACCCCGTCCTGATCTACCACACCGGCGACGAGCGCGCCGCCGTCGGCGTCGCCGAGGTCACGTCGGCCCCCTACCCGGACCCGTCGGCGGACGACGAGAAGATCGTCGTGGTGGACGTGAAGCCGAAACGCCCCCTCAAATCGCCGGTCACGCTCGCCACGATCAAGGCCGATTCCGCCTTCGCCGGCTTCGACCTCCTCCGCATCGGTCGCCTGAGCGTCGTGCCCGTCCCGGATGAGATGTGGGAACGGATTGAGGAGCTCGGAAACGGCAAGGATTGAGCGGGTTATAAAAAGCCGTGCCCGTTCGCAGTTGTGTCCGGGCGACCGACCACTGACAATTAACGACCGACCACTGACCAATCGAAGGAGCACGATGAGCCAGGCACCCCAGGGCAATGCGCACAACGCGTTCGAGGAACACGCCCCGCACAAGGAAGCCGACGACAAGGAGGAGGTGTACTTCAGCGGCTCGCCAATGGTCCGCGGGGCGTTCGGGAAGTTCCTGCTCAGCCTCCTGATCGGCCTGGCGATCATCGCCGCGCCGTTCCTGATCTCGCGCTTCGGGAACATGGCCGTCCACTGGATCGTCTACCTCGCGTGCATCCTCGTCGGGCTGGGCGTGATCATCGCGCCGATCCTGGTGACGCGCTCGATCCGTTACCGGATCACCAACTACCGCATCGACTTCGAGCGCGGCATCCTCGGGAAGAAGATCGACACCCTCGAGCTCTGGCACGTCGAAGACGTCCGCTTCGAGCAGTCGTTCTTCGACCGCCTGCTCGGCGTCGGCACCGTCACCATCTTCTCGAACGACGACACGAACCCCAAACTGCCCCTCCGCGGCCTGCCGAACCCGCGCCCCCTGTTCGACAAGGTCAAACAGCGCATCATCGCCGTCAAGCGCCAGCGCGGCGTGGTCAAGATGGACATCGGCGGGGGCGCCGGGATCAGCTGAGAGCGCCTTGCGAGTGACGAGTTGCGACTTGCAATCGAAAGCCCACGGAGCTCGCTCCGTGGGTTTCTTCGTACGCAACCCAGACTTGTGCCCGCGGTAAGGCACTGTGAGAATCCGGCACCAACGAAAGGAACGCGGACATGTCCCATGGGATCGATCGTCGTTCGATGCTGAAAGCCTCCGCCGCGATTGCGGGGATCGTCGGACTCGC
>DASPKW010000044.1:0-7849 GCA_035627895.1 Tepidisphaeraceae bacterium | reverse complement strand
CTTGACCTGCTCGAAGTCGATCATGTCGTGCAGGGCGTCGAACAGCGGCCTGAGGTACGGATTCACCTTGGCTTGCAGATCGCCGGGGAGGAAGCCCAAGCGCTCGCCCGCCTCGACCGCGGGCCGCGCCAGGATCAGCCGCTTGGCCTGCCCGTGCTTGAGCATCGAGGCGGCGACGGCGACGGCCAAATACGTCTTGCCAGTCCCCGCGGGCCCGACGCAGAACGTCAGGTCGTTCTTGAGCATCGCGTCGATGTAACGCTTTTGCCCTTCGGTCTTTGGGCGAATCGCATGGCCGCGGACGTACACGTCGATCTCGTCCGCCGTGCGCTCGTGCTGCTCGTGGGCGGCCGAGGTGATCGCCGCCCCGACGTCCTCGGTGCTCAGCCAGTCCTGCCGGCGGAGCTTCTTCTGCATCTGCTCCAGAACGGCGGCGGCCTTGGCGACCGAATCGCGTTCGCCGGTCAGGCGCAGTTCCTCGTCCCGGCTGACGACCTGCACGCCGAACGCGTCGCGGATCATCCGCAGATACCGGTCGGCCGAGCCGAACAGGGCGAGCTTCTTATCCGGGTTTTCCAGCGTGATGTTGAGATTCACAGTGTGGGAGCGAGAGAGCTCGGGCGTCGGGTCGCGACGGACGGGGGGATCGATGAACGGCCGGGATCGGGAGTTTGGCATCGTGAGAAGTGTTACGTCTTCTGGTCACGAAAGATCGCCCGGGACCTGACGCGCGCGGCGGGGAATTGTCGCACGAGCGGGGGTGGGTGTCGAGGAGGAATACCTGCAACACAAATGGTGTTATATTAAGCACTTAAGACGTCGAGACCGTCATCCTGAGGTACTCCGAAGGATCCGCCGCGAACGAAAAGGCCCGCTCGACGTTGGAGGAGGTCGCCAAAGTCGAACGGGCCATCACGTTCGATGCTGGATCCTTCGGAGTACCTCAGGATGACGGTCTACGCCGTTCGGAAATCACTGCGGCGGTTCGATCCGGATGATCTCGTCCGACCCGCCGCGGATCGCTTCGAGGACGATCGCCTCGCGCGGCTTGTCCTTCCGCAGCGCCTGATACGCCGTCTTGAACTGCTCGACGTCCGTGACGGCGGTGCCGTTGATCTTGGTGACCAGGTCGTTTCGCTCGAGCTTCCCCGACTGGGCCGCCGACGACGGCTTGATCAGCGCGATCACCACGCCCTTCTGGTCGGAGGCCAGCTTGCGCCGGTACGTGTCGTCGAACACGACCTCGCGCGCCGTGAACCCGAGGTCCTCGGCGTAAAACCGCTTGGCCTGCGACTCCTGTTTCGGGCGGGCGGCGAGCGCGACCTTCACGTCCTTCTGCGGTTTGTTCGGGTCTGACTCGGGAATGACCGTCAGCGTCACCTCCGTGCCGGCCTTGAGCTGCTTCATCCGCTTCATGAGGATCATCGCCGCCTCGTCGGGCTCGTCCCCGCGCTCCAGCGGCTTGCCGTCGAGCTTGACGATCACGTCCTTGGACTTCAGGCCTGCCTTCTCCGCCGGCGTGCCCGGGATCACGTCGCCCACGTTCACCGCCGCCTGGTTTTCCAGGCCCAGCCACTCGGCGACCTCCTTCTTCACGCCCGTCATCTGCGCCACGCCCAGCCACGCGATCGACAGCGGCTTCCCCTCGGCAGGCGGGTCGCTCAAGCTGATCGCGAACTCCCGCGTCGGGATGAACGTCCGCGGCGGGGCGTAGATGGCCGACAGTTGGTTCTCAGGGTTCGGGTCGTTCAAGATCCAGCGCTGTCCCTGCTGATACCCGACCCACCCGACGGCCTGCCCCTTCGCGTTGAACACCGGCGACCCGACCGCGGCCAGGCCCTCGTTGGTCACCAGCACGTGCTTGGTCTCGCCGCGCAAATTCGCCGACACCATCGCCTTGACCGCGTACGACTGATACGACGCCGACTTCGGCAGCGCGCCGACCGACACGACCGTGTCCCCGACCGCCACCGGCACGTCCTCGAACTTGACCGGCTTCCACGTGGGCGGCGCGGGCGACTTCTTATCGTCCTTGGCCGCCGACTGCGGCTTGGCCTTGACGAACGCGGTATTCGTCCGCTCGTCGCGCCCGAGGAACGTCGCGTCGATCTCCTTCTGCTCGTCGCCCGGGATGAGGATCTTGAAGTCCTTCATCTGCTCGTCGGGCATCTGCACCGGCGCGACGGCGATCGAGCACATGATCAGCCCGTCGTTCGAGACGACCAGCCCGGCCGCCACGAGCTCGCGCTTGCCGACCTCGGACTCCCACGTGTACTGGATCGCCACGAGGGACGGCGTGGTGTCCTTATGAAGCTTCTCGACCACCGCCGGCTCGATGGCGATGGCGGGGAGGGCAGTCAGGAGGAGGGCGGATGTGAGGGTTCGGAGCATAGAGGGTTCAGGGGTTGGGGTTCAGGGTTCAGGAGCGTCCGGACAGCGCTCGATGCGCCGTGCCGTCATCCTGAGGTACTCCGAAGGATCTTGCTTCCCGCAGTGAGGGGCGTTCGACGTTGGCGACGAGGGTCGAAAGTCGCCGCCAAAGTCGAGCGGGCCCTTTCGTTCGAGGCTAGATCCTTCGGAGTACCTCAGGATGACGGGCTGCGCGTCTCTAGTAACTGACCTTCAGCAGCGCCGTCTGCTTCCCGCGGTTGCGCGAGACCTCGATCAGCACCTTCGCGTCCTTGTTCTTGGTCGACGCGTCGTACAGCTTGACGAACTCGTCGAGGTCCTTGACCGGCTTGAGGTTGACCGACCGGATCACGTCGCCGGCCATGAGCTCGGCCTTCGCCGCGGGGTTGCCGGGCGAGAGCGTCGTGATCCACACGCCCTCGTCGTCGTCGAGCTGGGCCTGGTTGGCGTACTGCCGGGTCACGTCGCGCACCGACATGCCCCACGTCTTGGCCTCCTTCTCCTCGCCCAACCGGCTCTCGAGCTTGGCCGTCTGGGCCTTGAGCTTGAGCGTCTCCTTGCCCCGCCGGACCGTCAGCTCGACGTCCCCGCCGACCGGCAGGTCCGCGATCATCTTGCGCACCGCCGCCAGCTCCTCGGGGAACCGCGCGTTGACCGCCTTGCCGTTCATCTCGAGCAGGATGTCCGACGTCTTCACGCCCGCCTTCTGGGCCGGGCTGCGGCGCTCGACGGAGTTGATCAGCACGCCCTTGTTGATGTCGATGTTGTAGAACGCCTCGAGGTCCTGCAGCGGTTTGAGGTCCACGCCCAGGTCCGACCGCGTGACCTTCCCCTTGCTCGATTCGCTGGCCGACTTCAGGATCGCCGAGACGACCTCCTTGGCCGTGTCGACCGGGACGGCGAAGTTCAAATTCTGCCCGCCGCCCCGCGTGTTGATGCCGACCACGTACCCGTTCAGATCCACCAGCGGGCCGCCGGAGTTGCCCGGGTTGATCGGCGTGTCCATCTGGATCCAGTTCGAGAAGTCGCCGGTCTCGTACCCGTGGATGTCGAGCTGGCTGGGGTAAAACGTCTGGTCCGGATTCGACACCACGCCGAGCGTCAGCGTGCGGGCGAACCCGTGCGGCGTGCCGATCGCCATCACGTCCTGCCCGGGGATCAATTGGTTGCTCGTGCCGAGCTCGGCGAACTTGAACGACACGCCCCGCCGCTTCACCTCGTCCATGTCGAGCTGCACGATCGCCAGGTCCGTCCAGTGGTCGTCCCCGATCAGCTTGGCCCGGATGCGCTCCTTGTTGGCCAGCGTGATGAAGATCTCGGCCGCCCGGCCGGCGACGTGGTAGTTGGTCAGGATCCGCCCCTCGGCGTCGATGATCACGCCCGACCCGATGCCGCGCGTCAAATCGCGCTTGCCCTCGCGGAACTGCTCGGCCGCGACGTCCAGCCGCACGACCGCCGGGAAGATCTTGGCCGTCACGCGGACGACCGCGTCCGGCGACGCCGACGGGTACGGCGCGCCGTTGTCGCGCGCGGCGGACGTGGTGCCGCCGGTCACCGCGGGCGTCTTGGCCTTGTCCTTCGGGGGCGGGGTCGTGCTCGTCGCGGCGGTCGGCTCGACGAGCGGCGGCGCCGCGCCGTCCGCCAGCGCGATCGCGGGGCAAACGGCCAACACGGCGGCGAGCAATCGGCGGGCGGTCAAAGTCTTGCGCATCGAGCGGGGTCTCCGGTTCGCGGCCACAACTCCCCTGTGTCCCACATCATCACGCTCGGAGCTTAGGAACGTTGCGGACGAATGGTCGCCCGGGGTGCGGAATTTGGCAAGCGGGGGTGTCGCCTGCAATACCGAGCCCGTTCATCGCGCGCACCGCGTGTTCGCTGTCATTCCGAGGTACTCCGAGGAATCTGGCCGGCGCGTCGGGGCCCGTTCTTTTGGCGGTTGGTCCTCGCACACGAATCGCCAACGTCGAAGGGGCCCTGACGCGCCAGCCAGATCCCTCGGAATACCTCGGGATGACAACTTCGACGCGATCTCGCGAATTGCGGCCCACTCGCGCCGACCCCCCGCCGGAAAAGTTTTCCACACGCATTGTGGATAACCCGCCCGCACGTGTTGACGAAGCCCCCGCCGGCTTCGGATCCCTACCATTCCGTGTAGAAGCATCCCCGCAACATCGCGCAGGCGAAGGGCCGGAGACACCCCCGAAGATCACGATCCTTGCGGATCGTGCTCCTCACGTTTCATGTCTTCACGTTTCGCGTTTCCGCCCTCCGATATCGCCGGGGTGAGCAATCCCGATTCTTCAGGCAGTGAGGCAGGTCACATGGGTTTTGATTCCGGGTCGATCACGTTCCGTCGCTTCGCGGTCGTCGGCGAGCTCGCCGCCAACCAGCCCGACGAAAAGCTCCTTGAGCGCATGGCCGAGCACGCGCTGGTGCCCGGCGAGTTCGGCGTCGAGGAGTCCGAGTACGGGTGGAACGCCGGCCGCCACATCTACGACACCGAGTTCTCCTTCGACAACAACGTCTACAACGACTGCCTCTGGTTCGCGCTGCGGATCGACACGAACAAGGTGCCGGGCGACGTGAAGAAGGCGTACACGCTGCAGGAAGAGGCCGCGCTCGCCAAGAAGAACCCGAGCGGGTTCCTGTCCAAGGCCCAGAAGAAGGAGGCCAAGGAGGCGGTGCAGCAGCGGATCGACGAGGACCTGAAGTCCGGGCGGTTCCGCCGATCGAAGCTGGTGAACCTGCTGTGGGACGTGCCCGCCGGCATCGTGTACTCGGCCGCGAGCGGGGCGAACTTCGAGAAGCTCGCTGAGATCTTCGAGCGGTCGTTCAAGTGCGAGCTTCAGCCGCTGAGCGCGGGTTCGCTGGCGGCGCGCGTGCTGGTCGACCGGGGCAAGCGCCGCGAGTACGAGGACGCCAAGCCCACGCGCTTCGCCTTCGGCCCGGACGGCGAGAGCCAGGCGCCCGAGTACCCCTGGACGGCCAAGGGCCCGCAGCCCAAGGACTTCATGGGCAACGAGTTCCTCCTCTGGCTCTGGTTCCACGCCGACGCGAAGGACGGCGAGGTCGTGACCGAGTCCATGGGCGACGTCGCCCTGCTCTTCGACAAGACGCTCGACCTCGACTGCTCCTTCGGCATGACCGGCCGGGACACGCTCAAGGCCTCTGGCCCCACCCGCATGCCCGAGGCCCGCGACGCGCTCCGCACCGGCAAGGTCCCCCGCAAGGCGTTCCTGACGATCCACGCCAAGGGCAACCAGTTCGAGTTCAACTTCAACCCCGAGCAGATGTCGCTCGGCAGCGCCAAGCTCCCGGAGATCGAGGACGCCGAGACGCCCCGGCAATTGTTCGAGGAGCGCATCACGCTCCTGCGCGACCTCTCCAAGACGCTCGATGCGCTCTACGAAACGTTCCTGACGATCCGCGCGGGCGCCGGCTGGGAAGGCCAGACCGGGCAGATGCGGAAGTGGATTCTGTCCAACGCGCCCAAGCCACAGATGGCAGTCGCATAAGGGGAGAAGTCGAATCCGGAAGTCAGGAGAACCCGCGGACCCCGTCCGCGGGTTCTTCATTTCTGTTGGACTCCCAAATCGCCTCGCCCAGCGAAGGCCGCCCCGCAGTCGCTTCGCGTCGTCGCGATTCCGCCCCTACGCGCTCGCCCGCAACCTCACCGGCATCACCGCCCCGAGCAATTCTGCGGGCGAGCACGGCTTGGGCACGACGCAGTCGATCACCCCGCTGTGGATGCCGTCGACGATCGATGTCAAATCGTGGTACGTCGTCATAAGCACCCGCCGGGCGCCGGGGCACATTGAGCGGATCTGTTCGAGCAGTGCGACGCCCATCGCCGTCTCCAGGACGTGCTCGGTCACGACCGCCGCCGTGTGGGCCGCGAAGGTCGACGCCCAGCCGAGCAGTCGGCGGGGGTCGCGGGTGGTCAGGGTTTCGAAAAACGGGCCGGCGATCTGGGCGATCTGCCGGAGCACGGCTTCGTCGCCGTCGAGGGCCAATAAGTGAGGTCGTTTCGTTTCCAACGCAATCCCTCAAGCCAGATGTACGATACGTCCGCCGGCCATGGGAAAGATTCCCGCCGGCCGGGCGCGAGGCCCGGTATTCCCGGACCTCGGGCAGGCGGCCCACCTCCGGCGCGTCCGCCGTTCGCCCGCTTTCATCAATCGATCGAGGATGTCGCACGCGCCAGTTCGGCACGCGCACGGCCGCCACGTCGTCCCGCCCCTTCCGCTCCACCGTGGGGGTTTCTGCCCACCCGGCGTACCACTCTTTCGGCTCGCGGGCCGCGGTCCCTAAACCCGCTTTTTGCAATCCGGCTCACGTGTGAGAACAACCGTTTCCGCGCCGATTCGGGATATCGGGACAATACCAGATAGGACGTTTGCAGGAACGAAACAAGCCGGGGCACAGAGCACGGGCTCCGCCCGAAACGCCGCCCCGGATGGGTCACCGCAAGTATGCCCCGCACACGCGCGCTACAGCACGTCCCCCATCAGCCTCGCGAACTCTAGGGCGACCAGTTGCTCTTCGACCAGCACGTGGCTCGCGCCGGCGCGCTCGGCCTTGATGCCGGTCGACGTGTAGTTGACGCGCGCCAGCATCCGGATCGACGGGTTGATCTGCCGGGCGACGTTCAGCACCTCGATCACGGCCTTCTCGTCCGGCAGCGTGACCGCCAGCACCTGCGCCCGCTCGACGCCCGCCTCTTTGAGCAACTCCGGGTTCCGCGCCTCCCCGCACACGACGCGCTTGCCGATCCGCGCGATGTTCCGCGCGTTGACCGGGTTCAGTTCGAGGACGGAATACGGGATCTGCCGGGCGTCCAGCACTTCGGCGACGAACCGCCCGGGCAGGCCGAACCCGACGATGACGACGACCGGGTCCGGGCGCGGCGCGTCGGCCGGCGCGGGCGCGGCGCCCCCGGCGGGCGCGACCGCCGCCGCCGCCGTCGCGGGGGGCCCGCCGCGCGCCCCCGTCGCGTTGTCGGTCGACTCCTGCGTGTCCATTCCGCCTGCCTGCATCCCTCCGCGGGACGTGAAACCCCTAACTTCACCCCGCCCGCGCACCGCGTCAAGCGGAATCGCCGCATTTTCGCCGGTCGAAACCGACCGGTTCGGACTCGCCGCGCGCTCCCGCCCAATTCCCGCCGGGGTTACACTGCCGCGCGGGTCAGGCCACCCCACGATGCACGCCACCGCCCACCACACGCCCCAGACCGACCTGACTCACTACGGCGGCGAGTATTACGACAACCGCCGCATGTACAGCCTCGCCCTCCAGGCCGGGTTCGTCGCGCGCCTCGCGCCCCGCACCGTCCTGGAAATCGGCCCGGGGCGCGGCGTCACTGCCGCCATCGTCCGCACCCTGACCGGCGCCCGCGTGATCACCCTCGACGTCGACCCGACCCTCCGCCCCGGCGTCATCG
>DASPKW010000043.1:0-2427 GCA_035627895.1 Tepidisphaeraceae bacterium | reverse complement strand
CAGTGGGCTGCCGCCGACAAGGAGCTGACTGCCGACGAGTGGGAAGGTCACCACTCGAAGGCGACGACCGAGGAGTTCCGCAAGCTGTCGGACGAGATCCGCCGGCAGCGAACCGCCGCCCGCCAGGCCGAGGGCGACGCCGAAGCCGAAGCCCTCCGACGCCGCTACACCCCGCCGCCGGCCCCGCCGCGCCGCCGCCCGACGCGCTGACGGCGGCCGTTCCGGGGCGCCATGCCCTCGCGAGCCGTGGCTCGATGCTCACGCGCGCAAGACCCGTCGGCGCGGGTGGGACGTGACCCTGCGGCGTGCGATCCCCACCTCCGGCCCGCGCGCCGCATCGTCCGCGAAGGCCCACTCGCCGTCGCTCTGCGGCGTCGAGCACAACCGGCAACGCGTCCCGATCAAATGCCGCTCGCGCGTGACGCGGCGCGGGGCCGTGGCGCTTCATCTCGCCCGATTCGGCTGTGGCACACCTTCCCTCCGCCCCGATACCGCCGCCGATCCCCCCCCGCGGGACAACGCCCGAACAGGGCATCCCACCGCCCGTGTCTTCCCCTGTAGATTCCCGCCCGCTCGCCCGGCCAGCGTCGGCCGGTTGCGGCGGTCGGAACCACCACTCTCACTCTCTACAGAGGAGTTTCGCCATGTCCCGTCTCACCCGCCTCGCGGTGTTGCCCCTGGTCGCTGCGACCCTCGTCCTGTCCACCGGCTGCTCGAAGATGGGCGGCGGCGGCGGCCTCGGCACGCTGAGCACCGTCAGCCAATTGGCCCAGTTCGGCGGCCTGTTGAACAACAACACCCAACAGCAGCAGCAAGCCGAACTCGCCGCCCAGCAGCAGCAGCAGCAGCAAGGGACGCAGGAGTCGGGCGGGCAATGACCCTGCGAGCACGCCCGCGGTCGAAGCCGATCGGGTGATCAACGCCACCGCAGGCTTCCGCCGGCGGGGATGACGTTCAACCCGGGTCGGGAGCAATCCCGAAAACAAGTGACGGACGGAGTCATCCGACTCCGTCCGTCGTTCTCGTTATCTCGTTCTCACCGCTCATCCCCTCACCCCTCACCTCCGCCCGCGCCGCCGCAACGCCACCACCGCGAGGCCGACCACCCCGAGCGCCCCCGGCTCCGGCACCGCGTCGGCCGGCGCGCCCAGGTCCGTCGCTGGGACGATCGCCCCGAACGGCTGGTACGTGGGCCCCGTCTTGCCCGCGTTGCCCTCGTAGATCTGGAAGTCGTTGAACGTGATGCGCCCGTCGTGGTCGAAGTCGCCCTGCGCGATCGACCCGTACTTCCCGTAGTTCGAGCGCAGAATTCCGTAGTCGGTCGGGTCGACCGTGCCGTCCCCGTCGGCGTCGCCCCGCAGCGAGGTGCCGCCCACGCGGCCCATGTACTGTTCCATCAGCTGGAAGTCCGCGAACGTCACGCTCCCGTCGCCGTCGAGGTCGCCCTTCGAGTACCCGCCCGGCTTGCCGTAGTTCCGCCGCAGGATCAGCCCGTCGATCGGGTCCGTGACGCCGTCGGCGTTCAGGTCGCCCGGGGCCGGGGTCGGCACCAGCGACGCGACGAACGCCCCCTGCGTGTTGTCCGTGAAGATCGCCCGGAACGCCACGCGGTTCCCCGCGACCGCCTGGTTCTCGACGTACAGGTCCTTGATCAGCTTCCCGCCCAGCGTGACGCTCGAGTCGATCACCTTCTGCAGTTCGCCGTTCGACCACGCGTACACGCCGACGCTCCGCACCACCCCGTTTTCCTCGTGGCGGCCGACGAACGCGACGCTCGAGCCCCCGATCGCCGAGAACCCGAACTTCCCGTCGAACCGCCACCCGCCCCCGTCCGGGATCGGCGTCGACGAGTCGGCGATCGTCCGGACGGCGCCGTTGATCAGCGCGAAGATCCCGCTGCGCCCCGCCAGCGTCCCGTTAAAGCTCAGGTTGTCCCCGCTCCGCGCCACGTTCGACAGGGACGTGGTGAACTTGGCGTCGGTCCCCGCCACGGCCGCGTTCAGGTTGAGCACCATCGTCGTCGTCGTGCCGACCGACTTGTAGATGCCCCACTGGTTCATCGCCTGGCCGTCGAAGTACATCGACGCGCCGTCGGCGGTCAGCCGGCCCAGCGCGGTGAACGTGCCCGACCCGGACGGCACGCCCACGGAGCTGAGGTAGACCTCCGACGTCAGCCCGGTGGCGGCCGAAGCGTTGTAGACGCCCCAGTTGACCCCGACGCGGGCGGTGAACCCGACGCCGCCCGCGTGCAGGCTCGGGGCGCCGAACCCGGAGTACTTGCTGGTCGTGGTCGGCGGGCGGATCGAGTTGAGGTCGACGACGCGCGTCAGCGTGCCGGTGCGGTCGGTGTAGATGCCGTCGCGGTTGTTGTTGTCGTACCCGACGAACCCGACCCGCCCGTTGTACAAGTTGGGTAGGCCGAACGTC
>DASPKW010000042.1:0-3539 GCA_035627895.1 Tepidisphaeraceae bacterium | reverse complement strand
TTCCTCGGAGTACCTCGGAATGACAGGTCGGTCGTGTCTGGCGAGTAATGGAACAATGAATATGTCGAAGCACCTCTCCCGCCGAACGCTGCTCCGTGGCGCCGGCGTCGCGCTCGCCCTCCCCCTGCTCGACACGATGCTGACGCGCCGCGCGCTCGCGGCCGCCGCGCAGCCGAAGCGCCGCATGCTCGCGATCTGCGCCAACCTCGGCCTCCACGCCCCCTTCCTCTACCCCACGCAAGCCGGCAAGGACTGGACCCCCTCCCCCTACATGGAGCCCCTCGCCCACCTCCGCAACGACCTCTCCCTCATCAGCGGCGTCTCCATGCCCGAGGTGGACGGCGGCCACTCCGCCGAGGCCTCCTTCCTCACCGCCGCCCCACACCCCGGCACCTCCGGCTTCCGCAACTCGATCTCCCTCGACCAGTTCGCCGTCGAAAAGCTCCAGCCCGACACCCGTTTTGCCAGCCTCACCCTCAACACCGGCGGCGGCAGCATCTCCTGGACGCGCGGCGGCGTGCAGGTCCCCGCCGAGGGCGTGCCGTCCAAGGTCTTCGCCAAGCTGTTCATGACCGGCACCGCCAAGGAGATCGACGCCCAGGTCGCCCGCATCCGCCAGGGCCGCAGCGTCCTCGACACCGTCAACGCTAAGGCCAAAACTCTCTCCCGCGGCCTCGGCCACGGCGACCGCGACAAGCTCGACGAGTACTTCACCTCCGTCCGCGAACTCGAACAGCGCATGGTCAAGGCCGAGGAGTGGAGCCGCAAGCCCAAGCCCGCCGTCACCATGGCCCCCCCCAAAGACATCACCGACCGCGCCGACCTCATCGGCCGCATGCGCCTGATGCTCGACCTGATCCACCTCTCCTTCCAGACCGACTCCACCCGCATCGTCACCCTGAGCGTCGAAGGCTCCGGCCTGGTCCCCCCGATCGACGGCGTCACCGAAGGCCACCACAGCCTCTCCCACCACGGCAAGGACCCCCAGAAGCTCGAGCAGCTCAAGGCCGTCGAAAAGGCCGAGTTCGTCGCCCTCGGCGAGTTCCTCACCAAGCTCAAGACCACCAAGGAAGACGACGCCAACCTGCTCGACCGCACGATGGTCTACTACGGCTCGAACCTCGGCAACGCGTCGAGCCACAGCAACAAGAACATGCCCTGCGTCATCGCCGGCGGCGGCTTCCGCCACGGCCAGCACATCGCGTTCGACCAGGAGAAGAACGAGAACTTGTGCAACTTGTACGTGTCGATGTTGCAGCGGATGGGCGTCGAGACCGACACGTTCGGGTCGGGGAAGAGCACGATTCGGGGGTTGGAGATGGCGAGGGCGTAATTGCCACCGCGCCCACTCGCATCCGGACGCGCCCGGCCCCCTCTCCCGGACGCGCCTCGCCCCGTCATTCTCGCCAAACCTGCGGCCGCGTCTGGGAGAGGGCTGGGGTGAGGGCATGACCGAACCGCGCGGACACTGGAGGGCTGCATGCGCCGCAGTGACGACCCCCTCCTTCACTACCGCGCCCACAAGATGCGCCGTGCGCCGTCCGACGCCGAGCGCCGCTTATGGTCACGCCTCCGCGACCGCCGGCTCGGCGGCTTCAAATTCCGCCGCCAGGTCCCCGTCGATGAGTACATCGCCGACTTCTATTGCGAGCACGGCTCACTCGTCGTCGAAGTGGACGGCGATCAACATGCGGAACCAGAAGCAGTCGCGTACGACGAGCGTCGGACGGCAAGGCTCGCGGAATTGAGACTTCGTGTACTCCGCTTCTCCGCACGACAGGTAATGCGCGAGACGGACGCCGTCGCGAACATGGTTCTGCGTTTTCTGACTGAGGGGTATTGAGGACTTGCCAACGTCTGAAGGTTCGTTCTGGCCGTCACCCCCGCCCTCTCCCAGACGCCACCACCGTCCTCACCAAAACACGCGATTGGGCGCGTCCGGGAGAGGGGGCCAGAGGGAGTGACGCCCTCACACCGCCACCCGCGTCGCCGCCACCTCCGCCAGCGCATCCGTCGCGAACTTCACGTCCTGCTTCGTCAGGAACGGCGAGAACGAGAACCGCGTCGTCCCGCCGAACTGCGTCGTCCCGATCGCGGCGTGCGCCAGCGGCGCACAATGCAACCCCGGCCGCGTGAGGATCCCGTAGGACGATTCGAGGATCGCCGCCAGTTCGTACGGCTCCAGCCCCTCGACGCGCACGCTGAACACGCCCAGCCGGTTCCGCACGCCGGGCGGGCCGAAGTACGTCAGCCCCTCCACGTCCGAGCACCCCTCGATAAACGTCCGCACCAGGTCCAGATCGTGGGCCGCGAGCTTCTCGATCCCCTGATCGATCACCCACTGCACGCCCTCGCTCAGCCCCGCGATCCCGATCGCGTTGTGGCTCCCCGGCTCGAACTTGTCCGGCATAAACTCCGGCTGCCGGTCGTTCTCGCTCACGCTCCCCGTCCCCCCCTCGCGCAGCGGCCGAAGCGTCTTCTCCAAACCCGGCCGAATGTACAAAAACCCCGTGCCCAGCGGCCCGAGCAGCGCCTTGTGACCCGGCGCCGCCAGCAAATCGATGAAGTCCGCCTGCACGTCCACCGGGATGTGCCCCGCCGACTGCGCCGCGTCGACCACCAGCGCCACCCCCCGCTCCCGGCAGACCCGCCCGATCTCGCGGATCGGCTGCACCGTCCCCGTCACGTTGCTCGCGTGCGTGATCGCCACGAGCTTCGTCTCCGGCCGTATCGCCTCGCGCACTTCGTCGGGGCTCACCAACCCGACGCCATCGCACGGGACACGCGTCACCGCAATCGCCCCGTCATCCTCCAGATGCCCCAGCGGCCGAAGAATCGAGTTGTGATCGATGTGCGTGCAGATCGCGTGCGGGACGGAGTTGCGAGTTGCGGGTTGCGAGTTGCGAGCCAGCAGGACGCCCTTGATGGCCAGATTGAGCGCGTCCGAGCAGTTGAGCGTAAAGACGAAATGGTTCGCGTCCTGTCCGTTAAACAGCGTGTTCAGCCGCCGCCGACAAGTCGCGATCAGATGCCCCGTTTCGATCGCCTCGTGGTACGCGCCACGGCCCGCCGACGCGCCGAGCTCCGTCGCGTACCGCGTCATCGCCGCCAACACGCCGGCCGGCTTCGGAAACGAAGTGGCGGCGTTGTCCATGTACAGCCGCCGAGGGGATGGAGAAGAATGCGACATCGCCGGCAATGATAGGGAGGCGTCGCGCGGATGTTAATGGGCCTGCGGGCGGTGCGTGGTGAAGGTTACGCACTCTCCCTCTCCCGGCCGCGCCAGTGACGCCCGTTCGCGCGCCGGATCAATCGCGGCTGGGAGAGGGCCGGGGTGAGGGCATGGAGCGGGCCTTCGCAAACGAGCGGACGTCGCTTTCGAAAGTCGCCTCCATGCCCTCACCCTATCCCTCCCCCAGACGCGGTCCCGCTCACTCGCGAACGGCGCCACCTCGCGCGTCCGGGAGAGGGGACCGGAGCACCCGCGCGAACCGCGCATGCACCCCCTCCCACCCGTACCCCCGCGCGAACGCCAGCGA
>DASPKW010000041.1:0-6078 GCA_035627895.1 Tepidisphaeraceae bacterium | reverse complement strand
GAAACGCGTCGCCCGCGGGGGCCACCCCGTGCCGCGCGACGTGATCCGCGACGTGTTGCCTCGCCCAGGCGTAGTACGCGCGGTGGGTCTCGTAGACCGGCTGTTTCACGCCCTTGTCGTCGATCAGCCAGAACCCCTTGTGCACGCCCTCGGGCGACACCTCGTTGTCGTACAACTGCCAGTAAAGCACGAACGGGCAGCCCCACGTGAGCGCGGCGATCATCACCTCGCGCGATTTCGCGTCCTGTTGGGCGGGCGTGAAACGGGCGGCGGGGAAGCCGTACTCGCCGACGAATGCGCGCCGGCCGCGAAGCCCGGGCTTGGGCGAAAGCTTCGACTCGACGTAGTCCAAGGCCTTGGGCAGATCGGCGGCGACGTGCTTCTGCAAGCTGTCGTACGCGGAGTACGAGACGAAGTCGACCGGAACGCCCGGCAGCACGCTGTTCGTGACGGTCGGCTTCCCGGCCATCGCCTTGGCGACGAGGTTCACCTCGACGTAGTGGTAGAGGGTGACGGCCCTGTGCGGCGTGTCGCGCCGCGCGTCGTCGACGGCCCGCTGGCGCGCCTTGAGCCACGCGGTCATCGAGGCGATCCGGCCCGGCGACGGGTCGCGCCCCGCGTCGTAGTGCCCGAGCAGGCCCCAGTCGCCCTCCCAGTTGCCCAGGTAAAAGGCCCGGCCGGTGCCCGAGTACGTGCGGAGCAAGTGGACGGCAAGGGCGTAGATCTCGCGGTACTCCTTGTCGGCGTCCGCCTCCGCGAACGTCTCGCCCCAGGGCTTGGGCGTGAGCGCGTAGGCCCAGACCAACGTGTGGGCGAACCCCGCGTCGAGCACGCGGCGGTGGGTCGGCTCGTCCCGCGCCAGGTCGATGAGCGTGCGGACGGTGGGGTGCTTGTCGGCGACATTGCCGCGCGGGCCGAAATATTCGGGCCGGAGGGCGAACTTGAACACGTTCGATCCGAGCTCGCGGACGGCGACGGCGGACTCGAGGAGCTTGGGCTGGTCGGTGAACTGATACGCCGGGCCGATCGACTGGGTGCCCAAGGCGTACGGGAAGGTGTCGACAGGCGAGAGGGGGTCGGCCAGGGTCGGAAGGGCAACGAGGAGCAGCGGGAGAACGCGCGTCATGGGTCGAATGGTAGGCCGGGGTGCGTCACGAGGCCTTCCGGCGCTTGGGCGCGGGTCCTTCCAGCAGCGCCAGCGGCGGCCCCGCCGTCTTGACCTGCTCCATCGTGCACGCGCGCGGCGCCTTGTCGGGGCGCCAGCGCAGGAACTTCGTCCCGTGCCGGAACCGGCCCGCCGAGAAGTGGTCGTACCGCACCTCGACGACCAGCTTCGGGTCGAGCGGTTCCCACTCGCCCGTACGCTCGGTCGACCAGCGGCTAGGGCCGCCCGGCGCTTTTCCGGTGAACCCGCCGCCCTTCGCCGCGGACTTCTTGAGCTTCTCGATCTTCGGCGTCAGCGCGACGCGCTCCTTCTCGGTCAGCGCGGAGCAGAACCCGACGTGGTGGAGCAGGCCTTCGTCGTCGTACAATCCGAGCAGGAGTGACCCGAGCGTCTTCGTCGCCTTCGAGCCGTACCGGAACCCGCCGACGACGCACTCGGCCGTGCGCATGTTCTTGACCTTCACCATGCCGGTGCGATCGCCCGAGCGGTAGTCGGCGTCCGCGCGCTTCGCGATGACCCCGTCCAGATCCCGGTTGGTCGACGAGAACCATTTCCCCGCCTGCTTAATGTCCGACGTCGCGGGAGACAGGTGAATCCGCGCGCGAGGCTCGGTCACTTCAGCGGCCGAGTTCCCGGTGGAAACAAACCGCGCCGCGAATGATTCGAGCCTCGCGCGGCGCTCCGACAACGGGCGTTGGACCAGCGACTTCCCCCGCTCGTCGACGAGAAGGTCGAACACGACGTAAATCGCCGGGAACTCGGTCGACAGCTTCTTGATCCGCGACGCCGCCGGGTGGATGCGCTGCAGCAACTGGTCGAACGAGAGCTGGCCGTCGACCGGCACGACGATCTCGCCGTCGAGGACGAACTGCTTGGATTTGAGGGCCGAGAGCGCGGCGACGACCTCCGAGAAGTACCGCCCCAGTGGCTGTCCGGATTTGGATTGCAGCTCGATCTTCGCGCCATCACGAAAGGCGAGGCACCGGAACCCATCCCACTTCGGCTCGTACTGCCAGGCCCCGGTCGGGATCGCGTCCACGAGCTCGGCCTCCATCGGGGCGAACGGCGGTTTGATGGGCAGGGGCATGGGAATTCCTCCGGAGTTCACTTCGTGACGCGCTCCAAATCGAACCGCCCGCGCTTGGCCAGCATCGGTTTCCACAAGTCCCCCGTCTGCTTCAGCCGCGCCGCCGCGTTGCGCAGATGAAACTGCTCGATCGTGACCCCGCGCTCGACCTCGGCCCACGTCACCGGCATCGACACGGGCGCCCCGGGCTTGGGGCGAACGGAATAAACGCTCGCCAGCGTCCGCCCCCACGCGTTCTGGTTGTAGTCGACCAGCACTCGCCCCTGCGGCCGCTTGGCGATCTTGTACTCGGCCGTTATCAACTCCGGGTGCGCCTTGGCGAGCGTATGGGCGAACGCCTTGGCGAACGTCCACACCTGCTTTTGCGTCGGCCCGCGGACGATCGGCACGTACACGTGCACGCCCCGGCTGCCGGTCGTCTTCGGGTAGCTCGGCATGCCCAACGCCGCCAGCGCGTCGCGCAGGATCAGGCTGACCTCCAACACGCGATCGAACGGCACCGCCTTTCGACTGCCGGTCGGGCTGACCGGGTCGAGGTCGAAGTGCAGGTAGTCCGGCCGGTCGACGTCGTCGCACCGCGCGTACCACGGGTTCAGGTCAATGCACCCGAGGTTCACGACCCAGAGCAACGACGCCAGATCCTGGATCATCGGGAAGTCAATCACGCTCGCGCTCTCGTGCTCGATCGAGCACGTCCGGATCCAGTCTGGCCGCGGCGACGGGGCCCGCTTCATGAAGAAGAACTCGCCGGTCGCGCCGTGCGGGTAGCGCTTCATGACCATCGCCCGGTCGACCAGGTGCGGCAGCAGGTACGGCGCGATGGCCACGTAGTAGCGGAGCAAATCGCCCTTGGTGATGCCCAACTCGGGCCAGAACGCCTTGTCCAAATTGGTCAACGAAACGGTTCGGCCGCCGACCCTGAGATGGACGTTCGCCTCATCGTCCGGGATGACGACGGATTGGCGTGACCGGCGTGTCGCGGCGACCGGCGCGGACGCGCGCGCGGGATGGCGATCTCGACTGGCGACGGCAGACGGCATGCGGCACCTCGCTCGCGTGCGGGGTTCGTGGCGGTCTGAAATGCCGATCCGTGGCCCGGTAGGGGAGGCGTGTCCGTACGGCCATGGAAGGTGCAAAGGGCGCGCCGAGCCCACACGGCGACACGTGCGGAGTCAGCAGCGACTCAATGAGTTGCTGACGCGTGTTGGGACTCGCCGCTCGCGCCACCGGTCGCACTCCGACGGGGAACGCGTCAGCAGGTCGTTGACCTGCAGCTATGGTCGCGATGCCGGTTCGACGGCCCGGACCGAGCCCTCGCCCTCCCGACCCTTGTCCCCACACCACTTTCCCGTACAATCTGCCCCCTTTCCCCGATCCGGGGAGGCCGGGGGCGGCTGATCCGCCCGACAGGAGCGACTGCGATGCGTCACGTGATTTCGGCGTTGGTGATCAACGAGCCCGGCGTCCTCGCCGGGGTGGCCGGGATGTTCTCCGCCCGCGGGTTCAACATCGACTCGCTCGTCGTCGGGCGGACCGAGGACCCGAACCTCTCCCGCATGACGATCGTCGTCTCCGCCGACGACAACACGCTCGACCAGGTCCGCAAGCAGCTCGCCAAGCTCGTCGCCGTCGCCGAGGTGCGCGACTTCGCCGGCACCGCCTACATCGAGCGCGATTTGCTCCTGATCACCGTGACCGTCAGCGCCGACAAGCGGCGCGAGGTCGTCGACATCGTCGAGCTGTTCCGCGGCAAGGTCGTCGACGTGTCGCAGACGAGCGTGATGATCGAGCTCGCCGGTACCGAGGACAAGCTCGAGGCCTTCATCGACCTGATGCGCCCGTACGGCATCGAGCAGACCGCCCGGACCGGCGTGATCGCGATGCCGCGCGGCGGCACGCACACCGCCAAGGCCGCGGCCCAGTCGGGCGGCTCGACCAAGCGCGTCCGCACGCTGGACGCGCCCGCGGGTGTCGCGCTGCCGCCGTCGTAGGGCGATTCGTGGTCCGTCATCCTGAGCGCAGCGAAGGATCTAGCTATTGCGTCGAGGGCCGCTCGCGTCGTCGGGCGGCCCTCGACGTTCGAGGCGAGATCCTTCGCTGCGCTCAGGAGGACGGTGAGGGCCGGTCACACCCCCGCGCGCTTGTACTCCGGCCGCTGCGACGCCATCAGCAGCTTGCTCCACCACCGCATCACCTGCACCGACAAATACGCGACCGGCAGCAGCGCGAAGACCGCCGCCGCGGCGATCCAGCGCGGGTGGCTCGCCCAGTCGATGGCGCCGTCGGCCCCGCGGAAGTCCGCCGACCCCGCGACGAACGCCGCGTCGTACACGATCAGCCAGAGCAGCCCGTACAGCATCAGCGTCTGACCCGCCTGGCGCCGGTTGGCGTACCGCCGCTTGATCACGGCCGCGACGACCAGGAACAGCACGACAGCACCGGCCGGGATCAGAAGCCCCGGCGACCAAGCGAGGGACGACTTGCGGTAGATCGCGCAGAAGCCGATCAGCACCAGGTCGATCAGCGCCAGCATCCCGAGCACCGACCACCGCTGCCCGCGCGTCAGCGCCGGCCGCTTCTGCTCCCACTTGTAGGCCACCGTCGACAATATCGCCACGTGGTTCAGCAGCAGCAGCGGGTGCCAAAGCACCGGCAGGTCCGGCGCCGGGACCGCCGAGTGAAAGAACCGGATCAGCCCGAGGCAGATCAACCCCGGCCAGACGAGGTACTTGCCCGCGACGTCGTAGAACGTGATCAACAATCCCGTCCACACGACGATCACCAGCGGCACCCAGTACGAGTAGAACGGCCGGAGCGACAGGTACGTCGCCCCCGCGAGCGCCGCCAGCGCCAGCAGCGCGCAGATCACGTGCGCCGTGACGACTCCTATCCGCCCCGACGGCAGCGGCCGCCCCGGCGCGATCGTCGAATCGCGCCGGCGGTCGATGATGTCGTTCAAACTCATCCCGTACCCGTACAGGCCGACCGACACCATCACGATCGCCACCCCGTCGCGCCAGTCCAACGCCCCGAAGAACGCGCCCGCGCCACCCCCGCCCGCCGTCCGCGCGGCGCGGAGAAGATAGGCGCAGGTCGAGTCGGCGATCGCCGTGAACACCAGCGCCATCCGCGTCAGCTGGAGCACGGGCAACACGCGATGGGAAAGGGCGGAAAGCATGGCGTGCGGGATTGTGTGTGCGGCGGCGCGAGTTGTCCACGGGCGCTCATTGACCCGCGCCCCGCTTCCCCCCAAACTGACGCGATATGAGCACCCAGGTTCCCGCCGCCCTCCAGTCCGTCAAGCTCCCCCCGGGCGCCCGCATCGGCGTCGCCGCCGCCCGGTTCAACGCCGACCTGGTCGACGAGCTCCTGGCCGGGTGCGTGCGGCGGCTGGCCGAGCTGGGCGTGTCGGAAAAGCAAATCGAACTCGTTCGCGTCCCCGGTGCATTCGAGCTGCCGGTCGCCGCCCGCGCGTTCGCCGCCACCGGGCGCTACGCCGCCGTCGTCTGCCTCGGCGCCGTCGTCCGCGGCGACACGCCCCACTTCGACTACGTCGCCGGCGAGTGCGCCCGCGGCCTCCAGGCCGTCTCGATCACCAGCGGCCTGCCCGTCATCTTCGGCGTCCTGACCACCAACACGCACCAGCAAGCCCTCGAGCGCGTCGGCGGCTCCCACGGCCACGCCGGCGAACGCGCCGCCGAGGCCGCCGTCGAGATGATCGGGGTGCTGGGGGCGATCGAGTCCGGTGGTGCCGGGCGGAAGACCGCGTCGAAGTCGAAACGGCCCGCAAAGCGCCGGAAGTAGAACGCCCCTTTCAGCCGCCGGG
>DASPKW010000040.1:0-6045 GCA_035627895.1 Tepidisphaeraceae bacterium | reverse complement strand
GGGGGGGCGGGATTTTCTTGACGATCACGGGACGTACGACGTGGTCGTGTTGTTCGCCGTGTACAACCCGCCGGCGGGGGGCGGGGAGCTCGGGCGGTGGCGCGGGCCGACGGCTTTGTCGGCGAATCATTCGCGCGAGGCGTGGGCGGGTCGTTTGGCGGGGACGGGGGCGAAGTACCTGCTCGTCTTCCGGCGGCCCGACTCGGTCGACGGGGCGTGGCTCGGCGTGATCGAGGGGTACGAACGGCACGCGGAGACGCCGGGGGTGTTTGGGGTGTCGGTGTACGAGCGAATGCCAATTGCCGATTTCCAATTGCCGATTGCCGATTGAAACGCGCGCTGGCGTCTGGACTGTCATCCCGAGGCACGAGGGATCTGGCTGCGAACGGCGAGGCCCCTCCGACGTTGGCGGTTAGGCTTAGACAACCATTGCCCATGTCGAGCGGGCCCTGACGCTCGGGGCCAGATTCCTCGGAGTACCTCGGAATGACAGGGGGGACGTCCGTCGCGAGGACGAGCGCGCCCGTCCTTCAATCGGCAATCGGCAATCGGCGATGGGCAATCGGCAATCCGCTCAGTGCTTCACGCCCGGCTTGGTCGGGGCGACGGGGGCCTTGTCGGTGATCGGGCGGATCCAGATGTTGCGGAAGCGGACGGGGTGGCCGTGGTCTTGCAGGGTGATCGGGCCGGTCGGCGGGTGCTTTTTGTACTCGGCGAGCTTCATGTGGCTGGTCGGGCCTTTCAGTTCAACGTTGTCCTGGACGAGGACGCCGTTGAGGAGGACGGTCGCGCGGGCGGGGCGGGTGAGCTTGCCGTCGGTGTCGAAGCGGGGGCCGTGGAAGATGATGTCGTACGCCTGCCACTCGCCGGGCTTTCGGGCGGCGTTCACCTGCGGGGGGTACTGGCCGTAGAACGCGCCGACCATGCCGTCGGCGTAGGTCTCGGCCTGGTAGTTGTCGAGGACCTGGAACTCGTACCGGCCCATGATGAACAGGCCGGAGTTGCCGCGATCCTGGTCCTTGCCCTTGGCGGGGTCGGGCATGCGGAACTCGACGTGCACCTGGAGGTCGCCGGGGTACTGGTCCTTGGTGACGAGCTGACCGGTCTTGGGGACGATCTCGAAGTAGCCGTTCTCGACCTTCCACGCGGCGGGGATCCGCTTGCCCTTGTTCTCGCCGGCGGTGGCGGTCGACTCCCAGAGGTCGAGGTTCTTGCCGTCGAAGAGGACGATCGCGTCCGACGGGGCGGCGCCGGCGGCGTCCTGGGTGGAGGGCGTGGCGGGCGTGACGACCGGGGGCTGGGGGCGCTTGCGGTCGTGGACTTCCCACTCGGCGGGCGCACCGATCAGGCCCTGGTCGACGGTCATGGGCGCGTCGGCGGCGGGCTGGGCGGCGGGGGTGAGCGAGAGGGCGGAGGTGATGGCGAGGACGAGGAGGCGAGTCGGCTTCATGGCGGGGGGACTCCTTGATCCGAGAAGTGAACGGCGGAACCGGCGCGGCATTGTAAAGAGAGCCCAGCGACTTGTCGCGGGACGGACGCCCCTGTGACTCCGTCCCGCGACGAGTCGCTGGGCTCCCTCGGAGTTCGGTCGTAGAATCCGGCGCATGATCCAGCGCGCGCTGATGTCGGTGATGATCACCGCGGTCGTCCTCATGGGCGGGTGCGACAAGGGCACATCGGGGCCGGCGGACCCGCGGGCCAAGGCCGGGCGGGTGGTCGGCACGCTGGCGGATGCGCGGGGCGGGCCGCTGTCGAACGTGACGGTGCGGGTGCGCGGGTTCACGCGCGGGGGGGACGCGGTCGACAAGACGTTCGAGGTGAAGGGGCCGGCGAAGGGGTACGAGTTCGAGCTGCCGGACGGGACGTACTCGACGCCGGAGGCGGTGGTGACGGCGGAGTATCACAATCGGACGCTGGTGTTCCCGCTGGCGCCGGCGGACGGGGCGACCGAGTGGCTCGAGGCGCGGGACGCGAAGGCGGGGCTGGTGCGCGATTTCGTCTGGCGGATCTCGGGGGCCAGGCCGGCGGGGGTGGGGAACCCGCTGGACCCGACGGGGTACTGGGGGTCGGCGGTCGTGTTCGATCTGGGGGGCGACTTCGGGGACACGGCGAACTTCGAGGTGACGCTCAAGCCGGACGGCCCGCTCGTGGACGGGAGCGAGGGCGGGCCGCTGACGTTCGTGCGGCGGATCCCCTGGCGGCGGCACGAGGACCACTTCCTGCTCGACATCCCGACCGGCCGGTACACGGCGACGGCGAAGCTGCTGTACGGGAACCGGCCGAAGGCGCTGAAGCTGATCAGCTACACGATCGACCCGGCGAACCCGGACGCGGCGCCGACGAGCTCGGCGCTGAGCGCGACGGTGGAGTTCGAGACGCGGAAGGACAAGAGTGGGCGGGACGTGCAGGCGACGCCGTCAATCGTGGTGTTTCCGTGAAGGCGGGGATTCACCGCAGAGGTGCTGAGGGCGCGGAGGAGAGGATGGGAGAGAAGGCAGATCAGTCGGCGGTCGTCCTGGACTACCGAGCGGCGGGGCGGCAAACCCGGGGCTTGCGCGTGGCGCGCTGGGCCATTTACTATTCACTGTCGGTGCTGGCGATCGGACTCCTGGTGTTCCTCGGGACGGACTGGAACGCGTACGTGACCTACGGCGATGGCACGCGAGCGGCCAAGTTCAGTTTGCCGATTTGGATTCAGGTCGCGGTCGGCATGACCGTCGGGGCGGTCGTGAGCGGCATCGCATTCGGGTTCATCGCGCTGATGCGGCGACCGCGGCGCGGCGGCCGCGGCGCGGCGGCCGCGGCGCGGCGGGGCGCGGAAAGACCTGAGGTGAGGGCGAGACGGGCGCACTTGGGTGTTCGCCCCTCACCCCCGCCCTCTCCCCGCGGCGAGGAGTGCACGCAGCGGGCCGTACCCGTTGGCGCCGCTGGGAGAGGGAGGATGGGCCGCTGCTTATCGCGCCGGCTCGACCTTTGACTTCAGCAGCGGGAACGAGCGCTGGTCGGTTTCGGTCTGCAGGATCAGCGTGGGCTTGACGAAGATGAACAGGCGGTGGCCGGGCTTGGGTTTGACGGCGGGGTCGTCGAACTTGGTGAGGCCGGTGGTGTCGGGCATGCCGCCGAGGACGAGGGTCTGGTTGTTGGGGACGGAGATGGTCGTGCGGACCTCGGTGACGGCGAGGTCGGGCTGCTGGATGATTGGTTTGTCAGCGCCGGCGGGGTGGTCGGGGGGGAGGTTGGGGAAGGGGAGGGATTTCAGGCCGAGCAGCTTGGCGATGTGCGGGCGGAGGTTGAGCGTGACGTACTTTCGGTCGGCGGAGGCGGTGGCCTGGACGTCGAGGGTGAGGCCGGACTCGGCGACCTCGGCGACGGGCTCGTAGGCGGGTTTGCCGTCGGGGCCGCGGGTGATTTTGTAGTCGGCGGTGTAGGCGCGCTGGTGGGCGATCTTCACGTAGGCGCGCTGGCCGTTGAAGGTGGTGACGCGCGGGGCGGAGAGGGTGGTGGTCTCCTGGAGGGATTGGGCGGCGCGGAGGATCGTGTTGAGCTGGGGTTCGGTCAGGTAGGTGGGGGCCGGTTTGAGCGGGGCGTTCTTGTCGGCGTGCTGCAGGTCGGACAGGAGTGCGGCGGCGGCGGGGTCGGCCTTGGCGAGCGCGTCGAGGTCGAACAGGACGAAGCGGGCCTCGACGGTGATCTGGATGCCGCGGGTCTGGCGGAGCTGGGTGAGGAGGGTGGTGAGCGCGTCGTGGTTGGCGCGGGTCTGGCGGACGATGAGTTGGCCGGAGAGCTCGCGGATGCCGTAGGGGCTTGGGGATTGGGCGCCGGGGAGTTTGGCGGCGGGCCAGGAGGGTGGGTCGATCGTGTCGCGGATCAGGGAGATGAGGCGGGCGGTGGGGTCGCCGGCGGCGGGCCCGGGCAGGGCGGGGGTGGTCGGCGAGCGCTCGAAGGCCGGGGCGGGAATCACGGGGCGCGTCGCGACGGCGGCGGCCCGGAGCCGGTGGGCGGGGGCGTCGTCGTCGGAACTGAAGTCGGGGATGGGCGTGATCAGGTCGCGGACGTCGTACACGCGGGTGACGACGTCGCCGTCGGCGGCGATCTCGATCGTCAGCTTGGGGCCGGTGGCGGTGGGCTGGGTGGCGGGCGGGCGCGTGAGCGTGGTGCAGCCGACGGCGACGACCGCGGCGAACGCGGTGAGCGTGAGCGGGAGGGACCGGTGGCGCGGGCGGGTGATCATGGTGAACCTTTCGGCGAGCGGGCGGAGCGAGGAGAGCAGGCCGAGCGCGGCGGGCGGGGCGGGGCGGGACAGGGCGGACTCGATCAGGTCAAGTAGCGTGCGGGCGTACGATTGGCGCGCGTCGTCGGGGTCTCGGCGGAGCAGCGAGACGGTTTCGGCGTCCCGCGCGAGCTCGCGGTCGGCGCGGTAGCACCGCGCGGCGAGCCAGACGAGCGGGTTGAACCAGTGGAGGGCGGTGAGCAGGGCGACGAGGTGCTCGGTCAGCAGGTCGTGTCGGCGGACGTGGGCGAGTTCATGGAGGAGGACGCACTCGAGTTTGTCGGGCGGGAGCGTGAGGCCGGGCGGGAGGAGGATGGTGGGCCGGCGGACGCCGACGAGTGCGGGGCCGGCGACGGCGGCGGAGCGGGCGAGGGCGACGGGGCGGCGGACGCGGGCCCGGCGGCGACAGTCGTCGAGGAGCGCGAGGGCGGTCGGGTCGGTCTCGGGCGTCCGGGCGAGCCGGCGGGTGGACCGGCGGCAGGCGACGGCGTGGCGGGTGAGGAGGAAGGTTGCGCCGGCCCACCAGATGACGGCGGCGGCGACGAGGACGAGATGGGTGGGGGGTGAAGAAGGCAGGGGGGTGGGCGCGACCGGCGCGATGATGTCGTTCGAGATGCGATTGGGGAGCAGGCCGGTGGTGACGAGCAGAGTCGATGGCGCGGCGGGTGGTTGGAGGGTGGCGGCGGGCGGTTCGGCGGGCGGGCCCGCGAGTGCGAAGACGCTCGTCGGGCTGGCGGGCGTCCACGGGGTCAGGAGGCGGATGGCGACGAGCGCCCAGAGCGCGAGGCGCCAGCGGCCCGAGAGGCGCGGGCGGAGGATCTGGCGGACGATGAGGACGGCGGCGACGGCGACGGCCGCGTGGAACGAGGCGTGCCAGACGGTGGCGGGGAGGTGGGTGAGGAGGGGCATGGCGGCCTCGGGCTTGGGGGGACGGGAGATTCGCCGCGGAGACGCAGGAGAGCACAGAGAAGGCCGGGGGCGGACGAGTGAGTTAGCGCCCGTCCTTTTCCTTTTGCTTGAGGAGTTTGCGGAGGTGTTCGAGGTCGGCGGGGGAGAGCTTGGCGTCGCGGACGAAGTGGACGAGGAGGGCGGCCGGGTCGCCGCCGAAGACGCGGGCGAGGAAGGAGCGGGTTTCGGTGCGGACGCACTCATCGCGCGTGACGTTGGGGGAGTACCAGTAGACCTTGCCGCGGGCTTCGAACGCGACGGCGCCCTTCTTGAGCAGGCGGTTCAGGTAGGTTTTGGTCGTGCGCGGGTTTTGGCGCAGGGCGTCGACGACGTCGCCGGCGGTGATCGGGCCGGGGGCGTCCCAGAGGACGCGCATGACGTCCCACTCGGCGTCGGAGATGGAGATGGAGCGGGGCATGATTACGGGCGTAATCTATTACGGGTGTAATCGGTTGTCAATGGCGGATTGGGATCGGATCTCCGCTCGAATACAGGGCCGCTGAAGCGGCCCTGCCGTCTCGGACGAGCGCGTGAATCAGACCGGATGCGTATCACTCGGCCGGGCGCGGTGACGGCGTTGTCGCGGGAAGGGCGCGGCCGGTTCAGTGTTGGCCCGTCGCCGCGCCGGCGGTATCTTCTCGGGCATGATCACACGCCGCTCCTTCCTGAAGTCGTCCGCCCTCGCAGTGGGCGCCGCCGCCACCGCGTTGCCCGCGGGCGCGCTGACGCCCAAGCGCGAGAAGGCGGTCCTGCTGCACTCCGGGTGGGCGACCAAGAATATCGGGGACGTCGGGCACACGCCGGGCACGTTGCGGTTCCTTTACCAG
>DASPKW010000039.1:0-6676 GCA_035627895.1 Tepidisphaeraceae bacterium | reverse complement strand
GGCTTTCGCAAAGCCCGGTCCAAGCGCGTTTCAAAATCGAGCGGTCTTACCACGGGCGCCCCCGATCAGGCTCAGCCGCTTGCGGCGTCTGCGTGTGTGATTCCGCCGGACGACCCAAGAAACCGGGCGGCCGCGCATATCCTGAGGTCCCTCGGTATCTTCTCCGGCATGGCCGACGCCCCCGCGCCGGAAATCCGCACCAAGCCCCCCTGCTCGCGCCAAGACGCGGCGGCGGTCGTCGCGCGCCTGCGCGGATCGGGCCACGTCGCTTATTTCGCGGGCGGGTGCGTGCGCGACGCACTGCTCGGACTCGAGCCCAAGGACTACGACGTCGCCACCGACGCGCCCCCCAAGCGCGTGCGGCAGCTCTTTCCGCAGACCCAGGCCGTCGGCGCCGCCTTCGGCGTCATCCTCGTCCGCCACGGCCCCTCCACCATCGAGGTCGCCACCTTCCGCACCGAAGGCACCTACACCGACGGCCGCCGCCCCGACTCCGTCCGCTTCACCACCGCCGCCGAAGACGCCCAACGCCGCGACTTCACCATCAACGGCCTGTTCCTCGACCCCGCGGAGGGTTCAGGCCTCAGGGTTCAGGGTTCAGAATCAACCGCCCACGCCACCACCCACCTCGACCCGACGAGGCTTGGTCACTTCAGTGACCGAGTCCCCCGCCCCGAAGACAACGAACCCACCGGTGGTGAATCCCCCTGTCCGATCCTCTCGTCCGACCTCGGTGAAACCGTCGTTTCCGGCGCGCCCCTGCCCCCCACCACCCCAGCCCCTCGCCCCCCCATCTCCTCGCCCCCTCCTCTCCTGCACCCCACCCCCCACGGCACCATCCTCGACTACGTCGGCGGCGTCGCCGACCTCCGCGCCAGCCTCCTCCGCGCCATCGGCGACCCGCGCGCCCGCTTCGCCGAGGACCACCTCCGCCTCCTCCGCGCCGTCCGCTTCGCCGCCCGCTTCGGCCTGTCCATCGACCCCGCCACCGCCGCCGCCATCCGCGACAACGCCACGAAGCTCCGCGGCATCTCCCCCGAGCGGATCGCCGAAGAGCTCCGCCTCATGCTCACCCCCCCCACCCGCGCCGCCGCCTGGCCGGCGCTCTGGGAGTTCGCCCTGATCGACGTCATCATGCGCTTCGTCCCCGGCGCGCCCGGCGTCGACGTCGAGGCCGCCGACCTCGACCCCGCCCGCTCCTTCTTCCTGCGCGTCGCCCCCGACGAGCCGATCTCCTTCGGCCTCGCCCTCGCCGCCGCCGTCCTCGACTACCGCCTCCAATCCCTCCCCGACACCGGCCCCGCGCTAGAGGCCCGCCTCCTGGCGATGCTCTCTCGCGCCGACGTCCAGCGCATGGGCCGGGCCGTCCGCGAGGCATTGAGAGTCTCCAACGAAGAGCTCGACGAGATGCTCCACACCCTCGAGCCCCTCGCGACCCTGCTCGCCCCAGACCCCCTCCGCGTCGCGACCTGCAAGCGGTTCCTCGCGCGCCCGACCGCCCCACAGACCCTCCGCCTGATCACCGCGATCGCCGACCTCGGCTGGTTCGCCCCGACCATCGCCCGCCTGCGCGACCAGCTCGACCCGATCATCCAATCCGACGAGACCCCCGCCCCCACCCCCCTGATCACCGGCGACGACCTGAAGCATCTCGGCCTCAAACCCGGCCCCCTCTACAAGCGCCTCCTCGACGACGTCTACGACGCCCAACTCGAAGCCCGCGTCACCACCCGCAACCAGGCTCTAGACCTCGCAACCCAACTTGCGCAACCGCGCCCTTGAAAGCCCACGGAACTTGTTCCTTGGGATCTCGTCGACCGCGCACTTTGACCCCTGACAAAGTCGATCGACCACTCGAACCCCGTCCCGCGACAAGTCGCTTGACTCCTCACCCCCCACCTCCCCACCCCTCATCCCCCCACCGCTTCTCCCGTCACCCTCCCATCGACCGAATCACCTCCCGCACGTCCCCGATCTGCGTGATCTTCAGCCCGAAGTTCTCCCCCACCTTCACCGCCTCCCCCACCCCGATCGCCTTGTTGTTGATCAACAGTTCCATCGGCTCGTCCGACGCCTTCACGAACTCGATGATCGCCCCCGGCCCCAGCCGCATCACCTCCGCCGTCGTCAGCGTCCGCTGCGCCAGCTTCACGATCACCGGCACCTCCAGCCGCAAGATCCGCCGAAGTTCGGCCTGCGACGGCGCCGCGGACGGCGTAGGACGGAGAAGGGGCATACCCCCGATTATCGACCGGTGCGGAATGGGAGCAAGCGACCGAGCCCGGTGACCTGCCGCGGGATGGCAGCGGATGAACGAGCACCGCACGGCGTCTCAGCGGGCCCGACGCGCCCGCCGCCGCCCTGCCGCCAGCAGGCCGACCACGCCCGCCGCACCGATCGCCCCCGGCTCGGGCACCGTGTTGCCCAAGTCGTACGTGAACGACGCGCCGGTGTGGTTGTTCGCGTCGCCCCCGGTCGGGTACGTGGGGCTGGTGCTCGCGGTGAACTGGAACGGGTCGAAGCGGATGTCGGTCACGTTCCCATTGGCGGGGAAGCCGCCACCGTTGCCGAACGGGTCTCCCCCTCCCGCGTTCAGGCCGTAGGCGACGGCCGAGTAGTTGCCGGGCGCGAGGAAGATCGGCGTCGTCAAGGTCGCGAAGCGGAAGCCGGTGTTGAGCGGGGCCGCGGTTCCCGCCGGCACGGACAGGCTGCCCCCGCTGACCGGAGTGACGTTCGCGTTCGCCGCCCCCGCGCCCGAATTGATCGCGAAGAACGTTACGGTGTGCGCGTTGACCAGCCCGTCGCCCCCGGCGTCCCAGACGCCCAGTTCCCGCAGGGTGATCCCCGTCCCGGTCACGGAGAACTGCCGGCCGATGTTGAGGTTTCCAGTGTTCGCCCCGGCCGTCGCGCCCGTACCCGTGTACGCGATCACCGCCGCCCCGGCCGGCCCGCCCAAGCAGATCATCAGCCCGACCACCCCGCTTGCCCAACTTGTGCGCCGGAACATCCTCTGCCTCCTCACCGCAATATTCCAAATATCGTTCATTCGAAGTGACGCGCAATCATCCTGCCTCGACCGTGTCCCGTCAATTGAATTCCGCGGCGGACGCCCGGCTCGCGACGCACACCCCTCACCGCACAGCCCCATCTTCGCAATCGGCCAAACAACATTCCACTAGATGACCCGTCCGGCGAAACGAAAAGAGGCGCCCCCGTTGGGGGCGCCTCTTAGTGTTTCACGTCTCCTCGCCGCCGACTCAGATCTTCATAAACACCAAACTCGCATTGTGCCCCCCGAACCCGAAGCTGTTGCTCATCGCGAAATCGATCCGCCGCTCCTTGGCTTTGTGCGGCGTGTAGTCCAAATCGCACCCCTCGTCGGGGTTGTCCAGGTTGATCGTCGGCGGGATCAAATTCCGGTTCACCGCCAGCGACGACACGATCGCCTCGACCCCGCCCGACGCGCCCAGCAGGTGGCCCATCTGGCTCTTCGTCGAGCTGATCGACACCCGCTTCGCGTGCTCGCCGAAGACCGTCTTCACCGCACGCGTCTCGGCCACGTCGCCCAAATTCGTCGACGTCCCGTGCGCGTTGATGTACGTGACCTGCTCGGGCGAAATCGCCGCGTCCTTCAACGCGTACCGCATCGCCTGGGCAGCGCCGCTGCCGTCCTCCGGCGGGGCCGTGATGTGGTGCCCGTCGCCGCTCATCCCGTACCCGACCAGTTCGCAGTAGATCCGAGCGCCGCGCTTTTTCGCGTGCTCGTACTCTTCGAGAATTACGACACCGCACCCCTCGGACATCACGAACCCGTCGCGGTCCTTGTCCCACGGCCGGCTCGCGCGCGTCGGGTCGTCGTTCCGCGTCGACATCGCCCGGGCCGCACAGAAGCTGGCCATGCCCAGTTCGCACAGCGCCGCCTCCGACCCGCCCGCGATCATCACGTCCGCCTGGTCGTGCTGGATGAACCGCATCGCGTCGCCAATCGCGTTCGACCCCGTCGCGCACGCGGTCGCCACGGCCGTGTTCGGCCCGTGAATGCGGAACATGATCGACACGTTCCCGCTCGCCGCGTTCACCATCAACCGGGGTACGGTGAACGGCGACACCCGGCTCACGCCGCGCGCCAGCAGGACCTTGTTCTGCTCCTCGAGCGTCTCGATCCCCCCGATGCCGCTGCCGATGATGACGCCGACGCGGTGGCGGTCGGTCTGCTCGAAGTCGATCCCGGCGTCCTTGACCGCCGACACCGACGCCGCGATCCCGAACTGCCCGAACCGGTCCAGCCGGCGCGCGTCCTTTGCCTCGACGCCGTACTTCGTGACGTCGAACTTCGCGCACTCCCCGCCGATGTACGTCGGGTACTTCGACAGGTCGAACCGCGTGACCGGCCCGATGCCCGACTTGCCCGCGATCAGTCCGTCCCACACCTCGTCGATCTGCTCGCCGAGGGACGTGACCCAGCCCAGGCCCGTGATGACAACACGTCTTTTCATAGGAGTTGCGAGTTGTGAGTTACGAGTCGCGAGCAGCGGTGGGTGCGACCACCCACTCGCAACTCGCAACGCGCAACTCGCAACCGCCGCTTACTTATTCGAGTGCTCTTTGATGTAGTCGATCGCCTGACCGACCGTCTGGATCTTCTCGGCCTCTTCGTCCGGGATCGACAGCTCGAACTCGTCCTCGAACTCCATCACCAGCTCGACCGTGTCGAGGCTGTCGGCGTTCAGGTCGTTGATGAAGTGCGTCTCCCGCGTGATCTCGCTCTTGTCGACGCCCATCTGCTCCGACACGATCTCGATCACCTTCTGTTCCGTCTCGTCCATGGTCTTTGTCCCTGCGTGCTGCTGACGCTGTCCTCTCGACACTTCCCGGACCGACCCGGCCGCACGACCCGGTCGACCTCTCACAACCCACCCCGGCGACCCACGCCCTCGTTCGGGCCTCGGTCCCCCGGGGGATCGGAGACTATAGCGGTGGGGTGACCTTTTGCAATCAACCGGCCCGGCCCCACCCACTATTTGTTAGCGAATATTAACTTACGCCGCCACCCGACCCGCGTCAACCACCCGCGCCCGGATTCCGCCCGTCTCTCTTCTGACTTCTGACTTCCGACTTCTCCCCCTCACATCACCATCCCGCCGTCCACGCACAGCACCTGACCCGTCACGTACGACGCGTCCGGCCCCGCCAGGAACGACACGACCGACGCGATCTCGTGCGGCTGACCGAACCGCTTGAGCGGCACGAACGTCTTGACCCCCTCCTTGATCGACTCCGGCAGCACGTCCGTCATGTCCGTGACGATGAACCCCGGCGCGATCACGTTACACGTCACGTTTTTCCCCGCCAGCTCCTTCGCGACCGACTTGCTCAGCCCGATCAGCCCCGCCTTGCTCGCCGCGTAGTTCGCCTGCCCCGCGTTCCCCGCCACGCCCGCCACCGACGAAATGTTGATAATGCGCCCGCCGATCGGCCCCTTGATCCGGATCATCGACCGCGCCGCCGACCTAATCGACACGAACGCGCTCTTCAGGTTCGTGTCGATCACCGTGTCGAAATCCGCGTCGTCCATCCGCAGAATCAGGCCGTCCTTGGTGATCCCCGCGTTGTTCACCAGCACGTCCAAATGCCCGTGCGTGTCGATCGTCTTCTCGATCGCCGCCGCCAGCGCCGCCGAGTCGGCGATGTCGCACGCCACGGCCTCCGCGCTCCCGCCCTCGCTCTTGATCTGCCCGACCAGCGCCTCGAGCTTGTCCAGCGACCGCGCGACCGCGACCACGTGCAGCCCGTCCTTCGCCAGCCGCGACACGATCGCCGCCCCGATCCCCCGCGACCCCCCGGTAACGAACGCAACTCGCTTGTCCATGATCAAAGCTCCGGTGCCTGCCGCGCTATCAACACTCAATCAAACCACCAAGTGCCCGAACGGCACGAAGTCGTGCGGCAGATCGCCGCGCCGGCCTTCGTGTATTTCGTGTCCTTCGTGGTTCACAACTCGCAACTCACCCCAAGCTATCCGCCGTGGCAAAAGATTCCACCGGCAGCCGCCGATTGATCCGCTTGATCATCCCCGCCAACTGACGCTGCGGCGCCAATTCCACGTACCGCCCCTCCGGCGCCGCGGCGATCAACTGCTGCATCGTCTGCTCCCACCGCACCGGCCTGACGATCTGATCCACCAGCAGCCGCTTGATCGACGCCACGTCCGTGTGCGGCTGGGCCGTCACGTTCGAGTAAACCGTCGCCTTGGGTGCGTTGAACGCCGCCTTCTCGAGTTCCACAGCCATCTTGTCCGCGCCCGGCTGCATGATCGGGCTGTGAAACGCCCCGGCCACCTTCAACGCGACCGTCTTCATCCCCTTGGTCGCCGCCACCGCCAGCGCCCGCTCGCACGCCGCCTGCGACCCGCTGATCACGATCTGCCCCGGCGCGTTGAAGTTCGCCGGCACAAGCACCTCGCCCCCCGCCGCCTCTTCACACAACGCGACGGCCTGCGCCTCGTCCGCCCCGAGCACCGCCACCATCCCGCTCGGCGTCGCGACCGCCGCCTCCTGCATGTACCGCCCGCGCGCCGCCACGAGCCGCAAACCCGTCTCAAAATCGAACACGCCCGCCAAGTGCAGCGCCGTGTACTCGCCCAGCGACAGCCCCGCGAACTGCGCCCCGTCGGCCG
>DASPKW010000038.1:0-2872 GCA_035627895.1 Tepidisphaeraceae bacterium | reverse complement strand
CGCCAGGTCCGGGGTGTGCCGTCGACATGCTGAGCACGACCCGCGCGTCGCGCCCGTCCGGCTGCGCCAGCGGCACGAACCGCCGGACGACGATCCCGCCGAGGTCAAACTTCTTATCCGTCAGCCCTCGGAGCAGCGGGTCCTCGGCCGCCCGGGCCCCCGCGCGGTACGCGCCATCCGATGCCGGCGCCATCCCCGGCGCGCCGGGCAGCAACTCCAATAGCACCGCGCGCCGCTCCGCCGAAAGGCCAGCGAACGAATCTTCCATTCCCGGCTGAAGGCACATCAGCAGTGTTCCCCCGCCGCGCGCGAAGTCTCGCAGTTGCTTCGCCTGCGCCGCCTCCGGCCACTGCGTCAGCACGACCGCCGCCGCCGTCTCCTTGCCGGTCAGATTCGGGCTCCGCGTCAGCACCAATGGCCACTCGCGCGCCGCCCCGTCCGTCGGGTCCAGCGCCAGTCGCAGAAACCGTCCCGCTGTCGTCGGCGTCGTTTCGAGCAGTGTCACCGCCTGCCGCGGCGGCACCTCGATCAACTGCACCCGCTCGTCGTCCCACGGCAGGTTATCCGCCGCCTGCAGCGCCCCGCGCACCAGCATGAACCGCTCGGCCGGCAGGCTCACGTCAAACCGCACCTGCGCCCGCCCGCCCGCGTCCAATCCCGCCACCTTCGGCGGCTTGACCACCAGCGGCGACTGCGGCGCGTCCACCGTCGACACCGTCACCGCCACCGCGCGCGAATCGCCCGCGCGCCCCGCCGCCTCCACCGCCGCCTCCGCGCCGATGCCCGGGATCGGGTCCTCCGGGTCCACCGCCACCGCCGTCACCCCCGCGCTCCGCGGGTCGCTCGGCGTCAGGTAAATCAGCGCCGCCTTGAGATCCGCCGGCACCAGAAGCGGCTGCGAGAACTCCTTCGCCTGCACGTCCGTGATCACGAACAACCACTTCTGCGGCGCGGGGTCACCCGCCAGCAGTTTCACCGCCCGCTCGACCCGCGCGGCCAGCGGCGCCGGTCCCGCCTGGGGCTGCAGCCCCGTCCAGTTCTGCTTGATTCCCGCAGGCGTCTGGAAACCCTCCGGCCGCCCGTCGGCAGGGGGGTTCGAAAGGAACAGCGCCACCCGCGCGTTCCGAACAAGGTCCGACGCCAGCAGTTCGTCCAGATTGGCCCCCGCGCGCGCCAGCAACGTACTTTCCGCCCCGCCGTCCCGCCCTTCCTTGAGCAGCATCGAGTAGCTCGTGTCGACCACGATCGCGACGACCGTCGCATCCCCCGACGACATCCACGCGGACGCCACCTGCCGCGCCGGTTGCGCCGCCGCGAAGATCAGCAGCGCCAGGAGCAAGACCCGGCACGCGAGCAAAAGCCACCGCTGTACTTTCCGCCGCGCCGCGGTGTGTTTGATGGCCGACTTGACGAACCGCAGCGTCGGAAACATCACCACCGGCGTCTTCCGCCGAAAAAGCAGGTGCAGCAGCACCGGCAGCAGCGCCAGGGGCAGCGCGAGGAGTGCGGAGAAGAAGAGAAAGGTCATGGCGCGGTCGAA
Organism: Tepidisphaeraceae bacterium; assembly: GCA_035627895.1. Classification (GTDB taxonomy): domain Bacteria; phylum Planctomycetota; class Phycisphaerae; order Tepidisphaerales; family Tepidisphaeraceae; genus DASPKW01. Next base: position 1,332 of record DASPKW010000038.1, on the reverse strand, counting down.
ATATGGTCGACCGTCAGCCGTTCCGTGTCCAGAGCACGGCACATCGTCGCGCCGCGCGCCGTATTCGACACCCCAATCCCCCGTCGAAATCGCCGCCCGCCTTTGCCGCCCGTAGTGGACTTCGCGTATGATCCCACAAGCGGTTGAACCGACCCCCGGGAAATACACCTCATGTCCACGATTTCCGGCAGCACATACGGAGCCGCGATGACGCCGAAGGAGTTGTTCGGATACGCCGTCATCTCCCACATCGGCACCGGCGCCGCCAGCCAGATCTACGCCGTCAACGACCGCGCGTCCGGCCAGATCTACGCCCTCAAACACGTCGTCCGCAAGGTCGACAAGGACGAGCGCTACGTCCAGCAGGTCCTCAACGAGTTCGAGGTCGGCAAGGCCTGTAAGCACCCCACCCTCCGCAACGTCGTCGACCTCAAGACCACCAAGAAGTTCTTCGGCCCGATCACCGAGGTCGCCCTCGTCATGGAGTTGATCGACGGCGTCGGCATCGACGACCGCAACCTCGTCGAGGTCAAGGAGATCCTCGACGTCTTCATCCACGTCGCCGAAGGCCTCTACGCGATGCACAAGGCCGGCTACGTCCACTGCGACATGAAGCCCCACAACGTCTTGATCTGCACCGACGGGTCGGTCAAGGTCATCGACTTCGGCCAGGCCTGCAAGATCGGCAGCACCAAGGAGCGCGTCCAGGGCACCCCCAGCTTCATCGCCCCCGAGCAGGCCCGCTGCAAGCCGCTGACCGAGCAGACCGACGTCTACAACTTCGGCGCGAGCCTGTACTGGGCCTTGACGCGCAAGCGCGTACCGACGCTCCTCACCGTCGACAAGGCTGACCGCCGCATCGTCAAGGACCAGGAATACCCCACCCCCGCGCAGCTCAACGAGCGGGTCAGCCCCCAACTCTCCGAACTCGTCATGGCCTGCCTCCGCCTCCGCCCCAACGAGCGGATCTTCGGCATGAGCAAGGTTCTCATGCGCCTCCAGGAACACCGCGTCGGGATGCGGTAAGACCTCCCTTGTGATTTACGCGCCCCACTTCGGAAATTGAAGGGCGTACTTATTCAGCGGTCGCACCGAAGGTGCACGTGAGCTCCGCCCCGGTAGGCCCCATCTTCCCCATCTACAACCCAACGAGTCGAACCAGCGGCGCGGTATAAGCTCGGCGAGCCCGAAATGTCTCGCCGAGTGCTCCTTATATTCGCCATCGTCGTCACCGCCGCGCTGCTGGCTGCGACCCGCTTCGCTCGATTCGGCGCTCCGCCGCCGCCAATCGCCGCCCCGAGCTCTGCGCCAGCCCCGCCCGGCGTCGAATAC
>DASPKW010000037.1:0-19355 GCA_035627895.1 Tepidisphaeraceae bacterium | reverse complement strand
TGGAGGGGGCGTTCGGGGTGAAGGATGCGGGGCGGGTGGGGGATTTTATCAGGAACGCTACGGTTGGATGATTGATGGCATGGGTACCGCCCGTAGGGCGATACCCGTGTCCGCGCTGATCCCGCACACCGCGCTCCCCTGCGGGCGGCGCTGTCGCTTGCCCTTCGGGTCGCGGCTAAACGAGGGAGTCGCCGACGGGGATGCGGAGGACGAAGCCTGCGCCGTCGCGGACGGCGGGGTCTAGGCGGAGGTCTGCGCCCATGTTGGCGGCGAGGCGGCGGGAGAGGGCGAGGCCCAGGCCGAGACCGGGGGCGGAATTGGCGGCCTCGTGGACGGACTTGCTGAAGGGCTCGAAGAGGCGGGATTTGGCGACGACGTCGAGGCCGGGGCCGCGGTCGCGGACGCGGACGGCGACGTACTTGCCGTCGCGGGCGACGGACAGTTCGATCCGGCCGTCGGGGGCGCCGGCGGCGTACTTGCAGGCGTTGTCGACGAGGTTGAAGAGGATCTGCTCGACGGATAGGAGGTTGGCGCGGATGCGGACGCCGGCGAGGTCGGGGGCGACGGTGGGGGCGAGGGTCATGTCGGCCTGGGCGGCGCGGTCGGCGAGGCGGGGGACGAGACGGTCGAGCAGGTCGGCGAGGGGCGCGGCCTCGACCTTGGCGTCGCGGCAAGAGCGTTCGAGGCGCGAATACAGGAGGACGTTGTCGACCAGGTGGCCGAGGCGGTTGGCCTCGGCGCGGAGGGTCTTGTGGTAGGCGGCCTGCTTGTCGGGGTCCGAGACCATGCCGTCAGCGAGCATCTCGGTGTACATGCGGAGGGTGGTCAGCGGGGTGCGGAGCTCGTGGGTGACGGCGGAGACGAAGCCGGCGCGGCGCTGGGACAGGGCGACGACGCCGCGGAGGAGGACGGCGACGGCGGCGGACGCGAGGATGACGCCGACCCAGGCGATCGTGAGCGTGACGTGCAGGGGCGAGCGGTCGGCCAGCGACGCGAGGAAGGTCGGGGCGGGCGGGATCATCGCGCCCGGATCGACGACGAGGCGCGCCGGGATCGTGGCGAGCATGCGCGGCTGTTTTTCGGTCGTGGTGACCGGCGCGCCGACGGAGGCGATCAGGCCGCCGGCGGCAGAGCCGGACAGGTCGGCGGCGAAGTCGGGCGCCAGTTCGCCGCGCGGGATCAGGTCGGCGGTGGACGTGAGGAGCCAGGGCTTGATGGCGGCCCAGTCGAGCAGGCAGCCCTGGGTGTAGGTCTGGCCGTTGATGGTGACCTTGCGGGCGAGGAGGAGGGTGGCGTTGTCGGCCCAGAAGGCGCGCATGACGCCGGCGGAGACGCCGGGGGCGGAGAAGTAGTTGGCGGTGTTGAGGCCGACGTAGAGGTCGGCGTTGTTATCGACGGTCTGGGCGCGGGCGGCGTACTCGTTCTGGCCGCGGCGGATCTGGACTTGGCGCTGCTCCTCGACGTCGTACTGCTTGGGCTGGACGAGGGCCTGCTGCTGGTACTGGGGGTTGGCGTCCTGCGGGGCGTCGTTGTATCCGCCACGGTTGCCCTGTTGCGCCATCGGCTGATTGGGAAGGCCGGCCTGCTGGCCCGCCTGTTGGGCGGGCGGGTTGGCCGAGATCGTGCCGCTGTTGGCAGTCAGGTTCCCGTTACCGATGTTGGCGAGGGTGACGCCGTTGGTGTTGACGCGGAGCTTATTGTTGGCCCAGGCCTCGGGGTCGGGCGGGGTGGGGAGGAGGACGGCGAGGCGGTCGTCGTGGGCGGTGATGATCTTGCGGACCTGCTCGAGGCGCTGGGCGGCGGCGGCGATGTCGGCGGGGGTGGTGAAGCGCGACTCGGCGATCTTGCGGACCTGGCCGGTCGGGGCCTGGGGGCTGGAGACGGTGCCGTCGGGGGCGACTTGGAAGTGGAGCAGGACGAGCGGCGAGGCGGCGCGGTTGGTCGCGTTGATGCGCTGATTCCAATTCGCGGCCGTCGACCGCAGGAGCGGCGAGGGGACCAGGACATCGCCGGACTTGAGCTCGGTGTACATGCGGGTGTACGCGCGCTCGGCGGGGAAGACGGCGGAGTACTCGAAGTAGGGGCGGGCGTTCTCCTGGCTGACGATCGGGGCGAGCATGGAGTCCATGCGCCAGAGGGCGAGGCGGACGTTTTCTTCCAACGCGGCGGCGGCGGTGGCGCGGGTCTGGGCGGCGTCGAGGGTGAGGACCTGGCGCGTCATCCACCCCATGGCGGCCAGGCCGAGGGCGAGGAAGCAGAGGAAGGTGAGCCAGATGGGCCAGGTTCTACGCATGGGAGGATTCGCCACGGAGACACGGAGGAGAAGGGGAGAAGGTTCAGGGTTGAGGGTTGAGGCGTGTCGATTGTCATCCTGAGGTACGCCGAAGGATCTGGCTGGAGCGACAGGGACTTTACGTTCGAGGCTAGATCCTTCGGAGTACGTCAGGATGACGGTTAACACGGGCCTTTAGTTTTTCGTGACCTTTGCGCTCTTGGTCGTCGGTAGTTCTTTCGTCGGGCCGAAGGCGTAGCCTTTTCCTCTCACCGTCAACACGATCTTGGGGTCGGCGGGGTCGTCTCTCAGCTTTTCTCTTAGTCTGGCTACGTGCATGTCGATGGTTCGGGTTTCTGCGCCTCTCGGGTCGATGCGCCAGACGCAGGTGAGGAGTTCTTCGCGGCTGATGGCGCGGTCGGGGTTGGTGGCGAGGTAGCGGAGGAGTTCCATTTCCTTTTCGGACAGTTCGGCGCGGTGGCCGTCGGTGAAGCGGACCTCGCACCGGGCGAGGTCGGCGGTGCCGTGGGGGATCTTTACTTCCTTGAGGTCGACGGGGCGCTGAGGGCTGCGGCGGAGGACGGCCTCGACTCGGGCTAGGAGTTCTTTGATGCCGAAGGGTTTGACGACGTAGTCGTCGGCGCCCAGGCGGAGGCCGGTGACGCGCTCGGCCTCTTCGCCGCGGGCGGTGAGGACGATGACGGGGAGGGTCGGGCGGGTGGAGCGGACCTCCTTGAGGATGTCGAGGCCCCCCTGCCCGCGCGGGGCGCCGGGGAGGACGAGGTCGAGGAGGACGAGGTCTGCGTCGACGCCGCGGGCGGCCTCGAGGCCGTCGGGAAAGTTGGCGGCCTCGAACGTCTTGTACCCGGCGAATTTCAGGGCGTCGGCGACGCCCTGGCGGATGGCGGCGTCGTCCTCGATGAGCAGGATGCGGTGGTTGGGCATGGGGGGGCTTGGTGCGACTTCAATATGGTATCGAGTCGGCGGGGGGAGGGGGGTAACGGGCGTGTAAATGGCGTTCGAGGGAGTCGGTCGAGGGCGCTTGACGGGTAAGGCGTGCCGGGGGCGTGAGATAGCACGATCATCGCGGTGCGGAAACCCGGGACTTTTCGGTACAAACCGGTACTTTCCGGTACCTTTCGGTACCGGGGAGGGACGAATCGGTACGGGCGGTGGGGCGGGTTGTGAAAGAGCGGTCGGTCTACATTACGGGGGGTGTCACGCTCGCGTGGTGAGGGGCGCGCACGGGGTTGGACTGTGGACGCGGGGGGCGGGAAGATTTTTTCGGAATGGCCTTTGGCGCGGTAGCGTGGGTGTGACGATCGGCGCGCACCGTCGCGCACGCAATCGAACGCTGTGGAAGACCTATGGCGAAACGCAAACGCAAGACTCGGGAGGCACCCGGCAAGCCGGCGGTGTCCGAACTGCCGGACCCGGACGAGCGGCCACGAATCACGGCGGTCGTCAAGCTGGATCAGGAGCGGAAGTACCTGAACCTGCTGCACGCGGCGTTCGCGCTGCACGACCGGTTCTTTCACGACCAGGAGAGCATCACGTTTCGGCGGCCGGACGGCATGAGCTTTCACGTGAGCTTCTGCCTGAACTACGTTTGGTTCGGTCCGGACGGCGCGAATGCGTCGGAGCGGTTCTGGACGGAGAATGTTCCGATCGGGACGATCGACGAACTGCTCGGGTCGTTCATCGAGGGGCGGTACGAAGTGCTTCGCGAGTTTGGGTGGGTGGGGCGGCCGACGGCGGTGGGGAAGAGGCGGATGCGGTGAGATGTGGGGAGTTCACGTGCACGTTCGGTCCGACCGCAAAGTACGACCTTTGACTGAGGGAGTGCGGTGCGCGAGTGGCGGGTCGCGGGTACTGGTCGGTCCCGTGTGGCAGGGAAGGGGTCGAGTTGAAGGGATGGAGCAAGCGCGCGCACGCTCCGTGCCGGTGCTTGAGAGTTCGCTGTATGCCCTCACCCTAACCCTCTCCCAGACGCGGCCGCGCCAGATCCCGAGCAGAGCGGGTTGGCGCGTCCGGGAGAGGGGACCGGAGGGGGCCGGAGGCGGCCGGCTACTTGGGGTCGATCTCGACCTTGAGGGGGTCGGCCCAGGTCTTGTGTTCGTCGGTGTAGTAGAGGTAGGCGCGGCTGGCGGGGGCGGTGTAGGTGCCGGGGATGGCGGCGACCAGGCTGAGGGGGATGGAGCGGTTGTCGTTGGGTTTCATGGCGCGCCAGTAGAGGACGACGTCGCGGCCGATGACTTCGTAGGCGTCGATCTGGCCGGCCTTGACGAGCTCTTTGAGCTGGTCGTGGCGGACTTCGAGGCCGCCGGGGATGCCGACCAGGGCGATGGGGGTGGGGATGGTTTCGGCGGTCTTGTTGGCGACGGTGACGACGGCCTCGGTGAGGTTGCCTTCGCCGAGCTTGGCGTCGCGGAGTTGCGTGCTGAGCGTGAGCTTGCACTCGGGGGCGGAGTTGGGCTTGGTCGTGTTGTAGCGGACGGCGAGCGAGAAGGGCATGGAGAAGGCGGTTTCGGCCTTGCGGTCCATCGTGATGGTGATGGTGTGCTTGCCGGGGGAGAGCATCTCGGAGACGTCCTGGAGCTTGATGGCGCCCTGGGTGTTCTCGTCGAAGCTGGCGGCGGAGCCCATCTGCTTGCCGTCGACGGTGACGGTGACCGAGCCGGGGACCTTGGGGCGGGCGCGGGCCTTGTCGTAGGTGACGATGGCGCGGAGCGCGAGGATGGTGGACTGGGTGGAGCCGAAGCGGCCGGCCTTGCAGGCCTCGGCGAGCCACTTCATCGAGTGTTCGACGTTGGCGGCGAACTCGGGCTGGCGGAGGAAGGCGAGGGTCGCCAGGGCGGTGGTCTCGATCGCCAGCGCTTCGCCGCCGGAGCCGATGACGGAGGTGGTGGCGCCGGTGATCTGGCCGGTCTTGTCCTGGAGCTTGGCGAGCTTCTGCATGAAAGCTTTGGCGGCGTCGTGGTCGCCGGCGAGGCTCATGACGTTGGCGGCGAGGGCGACGGCGTACGAGTTCTTCGAGTTGGCGATGTTCTCCTTGATCCACTTGACCTCGACGGCCATCTCCTTCGCGTCGGTGCCGCACTCGAGCATGGCCCAGGTGACGTAGGAGTTGTTGCACTCGGGGTCGGCGATCCAGGTGTGGAGGGTGTGGCCCTTGCGCTCGAAGCCGCCCTTGCCGTTGCGCATGGCCATGATGAAGCCGCGGGTACGGGCGAGCATGGCGGGGTCGACGTGGCGGACGGCGGCCATGTCGGTGAACTCGAGCAGGCCGTAGGCGGTGAGGGCGTCGTGGCCGGGGTCTGCGCCGAACCACTCGTAGCCCTTGGTGGTCTTGCACTCGAAGCCGACGAGCTTCTGATAGCCGGCGTCGAGCTGGACGCGGGCGCGCTCGATGATCTTGGGGTCGACGCCCTGGTGGCTCATGAAGTACTGCTGGGCCATCACGAGCGGGTAGGTGGTGGAGGAGGTCTGCTCGAAGCAGCCGTTGGGGGATTGGATGAGGGCCTCGAGGGCCTGGGTGAGGTTGGCGAGCGGGGTGGGGTAGACGGCGAGCTCGGAGGTGACGGAGTTGGGGATGACGTCGGCGGGGATCTCGATTTCGAACGTGTGGGTGTGCGTGACGGCGTCCTTGGCGGCGGCGGCTTCGGGGAAGCCGATCAGGCCGCCCCTGGCGTACTCGATGGGGAAGCCGCGGGGTTTGACGCGGAGCTTTCGGGTGACCTTGTCGGCGTGGGGGCCGGCGGCGCCGGCGATGGTGACGTCGAACTCGCCGGCGACGTCGGTGGCGTTGACCGATTGGATGAAGCGTTGGCGGGCGTTGGCACCCAGGGCGGTCGGGTTAATGGGGCCGAAGTTCAGGCCCTTGACGGGCGGGAGTTGCGGGGCGGTCGGGCCGAAGGCGTCGGCGGTGCCGTTGACGAAGGTGACGGGCAGGAGGACGCGGTCGCCCTGGGTCACTTCGATGGGCATCTTGGCTTCGACGTAGAACGGCTGGACGGACTTGATCTGGGTGTCGGCGGCGGCGGAGCCGAGGGCGCCGGTGGGGGAGAACGCATCCGCGGCGACGCGGAAGGCGGTGACGGCGTCGGAGGTGGCGAAGGAGACGGTGGCCTGGCCGGTGGTGGCGTCGGTCTTGACGCCGGCGGACCAGTAGAGGGTTTCGGTGAAGTCGGCGCGGTCGCCGGGCTGGCGGCTGGGGCGGACGGCGTGGGCGTACTCGCGGACGAAGGGGAAACTGGCGATCTGTTCGCCCGCCAGGCTCTTGCGGCGGAGGTTGATCCCCATGTCCTTGCCGGCCTGGGCGTCCTGGAGCTTCTTGGCCATCTCGGGCTCGCCGATGGGCTTCATCGGCATGAGCCGGCCACCGGCGGCGACGTTCGGCTGGGCGGCGGCGGCGGCGGCGACCGGGCCGGCGTCGGCCTCGCGGGCGGCCTGGCCCTGGGCGTTCTGGTCGCAGTCGCGGTCGGCGGCGACGTCCTCCTTCTTCCCGGCGGCGGCGGCACCGGGCTTGGCGTCCTCGGCGGGTACGGGTGCAGCGGCGTCGGCGGGCACGCCGGCGGCCGCCGCGAGGGCATCGACGTGCGCCCCGCCGAAGCGCGCGCCGCCCCCTTGCGGCGCGGCGAGCACCTCGGCGGTCTTGGTGACTTCCTCCCGCGTGACGACGCGGAGCGCGAGCACCCGGCGGGCGTCGTCGCCGGCGCGGGCGACGAAGTCGAGCGGCTTGACGAACGCGAACCGCCGCCAGCCCTGCGTGCCCAGCAGCAGATCGGTCGCGAGCGCGGCCTTAGGGTTGGCGGGGTCAAGGTAGACGTGGGCGTCGGCCAAATCTTTAACGTCGGCCTCGAGCAGGACCATGGCGGGCAGGCGCGGGGCCTGCTCGCGCTTCTCGACCATTTCCAAAACGGCGTCGTCGGTCACGCTGACGCCGACGGTCGCGGCCAGTGGCTTGCCGTCGGGGTCGGTCGTGGTGACGGTGAGCTTGACGGGCTGGCCGGGCGTGTAGCTGTCGCGGTCGGCCTTGACGTCGACCTTGATCTGGCGGGCGGGCTTGCGGAACACGAGGCGCTCGGCGAGGGGGGCGCCGGTCTTGGCGTCCCACAGGGTCGCGACGAGCACGCCGTCGATGTTGTCGGGCACCTGGAGGTTGAGCTCGCGCCACTTGCCGGTCTGGGCGGCGTCGCCGCGGTTGCCGGTGGCGAACGGGATCGGGCCGGAGTCGTCGATGACCTTGTCGTTCTTGGCGAGCGTGACGCGGAGCTCGCCGGGGTCGGTGCGGGTCATCTTGACGGCGACGTAGGACGGGCCGCTGAGTTTGGCGTCGTAGTCCCAGGCGAGGGCGGCGCCGCTCGGCTTGGCGGCGGGGAGCGGCCAGGTCGTCTTGATGCCGGCGGGCTGCGCGATCTTGAGCGTGTACTTTTCGCCGGCCTTCGGGGTGAACTCAAAGCGCCCACGGCCTTCGTGGGCAGTGGCCACGGTGGCGACCTCGGCACCGTGACTGTCGACGATCGCGCCCTTGAAGTCGGCCGGCTTCTTGGCCGGCGTGAAGGCTTCGAGGTAGACGCGGTTGGGGATGCCGGCGACGAGGTCGCCGCCCTCGGGGTAGATCGAGAGGTCGAGGGTCTGGAGGAGGATGGGGAGGGTCTTGGAGGCGGTCTCGACGACGCCGCCGTCCTCGATCAGGAAGGCGAGCGTGCCCTCGCCGCGGGCGATCGCGGCGGGGAGCTTGAACGAGGCCGACGCGTTGCCTTGCGCGTCGATGGTGGTGGGGGCGCGGTGGACTTCGGTGCCGTCGACGCGGGCGACGGCGGTGACCTTGGCGCCGGCGGGGACGCCGCCCTCGGCGCGGGTGACGCTGACGGACGCCGAGACGGTGTCGCCGGGGCCGTAGCCGTCGCGGACGAATACGATCTGGGACTTGAGGCGCGGGGCGCGGAACGCGCGGACGTCGAACTTGCGGACGCCGGGCGTGTGGCCGGTGTACGGGTGGGAGACCTTGATGGTGTACTCGCCGCCGGGCGTGCCGGCCGGGATCTCCCAGGCGAGGCCGGCAACGGCGTTCTCGGTGCCGGTCAGGCCGGACGTGAGGACGTCGCCCTTGGGGCCGAGGATCTCGACCATCGGGTTGGCGTTCTGCGTCAGCGGGACGTGGGTCGCCGCGTGGAGGACGGCGGCCCGGACGTAGACCTTTTCGCCCGGGCGGTAGATCGGCTTGTCGGTCGAGACGAACGTGCGGTAGCGGTCGGCGCCGCCCAGGTCGGAGGTCAGCTTGGCCTGGCGCGGGTCGGGCTTGGGCGGGACTTCGCCGTGCAGCGTGAGGAGGGGCGTGAGCACGCAGGCGGCGGCGGCGGTGAACGCGAACCGGCGGCGGCGCGCGGGGCGCGGCAAGGTCGTGGGGCGCATGGGCGGGCTCCTCGTCTGACGGAAGTGGGCGATCGCGCGGGACACGCGCGGTCGATGACGGGTAGACGCGGGAACGCGCGCGGAGTTCCCGAGATTCGCGCGGGGCGGTCGAATCGCGACGACGCGGCCCGGGCGGGGCCGCTTCAGCGGCTCTGCGCCTTGGCATCCCCGTCTCCTTTACCCCCTCCCCGATCGCGCGATAATCCCCGCGATGGAACTGAGCGAGGAACAACGCGCGGCGTGGGTGGCGCTGGTGGAGACGCTGGTGCCGGCGGAGAACCATCCGGCGGGCACGACGGCGCGCGTGCTGGCGGGATTGGAGCGGCGGCTGGCGGGGGATCTGGCCGGCGAAGGCGAGGTGCTCGGGAGATGGCTGGATGGGCTGCACCAGGAGGCGATTTCGGTATTCTCGTCGGCGTTCGCCGAGCTGCACATGGGGATCCGCGACGAGCTGCTCGACCGGATCGAGGCGGAGAACTACCGAACGGAGTGGGGGTTGGGTGAGGCGGGCGTCACGCCGGCGGGGTATCTGGATCGGGTGGTGGGGTGGGTGATGGAGGAGTTTGAAAGGGTGCCCAGCGCGTAAAGGGGTGTCAGGCACGCCGACTCCTGCGGAGTCGGATCGGTTCCGAAGGAACCGCCGGGTTGGACCAACGGCGCGAGTCCGACCCCACAGGGGTCGGCGTGGGTCCCCCCCCTTACACGCTGAAGCGTGAACTCCGAGCGCGGCGAATCGATGCTTAGATGTCGGGCGTCGCCCCGAGCATCGCCCGGTCTTCGGCGGTCAGCGCTCGTCCGCCGATCTGCCGGTACAGCGCACGGAAGTGGCGCGCGGCGCGGGCCCACGTCCACCGGGCGACGCGGGCCCGGCCTTTGTCGGCGAGCGTTCGTCGGAGGGTGGGATCGGTCCACAGGCGGGCGATCGCGGTGGCGATAGCGGCGGGATCGCGCGGGTCGAAGACGAGGGCGGCGTCGGCGGCTTGCTCGGGGAGGCTGGTAACGTTCGAGCACGCGGCGGGCGCGCCGGCCATGAAGGCTTCGTTCAGCGGGCCACTGGCGGCTTCGAACAGAGTGGGGATGACAACGCAGCGGCAGAGTTGGTAGAGGGCGCGGAGCTCGTTGGGGGTGATGAAGCCGGGGAAGTGGACTTGGTCGGTGAGGTTCAGGTCGGCGATGCGCTTTTGGATCGTGGGGTAGAAGTGGTTCTGGTGGCCGGAGCAGATGAGGGGGACGCGGAGGTTGTGGTGGTCGCGGAGGTGGGCGATGGCGTCGAGGAGGGCGAGGTGGTTCTTGTGGGGCCAGGTTTGGGCGGGGTAGAAGGCGAACGCGTCGGGGAGGGCGAACTTGGCGCGGGTGGCGGCGAGTTCGGCGTCGGTGGGCGGTTGGTACGCGCCGAGGGAGCCGGTGAGGGGGACGACGGCGATCTTTTCGGGCGGGGTGCCGAACTGGGCGGTGAGGTCGCGCTTGACCCAGGAGGAGGTGACGGAGACGACGCGGGCCTGGTGGCAGAAGGAGCCGAGCATGACGTCGCGCTTGGCGCGCTCGCGGCGGGTGAGGAGGTGCGGCAGATGGCGGTGGAGGAGGTCGTGGGGGTGGTAGATGCTGGGGACTTCGGTGAAGAAAGCCCTTTGGAGGACGAAGTGGACGACGTCGACGTTGAGGCGCTCGAGGGTGCCGTCGGAGGTGGAGAGGTTGGCGCGGCGGCGGGCGCGGAGGGAGAGGGTGGGTTCTCTGCGAAACGGCGGTATCCGGGGCGGCGCTCCGGGCAGAGCCCGTACGCTCTGCCCCTGCGTGGAAGGTCGTCCGCGGACTGCGGTCGCCAGCAGCATTCTGCACGGCCCGCGGACGTAGGGGGCGAGCCAGTCGTGGGACTTGGGGTAGGCGAGGATCGTGTAGCGCTCGTGGCCGTCGGTAAGGTGGGAGAGGGCGTCGACGAGGCCGATGACGACTTGTTCGATGCCGCCGGACTTGCCGCCGAAGAGGCGGCCGTCGATGGCGACGTGGAGGGGGGGCGGGGGCACGGGGGGATTATCGGACGGGCGGGTGCGGAAGAAACAGGCGGGTACGTTGCGGGGTCGTCACAGGTCCGTCTCGGTGGCTCTGGCGCGGGGCGCCGCGTTTCATATAGCCCGCCACTCGTGGCGGGGAGGCGCGGGTTTGAGACCGCGTTGCGAGGGGACGGGCTTTGGAGTTCTGGCGGTTGCCCGCCACAAGTGGCGGGCTATATGGGGCGGTTGTTCTGCGCCCGGGACGTCATTGAGGCGGTCGAGGGCGGGGCGTGACGGGGTTAGCGGATCGAGACCTTGCGCTCGAAGGACTGGTAGGTTTGGTGCGATTCCTTTTCGGTGGCGGCGCGCCAGGCGGCGTAGGCGATCATGGCGATGCCGCCGAGCTCGAGGGTGGTGTTGACGAGCCAGCCGAAGGTTTCGGAGTGGTAGAGGAGTTGGTCGAGGTGGTGGAAGCTGGCGGCGCGGATGATGACGAACGCGCAGATGTAGATGATCCCGATGAAGGCGAGGCGGTAGCGCTTGAAGAGGTCGCGCATGTACCAGGCGGCGCCGACGACGGCGGCGACGGCGGCCAGGGCGAAGAGGGCGACGAAGATGGCCTGGAAGATCCGGCGGTTCTCGTATTGGCCGGCGCTGCGGGCGAGTTGGCGGCCGATGCCGGTCAGGTCGGACTGGAAGTCGAACTGCTTGTTGATGCCCAGGGCGATCAGGAGGCCGAAGAGGGAGTACCAAAAGGTGGGGGCCATCCAGCGGCGGGCGCGGCCGAGGGAGCGGGCCTTTTCGCGCTTGGCGGCCCAGAAGCAGAGGGCGGCGCCCGCGAAGTAGGCGAGGGTGATGACCCAGGCGGTGAAGGTCCAGTCGCCGCGCTCGACGGCGGCGAGGGGAAGTTGGGTGGGGAGGAGGGGCACGGGAGGAGTATCGGCAGATCGCGGGTGGATGGTATCGCACGTGCACCGCGCGGGAAACAAGTGCCGGCGGTCGGGGATTTCAGATTGCGGATTTCGGATTGGGTTGGAGTTGCGGGAGCGCAGAGGGCTCCGCGGCGCAAAGCATGGAGGAGTGGGCCGCGAATCTCCGACAATAGTAAGCGGGCGATTCGCGCCCTGCCGGAACCGTTATCCCGTGCGAAGCATCGAGCCGCCGACGTCGAGCGGGCTCGGAACTTCGGGGCAGTATGACGGTGCGCGAATCGGCGCCACTGGACGGTCGATCCGGGGCGTCGCCTCAGGCTCCGCACCCGGCGTGATGGCGCGTGATCGCGTTTGGACCCCTCGGAGTACCTCAGGATGACGTTGCGACGACCCCGCCCGTTGTCGCGCGCCGACGATCGACGCTTTTCATGTCCAACTGTCCCACCATCTCCGTCGTCGTGCCGGTGTTCAACGAGGAGGAGAACCTCCCTGAGTTGATCCGGCGGACGACGGTTGCGCTGGAGGGGACGGGCGAGTCGTGGGAGATGGTGCTGGTGGACGACGGGAGCCGGGACGGGTCGGCCGGGCTGATCCGGGCGGCGCACGGGGCGGACCCGCGGGTGAAGCTGGTCGCGCTGTCGCGGAACTTCGGGCACCAGCCGGCGATCACGGCGGGCGTGCGGCACGCGCGGGGGGCGGCCGTCATCTTGATGGACGCGGATTTGCAGGACCCGCCTGAGGTCATCCCGGCGATGGTCGGCAAGTGGCGTGGGGAGCGGTTCGACGTGGTGATGGCCCGGCGGCGGTCGCGGGCGGACGCGCGGGGCGCGCGGGGGTTTGGGTTTCGGTTGTTCTATCCCCTGCTGCGGCGGTTGGCCGATTTGCCGGAAGCACCGGACGCGGGGATCTTCGGGCTGATGGACCGGAAGGTGGTGGCCGAGTTCAATCGGCTGCCGGAGCGGAACCGGTTCATCCCGGGGCTGCGGGTGTGGCTGGGATTCAAGCAGGGCGAGGTGGAGTACGACCGGGCGGACCGGGCGGCGGGGGAGCCGAAGCAGACGCTGGGGCGGCTGATCAAGTACGCGATCGACGGGATGCTGAGCTTTTCGACGCGGCCGCTGCGCGTGGCGACGTGGATGGGATTTTTGTGCGCGGTGGTCGGGTTCGGGACGGCGATCTTTTTCGTGTTCCGGCGGCTGTTCTTCAATGACCCGGCGTTCACCGGCTTCACGACGCTGCTGGTGATGATGATGTTCATCGGGGGGATTCAGTTGATCGCGGTGGGGATATTGGGGGAGTATTTAGGGCGGGTGTATGAAGAGGTGAAGCAGCGGCCGTTGTACGTGGTGGGGGAGACGGTGGGGGTGGAGGGGGATCGTGGGGGGGAGGAGGGGTGAGGCGGCGCGGGATGGGGGGGTTGCCGCGACGACGCCAAGCGACCGCCGGCGGGCGGGCGAGGGCGGAGGGGTTGGGTGGGCGGTGGGCATGGCACCCGCAGGCACGCGTTTTCGTTATCATCACGGTTGTGCGGCGCCTACTCCTTTTGCTCCTGCTCGTAGCGCTGTCGCTTCGCCTGGGGTGGGCGCTGTCGCGGCCTGTGGGACTCGACGCGGCGCTGGGCGATCAGTTCGAGTACTTGTCGCTGGGGCGGAATTTGCTCGAGCACGGGCAATTGAAGTTTTTCGATGGGCGGTTTGGGGAGGACGTGTACGCGTATCGGACGCCGGGGTATCCGGTGTTCGTGGCGATGTGTGGGGGCAATGTGACCGTCGTGCGTGTCGCGCAGGCGCTCGTCGACACGTCGACGGTGCTGGCGATCTATCTGCTGGCGCGGCGGTTTTTTGGCGCGCGGGCGGGGTTGGCGGCGGGGGTGATCGTCGCACTCAACCCATTTCTGATCTACTTTACCGGGCTCATCCTTACGGAGACGCTGTTCACGGCGATGCTGGCTTGGGGGATGTACTTTATGGTGGGCCGGCGGCCGCTGGTGGGACTTTCGGTTTTGGCGCTTTCGGTGCTCGTTCGGCCGTCGGCGGTGGGGCTTGTGCCGCTAGTGGCCGCGCTGGGGGCGATGGCGGCGCCGATTCCGGGGGTGACTTGCTGGGAGCGGGTGTCGGTGGGGGTCGTCAACGCGGCGATGGGCGTTCTGGCGGTGGTGATCGCGCTGTTTCCGTGGGCGGTGCGGAACTCTCGTCACCCGTCGTTGCAGTCGTGGATCTGGACGACAACCAATGGCGGGATCACGCTTTACGACGGGTTTCACGACGGGGCGACGGGGGCTTCTGACCAGAGCACGTTTGTTCAAGCCGTGATCGCGGGCAGGCACCCGGCGAAGGGGCCGCTCCGCGGGGAAGTTGCTAGAGATGGCGAGTTCCGCCAATGGGCTCGAAACTGGATCGAGGAGCACCCCGGTCGCAGCCTCCAACTCGCCTTGGTCAAAATCGGTCGAACATGGAGCCCGGTTCCGCTGTCTAGTGAGTACGGGAGCCGGTTGTACGTCGTCACCGGGCTCTGCTATACGCTGCCGTTGTACGCCCTTGTTTTTATAGGGTTGTGGCGGGGTGGCGGTGGTAAAACGTTAAAGGCACTCTGCCTGTTACCGGCGATATATTTTACGGCGGTTCACGCGCTGTCGGTGGGGAGCCTGAGGTATCGGGTGCCCTGCGAACCGCCGATGGCTGTAATAGCGGGCGCGGTGTTGGTGCGGTGCCGGTCTGCGCGTCCCGGAGAGTTGACGGCATCCGAGCCCGGTGCGGTTCGTGGCATGCCCCACTGAAGTGGGGAAGCCGGTCTGGCACTAGTGAGAGACGACGACTACAGAGCCTCACGTCCATGGCGCGCCCCGGCGCAACCTTAGACCACCTGTTCGACCGACCCTACCGACCGGGGTCGAGCTATGGGCCGCGGATCAGTCCGATCCGCCGGTGGGGGATGCTGCTGGTCCTGTTCCTGCTCGTGTCGGTCATCTTTACGTACTGGTACCTGACCGATGCCCGGCGCGTGCGGGCGATGGCCGAGCGGTACTTGTCCGACCTGACCGGGGGCAAGGTGGAGGTGCGGAGCGCGACGCTGTCAATCTTCGAGGGGCTGCGGCTGGACGGGGTGACGATCCACGCGGCCGACCCGGCGGGGATGCCGGACTCGCGGCTGTTTTCGGCCGAGACGTTTTTGGTCAAGTACAGCCCGCAGTCGATCCTCTCGGGGAAACTGGAGGCGACGCAGATCGTCGCGCTGGACCCGCAGGTGTTTTTGTGCGAGGACCTGGACCGCGGGCGGTGGAACTGGCAGCGCGCGGGCCCGGACAAGGCCGCGACGACGCAGGAGTCGAAAACGACGCCGCGGATGAAGTTCCCGGAGATTTTGCTCCGCAACGTGCGCGTCAACTACACGCGGCTGCGCGGCGGGAAGCTTTTGACCGAGCGCGGGCTGATCGAGATCGAAGGCGCGCTGCGGCCGGACCCGGACAACGCGGGGGCGCTGTCGTTTCGGTTGCAGAGCCGCGGGGAGGTCGAGGCGATCGGGCCGGCGGCCGAGGGGCGGTTCGACCTGGACACGCGCGAGCTGGTCGCGTCGCTCAAGCACTTCAAGTTCGGCAAGGACATCGAGGTGATGCTCCCCGAGCAGGTGCGGAACTGGTGGGTCGAGCACGGGCTGAGCGGGTCGCTGGACATCCCGGCGTTTTACGTCAAACCGGGCGTGAACGGGGGGAAGCCGAAGTTTCGCATCGAGACGGATTTGAAGAACGTGACGCTGGCGATCACGCCGGACGAGTGGCTGAGCCGGGACGACGTGCGGCGGCTGGCGGGGATGCGGCGGAGCGTGGCGCTGATGAAGTCGCTCGGCATGGACTCGGCCGGGCTGGTGTCGCACCTCGAGGGGTCGTTCGTCCCGCAGCGGACGGAGCTCGAGAAGGTGGCGGGGCGGTTCGTGTTCACCGAGGACGGGATCGACGTCGACAACGTGACGGGGTGGATCGAGAAGAACCCGTTCAAGATCAACGGGCGGATCGGGGGGTACACGCCGCAGGTGCCGGTGGACCTGACGGTGGTCGGGGACAACGTGACGATCCCGGCGTCGCCGCGGTACGTGAACTCGCTCCCGCCCGAGGCGCGCGAGCTGTACGACCACTTGCGGCCGGAGGGGGACGGGTCGCTGCGGGTGTCGATCAAGCGGAAGACGGCGGGGGCCAAGCCGGTGATCGCCGGGCAGCTCGACATCATCGACGGGCGGTTCTGCTTCGACCTGTTCCCGTACCCGCTGCGGAAGGTGACGGGGCGGATCAAGTTCGGGTGGGACGAGCGGCGGCAGATGGACTGCGTGGAGGTCGAGCACGTGCGCGGGCTGGGCGTCGTGGGCGGGCCGAACAAGGACGTGCCGGTGGACGTGCGCGGGTTCGTCGGGCCGCTGGGTAGGGACTCGGGGGCGCACTTCGTGATCACGGCGGGCGGGGTGACGCGCGAGCCGGCGATTTTGGCTGCGATGCCGCGGGCGGCGCGGGACGCGCTGAAGATGTTCGACGCCGAGGGGCAGGGGCGCTTCCCGCAGTTCAAGGGGAACTTCGTCTGCACGGTGGACCGGCCGGTCGGGCCGGACCAGAAGTGGGCGATCCGGGTGGACGTGGGGCTGGATTCGGCGAGCGGGGCGCTCGTGTTCTTCCCGCTGCCGGTCGAGAATCTGACGGGCAAGCTGCACATCACGGACGAGCAGGTGCTGATCCGCGACGTGCGGGTGAAGAAGGGCGAGGCCGAGCTGGCGCTGGACGGCGAGGTGTACTACGGCAAGGACGCGGCCGGTCATGACAAGCCGGTGGACACGCGGGTCCGCCTGACGGCGAAGAATCTGTCGCTGGACGCGGAGCTGCTGGCGGCACTCCCGGCCGAGCGGCGGGCGTGGATCCAGACGCTGGGGATCGGGGGCAAGATTGATTTGACCGGGCGGATCGAGCCGGACCCGAAGGCGAAGGTGGGGAAGGGTGAGACGTCGCTGCCGCTGACGTACGAGTTGGACCTGACGCTGAAGGACGCGGGCATCTGGCCGGTGGACGGGACGCCGACGCTCACGGGCGTGACGGCGCAGATGAAGCTGACGCCGGGCGCGCTGGACGTGACGCAGGTGTCGGGCAATCGGGGCAAGGCGGACGTGACGGGGAGCGGGCGGATGACGTTCGCGGCGGGGGCGCGGCCGACGGTCGCGATCAAGGGGTCGGCGAAGAATTTGATGTTGGATGCGGCGCTGTACAAGGCGTTGCCGCCGGCGTGGCGCGAGGGGTGGGACCAGCTGCGGCCGGACGGTACGGTGGACGTCGCGGTGACGTACGAGTGCGAGGGGCCGGCGAGCGAGCCGGCCGCGAAGCCGGTGGTGGCGGTGGCGAGCGTGGGCCCGGCGACGGCGCCGGACCCGGTGACGCCGGCGGCCGCACCGGCGATGACGACGACGTTCGAGGCGGTGCTCAAGCCGGTGAAGTTGTCGGTGACGCCCAAGGCGCTGCCGGTGAAGCTGGCGGACGTGACGGGCGAGGTCGTGATCACGCCGGAGCTGATCGCGTTCAAGGACGTGACGGCGACGCGGCCTTCGGGCGGGACGCTGGCGCTGAGCGGGACGGCGGCGCCGGTGAAGGACGTGGCGGCGAAGAACGACGCGGCGGTGGCAGTTGCGGCAGCCGGGCCGAAACGGACGGCGTGGGAGTTCGCGCTGTCGGCCAAGGACGTGGTCAATGACAAGGAGCTTCGGCAGGCGCTGCCGCCGGGCGCGGGGAAGCTTTTGGGAGACCTGAAGGTCGAGGGGAAGCTGTCGGCGGCGTTCTCGCGGATCGGGTATTTGCAGGCGACGTCGGCCAAGGCGGACGACGGGGAGCTGGCGTTCGCCGGGAAGCTGATGCTCGCGGGCAACACGCTGGACGTCGGCATGCCGCTGACTGGCGTCACCGGCGTGATCGCGATGGAGGGCACGGCGAAGGGCGGGAAGCTCGGGGCGCTGCGGGGCACGCTCGAGCTCGACACGCTCAATTTTGCCGATCGGCAGCTGACCGACGTGAAGGCGGAGTTGCTCAAGCCCGAGGCCGGGGACGCGCTGCGGGTGGGCAAGGTGTCGGGCAAGATCGCCGGCGGCAATCTGGACGGGCAGATCGATTTGATCTTCCCCGAGACGGGGCCGAGCCGGTTCGGGCTGGGGCTGGTCTTGCGGAACGCGGACGTGAAGACGCTGGTCGGGCCGGGCGAGCAGGACATCAAGGGCAAGCTGACGGCGAGTTTGGCGATCGAGGGGAACTGGGGCGATACGGCGTCGCGGCGCGGGCGCGGGGACGTGCAGGTGGTCGGGCGCGAGATGTACCAGATCCCGCTCGTGCTCGGGCTGGCGTCGATCACGAATCTGACGCTGCCGATCAGCAGCCCGTTCAACGAGGCGGCGGCCCGGTACACGGTCGAGGGCGAGCGCGTGAACTTCGAGGCGATCGAGCTTAGGGCGTCGAACATGCTCATGAGCGGCCACGGGTGGCTCGACTTCGCGAGCCGGAAGGTGCGGATGACGTTCACGACCGACAACCCCAACGCGTGGAAGATCCCGTTTCTTCACGAGATTCTGCAGGGCGCCCGGCAGGAGCTGTTGCAGATCCACGTGAGCGGGAGCGTGACCGAGCCGAAGGTGTCGGCGGGCGTGATGAGCACGTTCGGGACGACGGTGGACGAGGTGTTCCGGGGGGACAAGCCGCCGGCGGGGCGGCGGGGGAAGTAACCCACGGAACGAGTTCCGAGGGCTTCCGAAGCGGGGTGCGCGCGTCGACCGATGCGCCCCGATGTCCGCTCTCGTGGATCGCTTACGCATGAGGGGGCATATGACACACTCCCCTCCTCCGCTTCCGTCGGCCGCGACTACGCCGACCCGCGGCATGATGCAGGACGCGATCGCCGGGCTGGTCATGTGCGTGCTGCACCCGGTCGCCAAGTTCGTGGCCGTCGGGGCGATGGCGCCCGAGACGCTGAAGAAGTACCAGCTTCACGTGATGGCGGTCGGGATCGGGCTGTTCGTGCTGGGGGTGGTCGGGGTGGTCGTGTCGATCAAGGTGCTGCGGAAGGGGCGGGGCGGCGCGCGGGCGGTGGCGGTGGCGGCGCTGGTGGGGTTCGTCGCGGGGCTGTTGATGAACGTGCTGTATACGACGGGGCGGTTGCGGTAGGCGCGGGTGGCGTGGGTACGGGCGCGAGGCGTTACGCGTGGGCGCCTGGGGACCGCGCTCGACGCGCTCGCCTTCGGGCGGCGCTGTCGCTTGCCCTGCGGGTCGCGGCTAAACGGGGGCGCTCGTGGGCGTCACTTCCCGATCAGCGGCTTGACCGCGTCGGCGACGTGCTGGGCGATCAGCTTGGTGCCGGCGGGCGTGGGGTGGACGCCGTCGGGGGCCATCCACTCGGGGGTTTTCGCGAGTTGTGTGCCGAGGTCGACGAGGGGGAGTTTGTTCGCTTCGGCGACGCGCTTGGCGGCGGCACGGTATTCCTCGCACACCTTTTCGAGGCCGCCGACCTTGTCGAAGGGTTCCTTCTTGTGCCGCTTGAAGTACGGCTCGGGGTTGATGGGGGGCATCGTGCAGATGACAACCTTCGCGCCGGCCTTGGCGCACGCGTCGGCGATCGTCGTCAGGTTTTTTTCGTACTGGGCGACCGGGACCGCGACCTCCGGCTCGGCCAGGCGGCTGTCGTTGGTGCCGAAGAAGACGACGACGACCGCGGGCTTTTGGTCGAGCACGTGCTTCTGCAT
>DASPKW010000036.1:0-14634 GCA_035627895.1 Tepidisphaeraceae bacterium | reverse complement strand
CGGGCGCCGTCGTGGCGGCGACCTCGGGCCGGTCGTCGGTCAGGACGGCGTCGATCGCGCGGGCGAGAAAGTGTCGGCGCGGGGCGTCGAGGGAGTAGCCCAGGCCGTGCTGGTCGTCGACGGCGCCGCGGTAGACGAGGGTGCGCGAGCGGTCGATGACGAAGGCCTCGGTGGTGCTGCGGGCGGCGAGGAGCTTGCCGATGGATTGGTCGCGGTCGGCGACGTACCGGCCGGCCCAGCCGAGCTTGGCCCAGTCGGCGGCCTGGTCTTTCATCTTCTCGACGGCCTCGGATTGGGCGACGTTGAGCGCGAGGAACGCCACGCCCTTGGCGCGGTACTTGGCCTCGAGCTCGGCGAGGGTGGGGCCGTACTTGCGGGAGACGGGGCAGGTCGTGCTGGTGAGGCAGATCACGACGGCCTTGCGGTCGGCGAGGTCGGAGAGCTTGCCCGATTTGCCGGCGAGGTCGGTGAAGGGGACATCGGGGAGGCGTTCGCCGATGCCGAGCGCTCCGGGCGCCGCGACGACGGCAGGGCCCTCGCGCACGGGATCGGCGGCTGCCCCGAACGCCCCGATTGCTGTCGTGATTAGAATGCTCGCTATCCGGGCCATCTTCCGCATCGACAAGGCTCCTGTGTTCCCCGCGCTCCCCGCTTAACGCGGGGGACGGGCGAGTATTGTACCGGGCGGTTCGATTGGCGCTTACAGGAACGGGCGGGTCGGGAAGGGTTTTGGGGGTGTGCCGCGACGACGCCAAGCGACCGCGGGGCGGGCGGGGGACTTTCGTGGATTGGGTGGTGCGCGAGCGGGTCGGATCCGATGACGAGTGCGGTCGGACGCGCAAGGGGGCGCCTACAAGAGGTCAGGACGCGTCTCGACCGATTTGAAGCCTACGGCTTTTCGCCCTTCAGGTCTTCGGGGAGGGTCGTCACGTCGTCCTTCCGCAAGTCATTGAGCAGCGCGATCATCTCCTTGAGCTTCTGCGGCTGCTCGGCGGCGAGGTCTTTCTTCTCGGATGGGTCTTCGGTGACGTTGTACAACTCGGGCATCGGGGCGCCGGCGCCGTTTTTGGCGATCATCTTCCAGCCGTCGCGCAGGACGGCGGAGCTGGGCTTCATCGGGATGTAGATCGTGCGCGGCGACGGCTGGGCCTGCCCGGTGAGAACGGGCCACATGTCCTGGCCGTCGAACTTTGACGTGCCCGCCTTCGGCCAGCCGGCGAGTTTCGTGATGGTCGGCATCCAGTCGGCGGCGTGCATCGGGGCGGTGGACTTTCCGGGCTTGAGCACGCCGGGCCAGTTCGCCAGGGCGCACACGCGGACGCCGCCCTCGTACAACGTGTTTTTCTGCCCGCGCAGGGGGAGGTTGCTGCTCAGGGCGGGCGAACTGGGGACCTTGCCGACGTAGGGGTTGCCGCCGGCGTGGAGGCCGCCGTTGTCGGAGCTGAAGACGATCAGGGTGCTGGCGCGTTCGCCCTTGTCGTCGATGGCCTTCACCAGTTCGCCGATCTTGGTGTCCATCTGGGTGACGAACGCGGCGAAGCGGCGGAGCGAGTCGTCCTTGGCCGGGGCATCGTCGAACTTCACGCCGTCGTAGAGCTTCTTGTACTGCTCGGGCGTGTCGACCGGGATGTGGACGGCCTGGAACGGGACGTATACGAACCACGGGCCCTTGGCGGACTTGATCCGGTTGACGGCGTCGGCGGCGACGAGTTCGGTCGCGTTCCCCTCTTCCTGGAAGATCTTGCCGTCGCGGTGCCACGTGTCGAGGTACGGGCCCTTGCGGTATTGGTGCGTCCACGGATCGACGGCGCCGTTCAGGGAGCCGTACGTGTGGTCGAAGCCGTAATGGTTCGGGCCCCATTCGCTCTTGGAGCCGAGGTGCCACTTGCCGGAGAGGGAGGTCGTGTAGCCGCACTCCTTGAGGGCGCTGGCGAGCGTGGTCGTGCCGGGCGGGAAGACGCGGAGGTTGGTCGGAGCGAGCGCGTGCGGGCCGAACCGGCTCGTCCACCGGCCGCTGAGAAGGGCGGTGCGCGTGGGCGAGCAGACGGGCTGGACGTAATGGCGGTCGAGCTCGAGGCCGGTCTTCACGAGGGCGTCGAGGGCGGGCGTCTTGAAGCGGGAGCCGTGCCAGCCGACGTCGGCCCAGCCGAGGTCGTCGGCGACGATCAGGAGGACGTTGGGCTTGTCGGGCGGGGCGGCGGTGACGGCGACGGCTGCTGCGCACAGGACCGCGAGTGGCGCGAATCGCATCATGAGGGCTCCTGCGGAGGTCTACTCGGCGGGCGGGCCGGCGTTCATTCCACCACGACCCACACCGCGTCGCTGGGGAGTTCCACTTCCACGCCGGCCGCGCCCTTCTTTACCGCCACCTCCCCCTTCGCGTATCCCGCCAGGTCCAGGACGCGCGCCCTGGCGAGTGCCGCGTTCTTGATCGTCACCGTCGCCTTCGTGTTCGCGACGCGCCACGGGGGCTTTCCGGTGTTCACGATCTCTTCGCCGGGCATCGTCTCCTTGCCGCGTTTGACGTCCACGGCCCCGGTCTGCCAGCCGCCCATGCGGGCCGTGGTGCCCACCTGGATCAGGATGCGCTTCGAGTCCTTGATCGCCAGTCCATCGAGCGTGGTGACGGCGATCGTCGCGTAGTCGTTGGCTGAGGTGATCGAGACGTCCGGCAGGTCGAACTTGCCGCCGGCCTTGGTCAGGAAGCCGCTGACGCCCTGGAAGCGCGGCGCGCCGACCGTGCACAGGCCGGCGTCGTAGTTCAGTGCGATCTCGCCGGTCATGCTTTTGACGGTGGATGACTTGCGGTCGATGTACTTGGACAGGTCGACCACCTTCGTGCCCGCCGGGTCGCCGCCGACCTTCACCTTCACCGGGCCGACGAGGAACGCGAGCGGGTCGACCTCCTGCTTGATCGGGGAGTCGGGGGCGAAGTCGCCCTTGTCTCGGTTCGGGTCGAACTTGTCGGCCTCGGCGATGATCGGGAACTTCCGCTCCCAAACGGCGGACGCGGTGCGGTGCTCGAGCACGGCGGGCTCGGTGGCCTCGGCGATGTAGCCCATGCGGAACGCCAGGGCGTTCGCGGGGAATTGGCCGATGCCTTCGGGGGTGGCGACGGACCACTTGTCGATCGCGTGGGAGCTGCCGACCTTCCAGAAGAGGCGGCGCGGGTCGGTCAGCCAGGTGGGCTCGCTCGTGGCGAACCAGTAGGTGGCGTCGACGCCGGTGAGCGACTGGTACGCGGCGACCAGGAAGGGGCCCTCGCTTTGGTAGAGGCCCGGGTGCACCCACGCGACCTCGGTCAGGATCATCGGGAACCCGGCCTGCTGCTTGACGCCGACGGGCATCGTGAGCGGGCGCGTGAGGGTCGACTGCGAGACGAACTGGTGGCCGGGGTCGATGCGGTAGCCGTTGTTCGTGCCGGTGTGCATGACGCCGGTGTAGCGGTTGAGCGCGACGACGTCGGTGGCGGTGTAGGACCAGCGCTCGGCGTCGTCGAGCCTCGCGGCGTCGGCGCTGCGCCAGTTCATCGCGTTGACGAGCTGCTTGCAGCCGAGCGAGCGGTAGTGGGCGGTGACGTCGGCGTAGAACGCGTGCATCCGCCAGGCGAGGAACTCGGTCTGGTCGGTCAGGCGCTTGGCACGGCCGCCGGCGGCCTTCTGCAGCATGTCGTAGGTCTGGTAGAACCAGACGATTCCGTTAAGAAGGTCGTCCTGCTTCAGCTTTTCGCCGCCCCACGTTTCGATCGCCTTGTCGACCGAGCCGTACTTCTTGGCGAGCCACTCGCCGAACTGCTTGGCGAGGATCTTCTTCTGCGGGTCCTTGATGCCCTGGAAGGTCCAGAAGAGCAGGCTGTCCTCGTTCTTGATTTGGATGATCGCGACGGCCGGCTCGTCGTTGAGCGCGACGCCGGTCTCGGGGTGCTTGCGCGTGTAGAGCTCGCGCGTCCAGGTTTTGTAGGCGTTCTGGAGGTCGGGATTGAAGAACATCAGCCCCCAGAGCTCGGCGCCGGTGTAGCCTTCAATGTTCCAAGTGGCGGGGGCCTTGGCGTGGGCCCAGAAGGGGCTGATCGTCGTGTAGATGCCGTGTTTCTTGGCGATCGCGACGAAGCGGATGATCCCGTCGATCGTCTTGTCGTTCACGTCGGTGATCTTGGCGCCCTCTTTCTGCACGGACACGTCCGTGTGGATGCGCACCATGTTCACGCCCATCTTGGCGAGGAACCGGCAGTGCGTTTCCATCTCGGCGGGCGACTTGCGGTGGACGTCGGACCCGATCGCCCAGAAGCGGATGGGTTTGCCGTCGCCGCGGACGAAGCTCTCGCCGTCGGGGGATCGGCGGATCGGGCCGGTCTCGCCGGCGACGCGTTCGTTGAGGTGGCGGAGGTCGAGGATGGCGTCGTCGGTGAACTTGTCGGCAGGGGGGCTCCAGGCCCACGTCTCGGCCTCGTTCCAGCCGGGGGCGACGTCGGCGAGGGTGGCGTGGCAGGCGAGCAGTCCGGCGATCAGGGCGATCCCGAGCGAGGTCGATTTCATGGCGGCGAGCATACCCGCGCGCTCGGCGCAACAAAAAACCCGCGGCTCGGGCCGCGGGTGTTTGTGTCTCTTGATGTTCGATCGTCCTACTCGAGTGCCGCGAGTCGCGATTGGGCCTCTTCGAACGTCGGGTCGAGCTCCAGTGCCTTCTTGTACTCGGCCTTCGCCGCCTGCTTCCGGCCGACCTGCTCGTAGACCGACGCGATGTTGTAGTGCACCTCGGCCTCGGTCAGCACGGCTTGGAGTTGGAGCGTCGCCTCGGCGGTGCGGTTCAGGCGGGCGAGCATCAGGCCGTAGTTCGTGCGGCAGGGGACGTTCTTCGCGTCGCGCTCGATGCCCTTCTTGTAGTGGACCTCGGCCTCGTCGGTGCGTCCGGACAGTTCGTAGCAGAACCCGAGGTTGCTGAAGGCGACGGCGTCGCCGCCGGTGGCCTCGACGTACTTTTTCCAGACCGGGAACGCCTCGCCCCACTTCTTCGTGAGCGACAGGCACAGGCCGGTGCGGTACATCGCGCCGCGGTGGTCGGCCTTCAGTTCGAGCGCCTTCTTGTACTGCTTGACGGCGCTCGCGTAGTCGAGGTTGTTTTCGGCGACCTGACCCGCGGCGAAGTGCGTGTCGGCGGTGATCGGCGGGTCCTCGGTCGTCTCGAACTGGCTCCGCTCGCCGTTCATCTGCCGCGCCTGGTCGGGCGAGACGCCGCTCATCGCGCCGCCGCCGTTGGAGGACGAACAGCCCACCACGAGCATCAGCCCGGCGAGCACCGGCCACACGATCCGAGTCGACGACGTCCGCATAAGGCGCACCTGTGAAGAATTGAACAGCATCGGCATCGTCTGTATCGACCATTCGGGTTGCGACGTTTGCCCAAACGTCCGCCGGCGCGCGTCACCCCTGGTCCGATAAGCGCGATTTAACGTGCGCGCGGCCGGTCCGGCTGGGTACAATTTGCGCCCATGTCGTCCCAGGACATTGGCGGGGCGCTGCGGCGCCTGGCGGAGCACCGCATCGAGCAGGCGATGCGCGAGGGGAAGTTCGACCACCTCCCGGGGGCGGGCCAACCCGTTGACCTGGATTCGATGCCGGTCGACGAGAACGCGCGGCTGGTCTGGTGGGCGCTGAAGATCATGCGCCAGGACGACGCCCCGGCGCGGCCAGCGCGGGACGCACGTACGCCCCGCACGGGTTCGCCGCGCGCGGCGGCGCGGGACCCGTTTCAATGTGGCAACGAGCTCTGCGCGAGCCGCAATCACCCGGGCGCGCGCTTCTGCCGGCGGTGCGGCGAGCCGGTGATTTGAACTGTCGATCGGGGCGCGCGAGAGCGGGGCGGCTCGCG
Organism: Tepidisphaeraceae bacterium; assembly: GCA_035627895.1. GTDB lineage: Bacteria > Planctomycetota > Phycisphaerae > Tepidisphaerales > Tepidisphaeraceae > DASPKW01. The sequence goes on along the minus strand of DASPKW010000036.1, from coordinate 8,766 downwards.
AGCCGCCCGTCACGCCGGCGGGGATGCGACCTGCCCGATCAATCCTTCGACTTCTTCGCCGGTCGGGTGCTTTGGCCGACGTCCGTCATATCGCCGGCGCCACCCGCGCCGCCCATCCCGCCGACCGCACCGGTCGCCGGCACGCCCTGGGGGTGATCGCGGTCGTCTCCGCCGCTGGCCCCGCCGACGGGCGGCATGTCCTCGCGGTCGAGGATTTGCCGCCGGGCGGGGTCGTTCTGCTGACGGCCCTGAGCCCGGAGTTTGGAGTCGTCGAGGTCCGCTTGCCGGCCGCTGTTGGCTTGTTGTCCCATGTTCGCACTCCGTTACGCGCTGGGGGCGGCGCGCGCGGCCGGACGCACGCGGTCCGGCCGGGCCACCCGGGGTGCGCGTGGGGCTGCGAAGTGCGTACCACGGCTACCAGTACAAGCGCAGGGGGACGTGCTGGGCTTTGAGGTTGATCACGACGGTCGCGAGCCCGCAGACGACGAGCATGGCGGCCTGAAGGCGGCCGACGGGCCGGCCGAAGCAGGTCAGGCGCGGCTCGGGCGTGTATTTCCAGAGCCAGCCGGACGTTTTGGCCGCGGCGAGGTCGGCCTCGGTGGCCTCGCCGACGACGACGACCTCCACGCCCCGCTTGGTCGCGAAACACTCGGCCTGAATGGCCGTGGCCGTCTCGATCACGAGCGTCACGTCCGTCTCGCGGTGAACGCCCCGCACCGCCCACATCGGGTCTTTCGCACGTCGTCTGGCCATGGCTCTGCCTCCGGGATAGTCCGTTTTATTCATCCAATAGACTGGCGGTCCGGGCAAACCGGCAACAAGGTCAAACAAAAACGCGACCCGCCAAAGTGATTTGGCGGGTCGCGGCTCTACTCCGGGCCTCCTGATAGGCAGAGGCTCGATCGGTCGGGAACTTAGTAGCGGAGGGGGGTGAAGCTGAACTTCTGTCCGCCCAGAGCGGCCTGGGCCATCAGCCCACCCTTGACGTAGGTGAAGACCGCGACGCCGTCGGTGTACCGGGCGGCCTTGGACGCGCCTTCCTTGAGGGCGACGGCGGATGCCTTGGCGGTGAACTCGAATCGGTTATTCACGAACCGGTCGAGGGCGGCGGCGTCCTCGAACACGATCACCTGCGTGTACGCCTGCCCACCGGCTTGGAGGCCGACCGAGGCGAAGGTCATCTGGGCGTGGCCGATCATCTCGTTGCCACGGTAGACCTCGCCGCGCCCGCGCCCGCCGCCCACGATCAGCCCGCCTTCGCCGACGGTAGGGAAGATGACGTACGCGTGGGACTTGGTCAGGAAGTCGCGGAAGTCGGGGTCGGCGCTGTACAGGTTGGCACGGGCCTCTTCGACCGCGTTGTGGAGGTTGGCCCGGCCTTCCTCGGTGGGCGGGGCGGTCTGGCAGCCGCCGACGAACCCGGCCGCGCAGACGCCGAAAATGAGCGATGCCATGAGTAACTTGTGCATAACGATCTCCTTGTTGGAGGGAGCCAAAACGGTGCGATCGAACGCGATCTCCTCAGAACCGAACGCCGATCCCTCGCGTTCCACGATGTTGCTTGGAGGTTAGCTCGACTGTGGTCGATCGGACAACGTCCAAAATCCAGCGGACCCGATTCAGACCGCCGCGCGGGTCGGGCGTTCCCGGGACCGAGCCATTTCCGGCAAACGATTGACCTTGCGGAAATCCGTACGCGTGAGAATATGCCCGCTGTCGGATTCAGGGACGAGTCCTACACTGCACCGCTCCTCTACGGAGGTGGCCATGTCCGCGACCGCCGTGACGCTCGACGTCTCATCGCTTTCGTTAGACGACCTGCTCGCCCGCGAGTGGCTGGCGACCAACGGGCTGGGGGGCTTTGCGGCCTCGACCGTGGCCGGGGCGAACACGCGCAAGTATCACGGGCTGCTGGTGGCGGCGATGTCGCCCCCGGTGCGGGGAATGGTCCTGCTGTCGCGCGTGGAGGAGACCGTCTTCACGGACGGCTGGCCCCACGCGCTGGCGACCAACGAATACCCTGAAACGGTGAACCCCCAGGGGTACAAGCTGATGCGGGCGTTCGCGGCGGACCCGTTCCCGCGGTGGGCGTTTCAGGGGGACGGGTGGGCGCTGGAGAAGCAACTCCAGATGCTCGACGGCGAGAACACGGTGGTGCTGAGCTACACGCTGCTCGGCGCGGCGAAGGGCGTGGAGATGGAGGTGCGGCCGCTGTTCGCGCTGCGCGGCATCCACGAGTTGATGTACCAGTGGAACGGGAATCTGATCCCTCGGGAGGTGGGATCAATCGCTCAGCCGCAAGCGGCGGACGCGTCGCAACACCTCCACATCCCGGCGACGCACCGGACGCCGGAGGCGTTCTTCGCGCACGACGGGCGGTGGCGGGCGGAAGCGTACTGGTACTTGAACACGATCTACCGGCGCGAGTCGGAGCGCGGGTATTCGGGCTTGGAGGACGTGTGGGCGCCGGGCGTGGCGCGGTACCGACTGGTCCCGGGGCAGACGGTGCACTTCGTCTGTTCGACGGACCCGATCGACGTGGAACGGGCGGTGGCGCGGGCGCGGGAGCAGGAAGCGCGGTCGGCGGCGGCGGTCGTCGCGTGCGCCCTGCCGCGCGGGGCCGACAGGGAGGCGGCGGGACTGCGGCGGGCGGCGGAGCAGTTCGTGGTGCGGACGCGCGAGGGCCGGCCGGCGCTGGCGAGCGGGTACCCGTGGGCGCCGCCGAACGGGCGCGACACGATGATCGCGCTGCCGGGCGTGCTGCTGGCGACGGGCCGGTACGAGCAGGCGCGGGCTGTGCTCGAGGACTTCGCCGGGCTGGCGAAGAACGGGTTGATGCCGGGCGAGTTCCCGACGGACGGCACGGCCCCGCGGTACACGGCCGCCGACACGTCGCTGTGGTGGGTTAACGCGCTGCACGCGTACCTGACGTACACGGGCGACGACCAGACGGGCCGGGCGCTGTTCGAGGTGGTGGACCAGGCGCTGACGGCGATGTTCCGGGGGACGGGGTTGGGCGTCCGGGCGGACCACGAGGGGCTGCTGACGGCGGGGTCGCCGACGACGGCGGTCACGTGGATGAACGCGCAGGTGAACGAGTCGCCGATCACCCCGCGACACGGGCGGCCGGTCGATGTCAACGCGCTGTGGTACAACGCGCTGCGGGTCGGGGCGGACCTGGCGAAGCGGTATCACTTCCCGGTCCGGGCGGAGGAACTGTTCACGCTCGCCAACCGGGCGCGGCACGCGTTCAACGCGGCGTTCTGGAACCCGCAGGCATCGTGCCTGTTCGACGTCGTGGGCGACGGGGGGAACGATGCGGCGGTGCGGCCGAACCAGTTGCTGGCGATCTCGCTGCCGTACCCGGTGCTGAACCCGGACCGGCAGCAACAGGTGTTCGACCGGGTGCGGGACGAGCTGCTGTCGCCGTACGGGGTGCGGACGCTGTCGCCGCGGGATGCGAACTATCACGGGCGGTACGGGGGGACGGTGCTGGCGCGGGACGGGGCGTACCACCAGGGGCCTGCGTTCCCGTGGCTGCTCGGGCCGTTCGTGACGGCGTTCACGCGCCTGCACGGACGATCGGCGAGCGCCCGGCGCGAGGCGGGGGACATGCTGCGGCCGTGCCTGGAGCACATGTGCGGGGCGGGGCTGGGGCAACTGCCGGAACTGTTCGACGGCGAGCCGCCGTACCACGCGGGCGGGTTGCCGGCGTCGGCGCGGTCGGTGGGGGAGGTGTTGCGGGCGTACGTGGAGGACGTGGCGGGTCCGGTCGGTGAGAATGAGGTGAAGGTTAGTTTGGCGGCCCGGGCGAACGGTGTAGTGTAGTCGTGACTCCCGGTGTGACGATGTACCTGTGAAAGCCCACGGGACCTGTTCCGTGGGCTATTTCGTCGTCGCGGACTCGAACTTTCGGGGTCGCTTGACGTTATAATGGGTTGGGGGATAGGGTACGCGGCTCATCCATGCGTCAGCACCGGACTCGGACCATTTTGGCGGTTACGTTGATCGCGACGGCGATCTGCGCGGACCGTGCGGCCGTGGCGGCGGGGCAGCGGTCGCAGGCGGGGCAGCGGATCGAGGCCGAGTCGACGGGGGGGTTCGCGCGGCGGTTGACCGTGTCGCTCCGGCAGACGGTGCGGGCAATCAAGCTGCAGCAGGGGCGGGTGGACGTCGGGGGGGCGATCACGGTCGTGCTGCAGAGCGTCGAGGCGCAGGCGGAAGGGCGCTCCGCGGAGGGGACGCCGTTCCAGTTCCGGTTGCCTCCCCCGTCTATCCTCTGAACGTATCGCGCGACCAATGTAATTTGAGGTCGCGCGATACCCTTCTCCGACCTCGCGCGACGGGTCTCGTCTGGCGCGGTCCATTCTTTTTCCTGACGTGGTCGATGCTGGCGAATGACATGGGCACCGAAGGTGTCCAAGCCGCGCCGATCCTTCCCGCGCCGTTTCGTCCATTGGTTTGAAGTGCCTCCGGGGGGTGGCGCTTCGTCCCGCTTTCCCTTTCCCTCACGAATCACCCATGCTCGTAGTCACCAAACTCCTCACGAAGATTTTTGGCAGCCGTAACGACCGTCTCCTCAAGCGCTACCGCGGCATCGTCGCACAGGTGGCCGAGCAGGAGCCGAAGATCCGCAAGATGACCGACGAACAGATGCGGGCCCGCACGGCGGAGCTGCGCGAGCTGGTCGCGTCGGGCAAGCAGCGGATGGACGACGTGCTGGCCGAGTCGCTGGCGATCGCCCGGGAGGCGATGGACCGCAACATCGGCATCCGGCAGATCTTCAACCCCGAAGAGAACTTCGACCCGGACAAGCTGAGCGATGAGCTGCTGGAGGTGTACGACCAGGTCCAGCAGCGGATGATCCAGACGGGCGAGCCGTGGCAGAAGGTGTCGATCCCCGTGGCGCTGTACGACGCGGTGCGCGAGATGTACCCGGAGAGCCGGCCGCCGTTCCGTGCCCGGCCGTTCGACGTGCAGATGATCGGCGGGCTCGTGCTGTACGAGGGCAAGATCGCGGAGATGGCCACGGGCGAGGGCAAGACGTTCGTCGGCCCGCTGGCGTGCTTCCTGCGCGGGGTGCAGGGGTACCGGTGCCACGTGGTGACGGTGAACGACTACCTGGTGAAGCGTGACGCGAGCTGGATCCGGCCGGCGTTCGAGGCGCTGGGTTTGTCGGTGGGGTACATCCAGTCGTTCATGGACCCGGGCGGGGACGAGCGGCGCGAGGCGTACGCGTGCGACGTGACGTACGGGACGAACAGCGAGTTCGGGTTCGACTACCTCCGGGACAACATGAAGGAGCGGGTGGACCTGCAGGTGCAGGGGAAGCTGGATTTCGTGATCGTGGACGAGGTGGACAGCATCCTGATCGACGAGGCGCGGACGCCGCTGATCATTTCGGGTGCGGCCCATGATGACGCCCCGAAGTACCGGGCGGCGGACGCGGTGGCGCGGAAGGTGATCGAGCTGAACAAGCCGTGGGACGAGAACGCGAAACGGATCGACGCCGCCAAGCGGGCCGCCAAGGCGGCCGAGGGCGACCTCGACAAGTTCAAGGGGGACAAGGCCAAGACCGAGGAGGCCCGCAAGCGGCAGGAGACCGCGCAGGCCGAGCTCGACGAACTCGAGGCGAAGAAGAAGCAGCTGACGCAGTACTACGAGGTCGAGCTGGACCGCAAGAGCGTGCACCTGACGCACGAGGGCATCTCGGCCGCGCAGGAGTTCGCGGGCGTCGGGAGCTTCTACGTCGGGAACAACATGGAGTGGCCGCACTTGATGGAGCAGGCCATGCGGGCCCACGTGGTGTACGAGAAGGACCGGGACTACGTCGTCGAGCGGGGGCAGCGCACGGGCGAGATGGAGATCATCATCGTCGACGAGTACACGGGGCGCAAGATGGAGGGGCGGCAGTGGTCGGACGGCCTGCACCAGTCGTGCGAGGCAAAGGAAAAGGTGCCGATCAAGCAGGAGACGCAGACGCTGGCGACGATCACGCTGCAGAACTTCTTCAAGCTGTACAAGGCGCTGTCGGGCATGACCGGGACGGCGATGACGGAGGCCGAGGAGTTCGCCAAGATCTACCGGCTCGAGGTGGTGACGATCCCGACGAACCGGCCGGTGATCCGCGACGACCGTGAGGACCGGATCTACCGGAGCGACCGTGAGAAGTGGGAGGCGATTTTGGAGGAGATCAAGACGGTGTCGGACGCCGGGCGGCCGGTGCTGGTCGGGACGACGAGCGTCGAGCGGAGCGAGATGGTCTCGACGCTGCTGAAGCGGAAGTACGGCGTGAAGCACGAGGTGCTGAACGCCAAGCACCACGAGCGCGAGGCGCAGATCGTGGCGCAGGCGGGCCACACGGACCTGAACCCGCACGGCGAGCGCGTCGGGAACGTGACGATCGCGACGAACATGGCGGGCCGCGGGACGGACATCAAGCTCGCGCCCGAGACGCAGTGGGACGTGGAGGCGACCGAGGACGCGGCGGTCGAGGGCGGGTGGAAGTACAAGCTGACCCAGCGCGGGACGGGCAAGGTGACCGAGGTCGACGCGACGCACCCGAGCTTCGCGGCGTTCCAGCTCAAGCCGGACACGAAGTCGGTCGGCGGGCTGCACGTGATCGGGACCGAGCGGCACACGAGCCGGCGGATCGACAACCAGCTGCGCGGGCGGTCCGGGCGGCAGGGCGACCCGGGGTCGAGCCGGTTCTATGTGTCGCTGCAGGACGATCTGATGAAGATGTTCGCGGGCGAGTGGGTCATCCGCGTGCTCGGGTGGCTGGGGATGGAAGAGGGGATGGCGATCGAGGACAAGCGGATCACCAAGGGCATCATCCGGGCGCAGAAGAAGGTCGAGGAGCGGAACTTCCTCTCGCGGAAGCAGCTGCTGGATTACGACGAGGTCATGGACTACCAGCGGACGACCTTCTACGGCCTGCGGCAGCGCGTGCTCGAGGGCCGGGACGTGGACGCGGTCATCTGGGACATGATCGGCGACGCGACGCGCGACGCGGTCGACAAGTACATCACGAAGGACTACGTGGCGACCGTGATCGCCGAGTGGGCGAAGACGAACTTCGAGGTGAACCTCGAGGCGCGCGACCTCGCGGGCATGTACGAGATTCAAGCGCTCGAGCCGTACATCAAGGACCAGGCGAAGAACGAGGCCCAGACGACGATCACGGCGACGATCGAGGAATTCATCGAGGACACGGCCGACGAGGACGACGAGAACCCGAACGAGCAGTGGGACGCGAAGGGGTTGTCGTCGTGGGCGATGAGCCGGTTCCAGGTGAACTTGCCGGTGAGCCAGATCAAGCGGATGAGCCGGGAGGACGTGGAGGAGCGGCTGCGCGAGGGGGCGATCGAGCAGATCGACAGGAAGGACGTGGCCGGGCTGGACCGGTACCTCGAGCCGCTGTACGCCGAGTCGCAGCTGGCCGAGTGGGCGCGGGACAAGTTCGGGATCGAGCTGGACCCGAAGGAGTTCGTGCTGGAGGACGGGCGGACGCGGCGCGACCCGGGCACGATCGAGCGGATGATCGAGGCCAAGGCGCGGGCGGCGTACGCGCGGCGCGAGGTCGAGTACCCGATCGACCACCAGATGACGTTCGCGTTCGGCGGGGAGGACGGGTCGACCGACAACCCGTACGCGGCCGACTTCATGAAGAGCTGGGTCCAGGCCAAGTACGGGGTCGAGCTGACGCTGGACGAGATCCGGAGCAAGTCGGTGCGGCAGCTGCGCGACCAGCTGATCGGGCTGCAGGAGAAGGCGATGGACGGCGCGGCCGTGGAGGCCGAGGTCGAGAAGCTGGCCAAGGCGGTCGGGAGCGACCCGGCGAATTTGGCGCGGGCGGCGAACGAGCGGTGGGGCGCGCGGTTGACGGCGAAGGAATTGACGCCGCGGCCGGCGGGCGCGGTCGGGCGGAACGGCGGCGACGACGACGACGACGACGTGATCGACCCGCGCGAGGAGCTCCGGCGGGCGGCGCGGCGGTTCCTCCGCCGGGAGCTGACCGACCTCGAGCAGTTCGTGCTGATCAGCATCCTCGACCAGTCGTGGAAGGACCATTTGTACGCGATGGACATGCTGCGGAGCGGCGTCGGGCTGATGAGCTTCGCCGAGCGCGACCCGCGGATCATCTACAAGAAGGAAGGCTACCGGTACTTCGAGCAGATGATCCAGGGCGTGCGCGACAAGGTGACGGACCTGATCTTCAAGGCGCGCGTCGTCGGGCAGGCCGAGGCGAAGAGCGCTTACCGCGAGACCGCGGCCGTGCACGAGGACGCGGGCGGGTACGGCGTGACCGAGAACGTGCAGCGGACGGCGGCGGAGCTGTCGCCGGAGATCCCGCAGGAGGCGGCGGCCGGCCAGGCGCAGGGCGGCGACGGCGACCAGGCGGTGAAGGTCCGCCAGATCGTCAACACCGGCCCGAAGGTCGGGCGGAACGACCCGTGCCCGTGCGGGAGCGGGAAGAAGTACAAGAAGTGCTGCGGGCAGCACGTGGGGTGACGTGGTCCCCTCTCCCGGACGCGCCGGGTCGTGTCCTTCGCGAATCAGCGCGGGCGTCTGGGAGAGGGTTAGGGTGAGGGCATGAAGCAAGGCGCACAAGTGCCGCACGGTGCTCGTGCGCTTTCGTCATGCCCTCACCCCGACCCTCTCCCAGACGCGGCTATATGAAGTCGCGAACCACACTGATCGGCGCGTCCGGGAGAGGGAGAGGGAGAAAAAAGAACCGCCCCGCCTCTCCCACACGCGAACTGG
>DASPKW010000035.1:0-3162 GCA_035627895.1 Tepidisphaeraceae bacterium | reverse complement strand
CGTAGTCGGGGTCGTTGGCGGCGGGCGGGCTCGGGTAGACCGGCTCGGTCGCGTCCAGGTCGTTCCCGATGTACGGGGCGACCGCGATCGAGTGCACCTCGGCCGACACGTCGCCCGTCTGTTGCCCGTTCGTCACCGCGCCGTACTTGCGGCTCGCCAGGAAGTCGAGCGCGTAGCTGAGGAACGCGGGCACCGGCGTCTGACCGGCCAGCACGGGCCTGATCCGGCTGGCGGACGCCGGCGTGTTCGGGCCGTCGAGCGCGGCGCGGAGGATGTCCGACGCGTGCGTCAGCTGGAACGCCATCTGCCGGGCGATCAGCCGGCTCACGTTGCCGGGCTCGAGCCCGTCGTTGACGACCACGCCGTACTGCCCCTGCGGCGTGTTGTTGTTCTTGCCGTCCTGCAGCACGCGCTGCCAGCGGTCCATGCCATTGCCGGTGTTCCAAAGCTCGTTGGAGTACTCGAGGTAGATGTTGACGGCGGGGTCGAGCGTCGTCTTGAGCAACTGCCCGAGGTTGGCGATGTAGTCGTCCGACGCCCGGTCGGGCAGGTTGATCCAGATGTCCTTCTTCGACGTGACGTTATTGTTCGTGTCGCGGCGGACGAAGATGTTCGACAACTCGACGATCTCTTCCCACGGCACGCCCTTCTCGCTCGTGCGGCCGAACTGGGTCGTCTTGGCGCGGTCGGCCCACTCGACCGTGCGGCTGTCCTCGAACGGGGGCGTCCGCGGGTAGGGCAGGTTGTTCAGCCCGCCCGAGTTCGTCTGCGTCCAGTCCATGAACCGGATGACCGAGAACGGGCTGACCTTGCGCAAGAACTCCTGGCGGAACGTCGGGGCCGTGCCGGTCGCGGGCTTGATGTACTGGGTCGGCGTGATGTGCAGGTTGCTGACCGCGGCGGTCTGGCCGGCGACCGTGTTGTCGATCCGGAGCGTCAGCGTCGCCATGCCCGTCGGGTCGTCGTACTGGAAGGGCAGGATCGCCGTGTACTTGAGGCGCCCGTCGGGCAGGGCGGTCGACGCGAGACCGGTCAGCGAGCGGTTGAGGAACGACACGCTCGCGCCCGCGGCCGCGCCGCCCTCCCACGTGACCTGATAATTGATGACCGGCCGGTTGCCCGGCGCGCCTTCCTTGTACCCGGGGTACGAGCGCAGGAAGGTGAGCGAGTCGGCGGCGCTGCCGAGGGTCGGGTAGTTGTCGCCGGACAGGACCGGCGCGGTGCCGCCGGGGATCGTCTGCCACGGGTCGAACAGGGTCGTGGCGTCGCTGTACGGGGAGATCGTCGAGTGCGACGCGAGCCCCTCGACCTCAATCGAGTACGGCTGGAGCGCGCGCGCCGCGGGTGCGTAAACCGCACCGACCGCGAGCAGGGCGATCCCGGCGGCACACCCCGCCCGGGTAATACGTTGGCCGATCGACTTCAACAAAACCGCGCCTCCGAAAGCAACGTGACACGTCCGGCCGACCGCGACGGGGGACTCAGCCTCGGGCGCGTTCCTGGCAAGCGAGGAAGAGCGCCACGGTTTCACCGACCCCGGACTCAAGCGGTAAACGCACTGCGGTTGGACGCACAGTCACCCACTGTGCTCGGCTGGAATATACGTCGGGAGTGGGGGAAAGCAACGAAATAACGAGTCGTTGCGAGAAGGGCGAACGGCCGCGCTCGGTTGATGGCTTGATCGCGAAATCCAGATCAAGCAGGGGGTTATGAGCGGAGGGGGTGTCGATCTCAAACCCCGAACAAGCCGGGGCAGAGTGCACGAGCTTTGCCCGAATCGCCGCCCCGGATCCGTGAAGGACCCGCGCACGTTATCTCATCCCCAACACTTCCCCAAGCCCCCACGCGGTTACTCCGGTAAACGAAACTTAATCGCCCACGTCCCGTCCAACTCGCGGAGAGCTTCCCCAATGACTCATTTAATGCCGTCGGTACTCGCGCTGGCCTTGTTCGCATCGATCGCGTCGGCGGCCGAGCCGGCGGCGGAAATCGCGATCCCCAAGCCGCGCGCGTTCTCAGCCCACCTCCAGCAGGGCGGGCAGCACATCGCCGACCGGCTCGGCGCGCACGGCGCGTGGGTCGTCACGTCGGCCGAGCGGTGGGATCAGGTCAAGGCGTCGCTGGCCGCCCTCAACGTGCCCGCCGAGGACCACCTCAAGGCCGTCGACTTCGCCAAGGAAAACCTGGCGTGCGTGTTTCACTATGGCGACGAGGGCGACCAATTCGTCGCCAAATCGGTGAGCGTCGCCGGCGAGGGCGACAAGGCCGTCGCCGACGTGCAGGTCGGCATGAGCTACATCGTCTACAAGCAGCGGCGGGCGCTGTCGGTCGGTGTGTGGCGGCTCTACGCGATCCCGGTCCCCAAGGCGCCGGTGACCAAGATCTCAGTGCACACCTTTCACCCGATGAACGGCGGCCCGTATCCGACGCTCGACAAGGCCCAACTCGCGTGGGCGTGGACGTGCTCGGCCCATGCGGGCGAGGCGATCGCCTTCCTGACCGGCACGATCGCGCCGCAGGCCAAGACGGTCGCGCCGGGCGCGGACATCCTCGTCAAATTCACGCTCGCCTTCGCCGACGGCCGGGCCGGGCCGGCGGACCAATTCACGCGGTCGGACGCCAAGGCCGTTCACGTCTGGGACGGCAAGTACTCCAACGGCTACCGCAACCACGCGTTCGAGGTCGTCACGCCCGACGGCAAGGTGCACCACCTGCGGCCGAAGGCGCTAGGCGCGTGGGACAAGAACGCCCCGCACCCCGTCGCGATCTCCGCCGACAAGCCGTACGTCCTGCCGAACTGGATGCAAGGGGACGTGCTCAAGTCGCTCAAGGCTCTGGGCCTCGACACGACGCAGCCGGGCGCGTACGCGATCACGGGGATTTACGAGCAAGTCGGCCGCCCCGCAAACCAGCAGGACGCCGAGATGTGGCTCGGGGTATTGCGCACGAACACGGTGGTGGTAAACGTGGGGAACTGACTCCGACGAACGCGGCGCCATCTCCGGCAGAACGCGTGTGACCTGTCATCCCGAGGCACGAGGGATCTGGCCACGAACTGTGAGGCCCGTACGACGTTGGCAATCGGTCTTGGCAGGCCAAGCACGAAAGTCGAACGGGCCGCGACGCGCCGGCCAGATTCCTCGGAGTACCTCGGAATGACAG
>DASPKW010000034.1:0-13509 GCA_035627895.1 Tepidisphaeraceae bacterium | reverse complement strand
CCGCGCCGGTCGCCCCGCCCGAGCCGGCAGGCCCGCCGGCGATCAAGATCACGCCGGAGCTGTTGGAAGAGATGAAGAAGGACCCGCTGGTGGCGGCGGTGATGGATAAGCTGGGGGGGACGGCGGTGAAGGTGGAGGAAGCGCCCTGATCGCTCGTAGCCGCGACGCTTGCCATCGCCCCCGTCATGCCACACGATACGCCCGCACGCGTACTCACATCAGGCGGCGGTCGGCGCGCGAGGGAGACACACGATGATCGAGCGGGTCGGGATTCTGACGGACGAGGTGTCGGCGAACTTCGACGAGGCGCTGGACTGGTGCCGCCGCGAGGGGCTGCGGCACGTCGAGGTGCGCGTCATCGACGGCACGAACACCGCGGAGCTGACCGACGAGCAGGTCGCCGACGTGAAACGCCGGCTGGACGCGCGGGGACTGGCGGTGTCGGCGGTCGCGTCGCCGTTGTACAAGTGCGCGCTGGACCCGAGCCGGCCGGTGATGACGGGCGACCGGTTCGGGCAGGCCGAGGAGTCTGTCGAAGCGCACCACAAAAAGCTCGAGCGGGTGATCGCGATCGCCAAGGCGCTGGGCGCACCGCGGATCCGCATCTTCTCGTTCTGGCGCGAGCACGAGCCGGCCAAGTACCTGGCCGACATCGTGCGCGAATTGAAGCGCGCGGCGACCGTCGCCGAGCGCGAGGGGATCCAGCTCCTGGTCGAGAACGAGCCCTCGTGCAACGGCGGGTTCGCCGACGAGGTCGGCCCGATCGTCCGGGCGATCGGTTCGCCGGCCGTCCGGGCGCTGTGGGACCCGGGCAACGAAGCCTACGGCGGGCGCGAGGCGTTCCCGGCCGGCTATGGTCATCTGAAGGACGTGCTGGCCCACGTTCACCTGAAAGACGCGTACATGAAGCCGGACGGTCAGGCGCGGTGCGTCCCGTTGGGCTCGGGGAGCGTGGCGTGGGTCGCGCACTTCAAGGCGCTCAAGGCCGACGGGTACGAGGGGCTGTTCACGATCGAGACGCACTTCACGCCCGACGGCGCGCGGAAGCACGTCGGCTCGAAGATGACGCTGGACGCGATCCGGGCGATGATGGAAGAGGTGTGAGGGAGCCCAGCGACTTGTCGCGGGACGGAGTTGAGACGCGCGGTTTGCCGCACGCACGGGAAGGTCGAGGAAATCGAATGGACAAGCAGATCAAGGCCGAGCAGGTCGACCAGCTGAAGGTGCGGGTGTTCGAAGACCGCGCCGCGATGGGGGCGGCCGCCGGCACGGACGCCGCGGACCGCCTGCGCGAGCTTTTGGGCACGCGCGACAAGGTCCGTATCGTGTTCGCCGCGGCCCCGTCGCAGAACGAGACGCTGGCGACGCTCGCTAAGGCGCCGGGCATCGACTGGTCGCGCGTCGTCGCACTGCACATGGACGAGTACCTCGGCCTGCGCGACAACGCGCCCCAGCGGTTCGGGAAGTACCTCAAGGACCACCTGTTCGACCTCGTCAAGCCGGGCCGGGTGCTGCTGATCGGCGGGAACAACGAGATCGACATCGAGTGCCAGCGGTACGAGGAGTTTTTGGACGAGGGGCCGATCGACATGGTCCTGCTGGGCATCGGGGAGAACGGCCACATCGCATTCAACGACCCGCCGGTCGCCGACTTTAATGACCTCAAGCGGATCAAGCCCGTCGAGCTCGACGAGGCGTGCCGGCGGCAACAGGTGAACGACGGGTGTTTCCCCGCGATCGCCAACGTCCCGACGCACGCGCTGACGCTGACGATCCCCACGCTGATGAGCGGCGGCCACCTGTTCTGCAGCGTCCCGGGCCCTACCAAGCGCGAGGCGGTACGGCGCACGCTGACCGAGCAGGTGTCGACCGAGTGCCCGTCGACGATCTTGCGGACGCACCCGAACTGCACGCTGTACGTGGACCGGGCGGCGTACGGCGAGTGACCGAATGCGAATCCACGGCCTCCACTACGCCACGGCCCAGCCGATCGCGATCGACGTCGCCGGCGGCGTGATCCGCTCCGTCGCCCCCCTGCCGGGCGCGCCGGCGGATCTGCCGTACGTCGGCCCCGGCCTGGTCGATTTGCAAATCAACGGCTATCTCGGCGAGGACTTCAACGCGTCGCCCGTCGCCCCCGGTGCGCTGGGCCGGGCGGCGCGGGCGCTGTGGGCCCAGGGGACGACCACATTTTTCCCGACGGTGATCACCAACTCGGTCGAGGCGATCGAGGGGTCGATGCGGGCGATCGCCGGCGAGTGTGAGAGCGACCCGGTGGTGGGCCGCGCGGTCGCGGGCGTCCACCTCGAAGGGCCGTTCATTTCGCCCGAGGACGGCGCTCGCGGGGCGCACGCGAAGCAGTTCGTCCGGGCGCCGGATTTCGAGCTGCTCGAGCGCTGGCAGGCGGCGGCGGGCGGGCGGATCCGCATCCTGACGACGTCGCCCGAGTGGCCGGACGCGCCCGCGTTCATCGAACGCTGCGCGAAGGCCGGCATCGTCGTCTCCATCGGCCACACCGCGGCGACGCCCGAGCAGGTGCGCGATGCCGTCGCCGCCGGGGCGCGGATGATCACGCACTTCGGCAACGGTGCTCACCTGATGCTCCCACGGCACCCGAACTACCTCTGGGAGCAGCTCGCCCAGGACGATTTGTCGGCGTGCCTGATCGCCGACGGGTTCCACCTGCCGGACCAGGTGATCCGCGTCGCAATGCGCGTGAAGGGCGAGCGCGCGATGATCGTCAGCGACGCCGTCTCGCTCGCGGGCCTGCCCGCGGGCGAGTACGCGACGCCGGTCGGCGGGAAGGTCGTCCTCACGCCCGAGGGCCGATTGCATTTGGCGGAAAATCCCAAGCTGCTCGCGGGGTCAGCTCAGATGCTGCCGTGGGGCGTGTCGCACATGATCCGCCGCAACCTCGCGACACTCGCCGATGCATGGGGCATGGCGTCGGTCCGTCCCGCGCGGCTCGTCGGCCTCCCGAGTGGTCTGGAAGTCGGCGCCCCGGCGGACCTCGTCCTGTTCCGGACCGACGACGCGGGGGTGCGGGTGGAGCGGACGATCAAGGCTGGCGGGGTCGTCTTCGGTGGCGCGAAGTGAGGGGCAGGCGGGGGGCATCGTCCGCGCCGCGAAAATTGAGCGCCGCCGGGATTCGATCGACGGGGGCTCGATGTAAGGGCATGGGGCCGCACGAGTTGGGCCGCGGCCGGCGGCACGAAAAACCCGGCAAAACCGGGCAAAACCGGGCAAAACCGGTACAAATCGGTACTTTTCGGTTCCCCTGATGTACCGGATCGATCGTGGGGCGTACCGGATTGTCAAAGAGCGGTCGGTTCACTTTACGTGCGGTGTCACGCGGCGGTAACGACGGGCGCGCACGGGCGTGCGATCGCGGGGCCTGGCGGGGGAAGATTTTCGGGGATTCGCCGGGCAGACGGTAGCGCTGGGGTGACGAGGGGTGCGCACCGCTGCGTCGCGCGGTCGCGCGGTTTCTGGCATCGGCGCTCGCCGGGCGCGCGGGGCGCGGGGCGCTACGAGAACGGAGCGCCCTGCTTGCTCGTCCCTCGCGTCTGTTCGCCCGGTGAGTACGATGGCCCACCCGATGGCCAAGAAGCCCACACAGCAGACGCCCCCCAAAACGTTCGAGGAAGCGGTCGACGAGCTCGAGCGGCTGCTCGCAGACATCGAGTCCGGCCGGCTCGGGCTCGAGGAGACGTTGTCCCGCTACGAGCGCGGCAACTTCCTCATCGCGCATTGCCGCGAAGTGCTGGCGGCGGCGGAGAAACAGATCGAGTTGATCTCGAAGGGGCCGGACGGGGGGCTGGTGGCGCAGCCGCTGGAGAAGCCCGCCGACACGACTGATCAACCCGCGAATCCGACCTAAGAGTTGCGCCTTGGGAGGGTGCCGCGACGCCGCGAAGCGACCGCGGACGGCCGTTCGCTGCGCGGGGCCGTCCTTATCGCCCTCGCACCGGCAGGTGCGCCACGACCTGTTCGGCCAGCCCGAGCGCGCGCGACAGCTCGATGCCGTCGAACGCGCGCCCGGAAAAGTCGAGCACCAGCCGCCGGCCGTGGAGGATCAGGCCGACGTCCTTCGGGAGCAGCGCCGCGACGTGAGACTTGGCGAGCGCGCGGGCCGCCGACGGGTCCGTGCCCCACTCGGTGAACCGCTCCGACGCCAGCAGCGCCGGAAAGCTCGTCAATCCGAGCAGGTCGACCAGGCTCTGCTCCGACCACACGGGCCGGAGCGCCGTGGGCGGCCAGTCGGCGTCGATCTCCCGCACGAGCACGTTCCACAGTCGCGGCACCGGCGGCGCGCCGCCGGACGGGTCGGCGACCGGCGCGGGCGTCCCCATCTGAAGGATTGCGGTCCGCCGACCTTCGAGCGACACCAGCGCGACCGGCGGCGGGAGCGTCAGGCCGGCGAGCGGCATTGGCACCGCCGCGCGGCGTTCGCCGTGGATCGCGAACTCGTTCCGCGTCGCCCACTCGCGCAGCCCGAACCACCACGGGTTCCGCGTCCACCGCATGACGTGCGCGACGAACACGCCCACGGACACCCCGAACACGAGGAGCATCAGCAGGAGGATCCAGGGGTCGAAGGTCATGCGCGCCGGAAGGATGGAGGATGAGGTAGCGCCGGGTTGCGCGGCGCGTGTGACTGTCGCGCAACCCACGGAACAAGTTCCGTGGGCTTTCCGCGGCGCGCGTCTGTGACTTCGCGGTTAACGGAGCGCGTCCGACGCACCGCCGGACACTGCCGGGAGAATATACACCCGATCCCCCTCACCCACTCGCGCGCCGAGCCCCCCGACCTCGCGCATGTGCACTTCGTTCACGAAGACGTTCACGTGCTGCCGTACGGCGCCCGACTCGTCGAGGATGCGGTCGACGACGCCGGGGTGTATGGCGCGCAGCGCGGACAGAACCTGCGCGACCGTCGCACCTTCGACTGACACCACCCCCGAGCCCCCCGCGAACTCTCGGAGGTACGACGCGAGATGCACGCTAGGCATGGCGATTCCTGCTGGTACGAAACCCGATTCGCACGTGCCGACGGACCCGTTCGATCAAGGCTAGATCCTTCGCTGCGCTCAGGATGACGGGGCGCGCGAATCGGCACGGTGTATCCCCTTTACGTCTTTTCGTCTTTTCGTTTTCCACCTGCCCTCACACCACAACCGCCTTCACCCGCATCACCGGCGGCAACCCCTCCTTGATCAGCTCCCAGCTCTCCCCCGAATCGCGCGAGCCGTACACCTTGCCGCTCTCGGTCCCGAAGTAGATCCCGGCCGACGCGCAGGTGTCGGTGTCCATGCCGTGGCGGAGGACCGTCTCGAGTGCGCCCTCCTGAGGCAGGCCGACGGTCAACGGTTCCCACGACCCGCCCGCGTCGCGCGTGCGATACACGCGCAGCTTGCCCTCGGGCGTGCAGCGAAACATGTCGCTTTCCATCGGCAGGATGTACGCCGTCGTCGGCTCGTGCGGGTGGACGGCCATCGCGAACCCGAACGTCCACGGGAAATTCTTGCCGATGTCGACCCACGTCTTGGCGCCGTCGTCGGTGCGGAACAGGCCCCAGTGGTTTTGGAGGAACATGCGCTCGGGCGTCGACGGGTGCCGGACGACGCGGTGCACGCACTGGCCGAATTCCGGCGGCTCGCCCGGCTGGAAGACGGCGGACACGCCCTTGTTGTGCGGGGCCCAGGTGCTGCCGCCGTCGCCGGTGTAGTAGACGCCGCCCGTGCTGACCGCGATCCACATTCGGCTCGGGTCCGTCGGGTGCGGGACGATCGTGTGCAGGCAGAGCCCGCCGCCGCCCGGCTCCCACTTCGCGCGGTGCGGGTGGTTGTAGAGCCCGTCGACGATCGACCAGGTCTCCCCGCCGTCGGTCGACTTGAACAGCGTGGCGGGCTCGATGCCGGCGTACAGCGCGTCGGGCTCGGCGTCGCCGCCGGTGACGATCTCCCACACCTGCTTGACGGCCTGCCCGCTGCCCTCGGGCAGCTTTACGTTTACTTCCTCGGGCACGCGCCACGTCTTGCCGAAGTCGTCGGAGTGCGAGATGACGACGCCCCAGTGGTTGTTGAACGTGGACGCGAACACGCGCGACCGCCCGCCGCGCCCGTCGTACGCCAGCGAGTACACCTTGTGCCCCGGCAAGAACGGCCCGGCCATCTCCCAACTCTGACGCGACTGATCCGACCGGAACACGAACGCCCCCTTGGCCGTCCCCACGAGCAAGACCACATCCCCCTCGCGCGGCGCCGCCTTGAGTTGAATCGTTTCGGGCATGGCGGGAAGGATACCGGGCACATCCGTCGGACGCGACGGGCGTGGACGGACGGGTTGAAAAACGAAAAGACGAAAAACGTAAAGCAGCGACAGCCGCGCGATCGCCTCCGCTTTACGTCTTTTCGTCTTTTCGTTTTCCTCCCGCGCCCCACGGTCCGCTAACTCCACCACGTCCCGTAACTCCGCCCCTCCCACGCCTCCCACCGGCCGGCAAAATCTGCCCTCATTTTCCCGGCCCGCCATTCGCTTTCCCCTCCTAAAGCCGCTCACGTCCCGACCGATACAGGGCACAGACCATGACGCCTACACCCCGACCGCCCGCCAGCCGTTACGCGAGCATCGTCCGCCGGATGAAGGCGCGGTACGACCTCCGCATCAAGCGGTGGCGGAAGACGATGAGCGGGTGCGCGTGGCGGGTGCTGCACGCCGACGGACGGGCCGTCAACTGGGTCGAATCGCCGTACCCGCGGACGCCAATCAGTTTGGCGATCTTTTTGCACGAGGTGGGGCACCACGTGATCGGGTTCGAAAAGTACAAGAAGCGCTGCGAAGAGGAATACCACGCCTGGGTCTGGGCCATCGAGCAGATGACCAAGGCGGGCGTCACCCCCGACGCGCGCGTCTGGCGGCGGTTCAATTTGTCGATGCAGTATGCGGTCGGCAAGGCGCTTCGCCGGGGCATCAAGGCCCTGCCGGCGCCGTTAGAGCAGTTCGCCAAGGCGGCGTAACGGCGCGTCTGTAGAAAAAGGGAGCCCAGCGACTTGTCGCGGGACGGACCGCGCAATGGCGTGAATCCCGCTAAAGCGCTCACCGCGCAGTTTTACCCCAAAGCGCCTCGGTCCTTCCGACGATCCCCTCCGCGCCCGCTTGTCCCGCGGCGATTTCCCTCGCCACGCATCGGCCCGCCTCCGCCCACAGCACGCCGCCGGATCCCGTGACGGGCCACCGGTGCGACGCCAGCCAGCCCGCGAACGCCGGCGCGTCTTCCTCAATCGCGAAAAACTCGAATGCGATCGGTCGTTCCGCCGAGCGCAGCCGCGCGATCGCGTCGCGGATCACACGCCGCGCCATTCGCTCTGGGCCGGACCATTCCACGAAACAGTAGACGATCGCCCGCGGCGCGGCATCGATCACTGGGGGGTCTGTGATGACCGGCAAATCCCCTGGCGGTGGAAGTTCGGAGGGCATGAGTGCTCGTCCCATCGAGTCGATCGAGAAAGCGTTCCGCGGGGTCTGAAAATCAGTCACGGCGGCGAACGCAAGCCCACATCTAACCGTATTGTTAATCCCCACTTAGGCCATCAGCCGAGCCCATCTGTTCGTAAAAAGTTAGGAAAATGTTCAAAATCCTCTAGACAGTTCGGTGATACCGAACGTATACCTAATACTAATGGCTCCACGGCGAGAAGGATCGAGCCCGGTACGCCTGCTCATGCCGTTTCAATTCACCGGGGCATTGGAGATAGATCCATGCTTCGCGCTCGTAAACCCGAGGCCGTCGTCAAGCGCCTCAAGATGTTCATGTTCGGCCCGGCCGGCGTCGGCAAGACCACCGCGGCCATCCAGTTCCCCAACTCCTACATCATCGATGCCGAGCGCGGCACCGAGAACTACGACAAGCTGATCACCGCCTCCGGGTCGGCCGTCTTCCAGACGACCGACATCAACGAGGTGATGGCCGAGGTCAAGTCGCTGCTGACGGTCAAGCACGACTTCCGCACGCTCGTGATCGACCCGATCACGCCGATCTTCAACGACCTGCTGGACAAGTGCGAGGCCCAGGTCGGCTCGGACTTCGGCCGCCACTACGGCGCGGCCAACAAGACGATGAAGCGGCTGGCCAACCTGATCATGAACCTCGACATGAACGTGATCATCACGGCCCACGCCAAGGCCGAGTACGGGGCGAACCTGCAGAAGCTCGGGTACACGTTCGACGGGTGGAAGCAGCTCGACTACTGGTTCGACCTGGTCGTCGAGCTCGGCAAGAAGGGGAAGAAGCGCATGGCCGTGGTGCGCAAGACGCGGATCGAGACGTTCCCGGACGAGGACGTGTTCGAGTGGTCGTACGACGCGATCAAGAAGCGGTACGACGCGAGCATCCTGGAGCGCGAGGCCCGCACGGTCTCCCTCGCCACCTCAGAGCAGGTGCGCGAGATCAAGGAGCTGATCGACATCGTCCGGCTCCCGGACGGCCTGGTCGACAAGTGGTTCAGCAAGGCCCAGGTCGACGCGTTCGAGGACATGCCGGCCGACATGCTCGCCAAGTGCATCGAGTACGTGAAGCAGCGCATGGCGGGGCCGGGCATGCAGGCGGCGTAGGGAATCTCGAGTCGAAAGTCGAGGCTCCAATCAAGCTCGAACGACGAAGTTCGAAGGACGAAACCGGGGCTTGGTCACGCGGCGTTTCGACATTCGGAGTTCGACCTTCGTCATTGATTCGAATTTCGGGTTTCGACCTTCGTCATTGGCCCGTGCCCCGTCGCGTTTTGATCAACCCATTTGCGAATTTCCACCAGATAGATGGTGACTTATGCCAAGCGTTAACAAGGTGATCCTGATCGGCAATTTGACCCGCGACCCGCAGGTGCGCCAGCTCCCGACGAACTCGATGGTCGCCGAGTTCGGGCTGGCGATGAGCCGGAAGTACAAGACGGCCGACGGCGAGGACCGCGAGGAGGTCGCGTTCGTCGACTGCAGCGCGTTCGGCCGGCAGGCCGAGGTCATCCAGAAGTACTGCAAGAAGGGCAAGAGCCTCTACGTCGAGGGCCGCCTGCGGTACGACACGTGGGACGACAAGAACGGGCACGGCAAGCGGAGCAAGCTGACCGTGACGGTCGAGAACTTCCAGTTCCTCGGCGGCAAGGACGAGCACGCCAGCCCGTTCGGCGAACAGGCGCAGATCCCGTTCGACGCGCCCGCCCCGCGCGCCGAAACCCGCGAGCCCGTTGGCGCGAGTCACGGCAACCCCGGCGGCGGCAACAAGAAGGAGCGCGGCAACTGGGACGGGGCCAAGCTCCCCGACCGGCCGGCCCGCGCGAAGGCGAAGGCGCCGTTCGGCGACAAGCCGGAGTTCAAGGAAGCGGATATTCCGTTCTGAAGATGATCGCGCGATCGGCGCGCAAGGGGAACGTCGTCTAAGCACCTATCCACCTAGAACCGGGCCCGCGCGTCGAGCGATCGATGCGCGGGCTCTTTCGGTTTACCGTCATGTAGCGGGGCTCGATCCGGGGCGTCGCCTGAGGCTCCGCCTCCGGCGTGGGGCGGGCGCGGGTTCTGTTTGATAGCCGCCGGCGGAAGCCTGCGGTTGCGCAGTGCCCCGGACGGGACTCGCATCGCGCACAAGAATTCCGTCAGACCCCGCCAACCCCCGCCGTATTCCCCGGCGTAGGCGACACCCGATCCCGCTGGTGCGGGAAGCCGATTCCGCAGGAGTCGGCGTGGACGGTGTCGCGAAGGAACGACGACCCATGAGCACCTTGCGATCCATCCTATCCCTGCGTGCGAGCGACTGCGGGTCGTTGCGCGGGGCGTCCTGCGCGGATCGCCTGAGCCGTCGTTATTGCCTGCACGATCGTTCGCTTTGCGCGTCCCTCGGGGATGCGCGGGCCGGGTGATTCGGGAATCGGAACGCGTCCGTGTAACGGACCGACCGGCCCCGGAGCCCGCGCACGAGCGGACTCCGGGGCCGGCCGCGTTTGCGGGGGACGGTCGGCCCGACTGGTGAAAACGGAGATCACGCGACACTCCTAAGGTCGACTTCCGAGTTCGAGTCTCGGGTCGGGCGTGAAGCAGTAGGCAGTGGGCAGTAGGTGGTCGGCAGTACGAAAAGACGCCCGACTGGTGAAACGGTTCATCACGCGATGTTCCCACCGTCGAGTTCCGAGTTCGATTCTCGGGTCGGACTCTCGGTTCCCCGTGGTGAAACGGACGATCATCCGGGGCTTCTACCCTCGGGTTGCCGGTTCGAATCCGGCCGGGGAGATGGGCAGCTGCTGAATGAAGAACTGTGAACGCTGAAATGGAAGATCGGCCCTTGTGGTGAAACGGAGATCATGCGGCGCTTCGAACGCCGGGTTCCGGGTTCGAATCCTGGCGAGGGCGCTGGAGCAGAGCTCAGAAGTCAGAGGTCAGAGGTCAGACAGAAGCCCTCGTGGTGAAACGGACGATCACGCGAGTCCGCGAAGCTCGAGATCCAGGTTCGATTCCTGGCGGGGGCATGAGAGTCGGCGGTCGGCGGTCGGCGGTCGGCGGTCGGCAGTCGGCAGTGAACACATCTGCTGCCGACTGCCGACTGCGGACCGCCGACTCCAACGGAAGAGAGGCGAATATCGGTTCGTCGCACGCGCCTGCTAAGCGCGGCCGCGCCCAACACGTGCGGTGAGGGTTCGAGTCCCTCCTCTTCCGCTTTGTCGACGGTGAGCATGGTGTAGTGGCCGCATTCGGCGCTGTGAACGCCGCGGGAGGGGTTCGATTCCCCGGCTCGCCCCTGGGAAGTTACGAGTTGTGAGTTGCGTGTTGCGAGTGAAGACGACCAGTCTCGTTGGTGTAACGGCTAGCACGGCGCCCTGTCGAGGCGTAGGCACGGGTTCGATTCCCGTACGAGGCGTGGGACGGAACAAGAGAGCCCGGCGACTTGTCGCGGGACGAAGACCGGCGGCGCGATTCGCGCGCCGGGACATCGGGTGTGTTTGGAGTGGACTCCAAGGCGGCCTGTAACCCCGCCGCCCCTCGCGGGCACTTCAGGTTCGATCCCTGGCGCACCCATGGAATGTGGACAAGGAGTCAAGGGGAGGGGGAGACAAGGAGAAGATGAGCACGGTGCCCGTGGCGGGCGGCCTGATTGCAACCCAGGTCCGGCCAGGTTCGATTCCTGGCGTGCTCTTGAAGCAGTCCATGGTCAATCGTCGCAGCCGGAACGCTACAGCCATTGACAACGGACAATCGACAATTGACCAACTCGGAAGCTCTGACCCTCTTGGCGCGGGGACTGGTCTCGAAAACCAGGGGGCTCCTCACGGGGCCTGGCAGGTTCGACTCCTGCAGCTTCCGCTATTCGGGCGGGCGAGGCTTCGTCCGAGCCGTTTTCGAACGGCCCGCGCGGTATTCCCCGCGGCTCGGACGGAGCCTCGCCCTCCCCCGAACGACTTCGCCACGGTAGCCCAACCGGCAGGAGGCACCGGTCTCAGAAACCGGGACGTGTGGGTTCGAATCCCACCTGTGGCATTTGATGTGAACGATAGGGACGGTGGGCCGTGCCCGCCCGACGCGCTGCGGTAGCCCAAACGGCAGGAGGCGCCGGGCCGAGATCCCGGATAGTGCGGGTTCGAATCCCGCCTGCAGCATGGGGTGTCTTGTGAGAGGAGAGACGTAAGACCGTGTTCGAGACCGAGCGAGTGTACGACGGGGACGTTCTGTTGGCCGGGTACGAGGACCACCGCGAGGCGGTCGAGCTCGGCGAGTGGCGCGTCCTGGCGATCGGCGGCGTCCGCCTGGTCCGCGACGCGGACGGGCGGATCACCGTCGAGGTGATCGAGGAGGCGGTGGGCGTCGCGTAGGGCACGCTTCAGCGTGCGGAACGTCGTCGCGACTCGCATGGAAGAAGGAGGCCGCTCCGCGGCGGCAAATCGTTTCCGCACGCTGAAGCGTGCCCTACGTGATCCTACGGCGCGCTGTGGTAGCCCAACCGGTAGAGGCGGCGGCTTCAAATCCCGCTCTGTGAGGGTTCGAATCCCTCCCGCAGCATTCTCGTGGCATGGGTACCGCCCGAAGGGCGATACCCGTGTTTTGCGCTCAACCCCGCAAGACGCGCTCGCCTTCGGGCTGCGCTGTCGCTTGCCCTACGGGTCGCGGCTAAACCGGGGACTCGAGGATTACGTCACGTCGCGACGGTGTCCGGGGTCGGTGTCGGGTCCGGCACCCGGGCCGACTGGTGCACGACTTGCGGGATCTTCGTCCAGTCCGGCAGGTCGCCCTGGTGCTCGAAGTTGTGGGCCCAGAGCACGCGCCCGCCGGCGACGACGAACGCGCCGGGCATCAGCCAGGGATCGCCGACCGGCACGGTCATCATGTGGCCCTTGCGCAGCGCGCGGAGCGAGCACGCCCAGACGCGCAACCCCATGATCTGCCCGAGCCCGCCGCGGCGGAGGCCCATGGCGTAATACAGCGTCTTGTCCGGGTCGCACACGACGCGGGCGCCGTCCCACCGGGGTGCGAAGAACTCGGCCGTCTCCTTCTCCGCGCATTGCGACACGAACAGCACGGGCGGGTACGCCGGATCTTCGGCCGTGATCCGCTTGAGCTCCGTGACCGTCTCCTTGCAGAACGGGCACCCGAAGTGGCGCAAGAACGCGAGCAGCGTCGGCCGGTCGCCGAGCTGATCGCCGAGCGTCCCCGGGCGCAGGTTGCGCCCGGTCACCGGTGCGTGGAGGATGTCGGCGGGAACGGTCTGCATCGCGCGAAACGGGTGGGCGGGTGGCCGATGATAACAAGTCGGGCGGGGGTCGATGAAGGGGCAGAGGGGTGGAAGTCCACGCGTTGTTTATAGTCGGTGAGACGTTACGGGCGTCCAAACCGCTCGATCCGGGGCGGCGCTTCGGGCGAAGCCCGCTCGCTCTGCCCCGGCTTGTTAGACGACCCGCTGCCTCCTCGTGTTTCACGATTCCGCGCGCATCGGTGGGCAGAGCCCTCCCTACGCAGCAATCGTCCGATCGGTTACAACGCGTCGGCGATGACGACGATTCAGAAGCTGTTGTTCCTGCTCCCGGTCGCCTACCTGCTCGGGTCGGTGCCATTCGGGCTGATCGTGGCCCGGCGATACGGGGTCGACCCGCGCAAGGCGGGCAGCGGCAACATCGGGGCCACCAACGTCGGCCGGCTCCTCGGGAAAAAGGTCGGGATCACCGTCTTCGTGCTCGACCTGCTCAAGGGACTGATCCCGACGCTCGCCGCGTCGTGGGTCGTCGCCGAGCAGCTCATCCTGACCGGCTCGGCGGGGCAGGCGGTGTACGGGCTGTGGCTCGCCGTCGGTTTCGCGGCGATCGCCGGGCACATGTTCAGCATGTTCCTCAAGTTCAAGGGTGGCAAGGGCGTGGCGACCAGCGCGGGCGTGGTGCTGGGCGTGTGGCCGGATTATACGGTCGCGGCCGTCGTCGTGCTGGCGGTCTGGGCGGTGTGCTTCAAGGTGACCAAGATCGTCAGTTTGTCGTCGATCATCGC
>DASPKW010000033.1:0-17349 GCA_035627895.1 Tepidisphaeraceae bacterium | reverse complement strand
CTGGTCGTTGCTCCCGGCCGGCGGCTTGGTGTAGTTCTCGGGGATGGCCTTGGTCGCGGCGTGGTTCCCCGAGCCCATGTACTTCTTGTCCTCGTTCAGCATGACGTAGAACCGGGCGCCGTAGTCGTCGTCCGAGAAGATCTTGCCCTTCTCGCCGATCAGCAGGGCGCCGGACTCGGGCAGCAGGCCCTTCATCTCGACGATCTCCTTGGTCAACTCGGCCGGCGGGCGGAGGGCCGGCGTGCCCTTGTCCTTCGGGCTCCCGTCGTACCACCAGAACTTCAGGGCGGGCAGGCCCTCGCGCTCGGGGAACTCGAACCGGATCCGGCTCGTCTTCGGGAACGACTCGGGGAAGATCTGCGAGGCCTCTTCGAGCTCGATCACGTTCGGGTACCCGAGCTTGGCGGCGCGGAACGGCATGTTGACCGTGTGACACGCCATGTCGCCCAGCGCGCCGGTCCCGAAGTCGCGCCACCCGCGCCACTTGAACGGGGCGTAGGCGCTGCTGTACGGGCGGTTCGCGCGCGGCCCGAGCCAGAGGTCCCAGTCCAGGTGCGCGGGCACCTCTTCCTGCTTCGTCGGGGCGCCCATGCCCTGCGGCCAGATCGGGCGGTTCGACCAGACGTGGATCTCCTTGACGTTGCCGATCAGGCCGGCGTGCACGCATTCGACGGCGCGGCGGAGGCCGGGCAGGGCCGACCCCTGGTTGCCCATCTGGGTCGCGACCTTCTTCTCCTTGG
Organism: Tepidisphaeraceae bacterium; assembly: GCA_035627895.1. Classification (GTDB taxonomy): domain Bacteria; phylum Planctomycetota; class Phycisphaerae; order Tepidisphaerales; family Tepidisphaeraceae; genus DASPKW01. The sequence goes on along the minus strand of DASPKW010000033.1, from coordinate 16,609 downwards.
CGAGTTGCTTGAGGGCGCGGGCCTCGTACACCGTCTGGGTGAGCGGCTTCTGGCAGTAGACGGCCTTGCCGAGCTTCATCGCGGCGCCGCAGATCACGCCGTGCAGGTGGTCGGGCGTCGAGACGACGACCGCGTCGATGTCCTTGGACATCTCCTCGAACATCTTGCGGAAGTCCTTGTACGCCTTGGCCGACGGGTACTTCTTGAGCTTGGCGGCGGTCTGGTTGGAGTCGACGTCGCACACGGCGACGACCTCGCCGCCGGCCGACGCGGCCTGATCGAGGTCCGACGCGCCCTTCCCGCCGACGCCCACGCCGGCGATGCGGATCTTGTCGTTGGCCCCGCGGACGTTGGCGGTGATCACGTAGGGGAAGCCGATCGCGGCGGCGGACGCGGCGACGGCCGACGCGCGGAGGACGCTCCGGCGGGACGGGCTGTTGGCCGGGCGGGCGGCGGCGCCCGACTGCGGCTTGGTCGATTCGGATGACATCGCTTCTCCTCGGGGTTGGAAAGGTTCGGCGGACTCGGCGGGCGCGGGCCGCGGCGACACGCTCGCGCGCGGGGCGCTCTGTAGAGCGTATCCTGAAGGAACGCGGCGGAACAATCAACATCCCCGGGAACATTCGCGCCTTCCGGAAAGCCCGCCTCCGGCGAGCCCGCTTCAGCGGGCGGGTCGGTGCAGCCAGATCTTGCGCAGGCATAATCGGGACAACCAACTTAAACACACCGTCACCTGGGCTTGATCGGCACCTCCCCCCGCGCGACCCCCAGCAGCGCCGCGGCCCGCTCGTCCCGCGGGTCATCTTCGAGCGCCGCGGTCAGGTACCCGATCGCCTCCTCGCGCCGACCCGCCGCCAGCGCCCGGGCGCCGGCGACCGTCAGCGCGTCGTCCGGCCCGACACGCACGGCGACCCGCTCCGCCGCCTCGCGCCGGCCGGCGCTCGTCTGGCGGATCGCCCGCACGGTCGCGACGTAATCCCCCACGCGTCCCTGATCACCGTAGACGCGGAGCAGGCCGCGGTGGGCGTCGACGAAGTCGGGGTTGATCTGGACCGCGCGGCGGAGCGACGCCTCGGCTTCGGGGAGCCGGCCTTTGCGGACGAAGTACTTGCCGAGCATCTCGTGCCCGAACGCGCTGTCGGGCGTGACGGCGATGATCCGCCGGCAGAACGTCTCGTGGTCGCGCCAGTGCCCGAGTTGGACGACGGTGAGCACCGCGAGCCCGAGGAGGACCGCGGCGGCGAGCGCGACGGTCGCGCGCTTCGCCAGCGCCGGCCGGCTCAGGAGCCACGCGGCCGCCAGCGCCGGGCCGACCATCGCCAGGTACATGTAGTGGTCGGCGACGGTCGAGAAGAACTGGTAGGAAAAGGGCGCGAGCCCGAGGACGGGGCCGAGCGCGGCCGCCATGAGCAGGCCGGCCGTCGCCAGCGCGCGGGCGGTGGGCCGGCGGCGGAAGATTACGAGCACGACCGCGACGACGAGCGGCACCAGCGCGATCAACCAGAACCACGTCTGCCGTAATACGACCGGTGGCCGCCACCCGTGGTCGAACGCCAGCTCGGTCGGCCAGACGAGCTCGCCGAGATAGAACGCGAGCGACGCGCCGGCGACGACGGGCCGCTCGAGGAACGGCGTGTGGGGGATGTCGCCGCCCGACTGGACGAGCTTGGCGAGGATCGCGATCGGGATCGCGAGCAGCACCCACGGTGCCAGGCGGAGCGCGACGGCGCGGGCGGGGCGGCGGAACCAGAGCCAGTCGATGATCGCGGCGAGCACGGGCACGGTGACGGCCGACGGCTTCGAGAGCAGCGCGAGGGCGAAACAGGCGGTGGCGGCAAGGTAATGGGGCAGAGAAAACGACCGGCCGGGAGGGCGAGGCTCCGTCCGAGCCGTTCGTTTGCGCGCGGGGTTCGGCCGCGGCTCGGGCGGAGCCTCGCCCGCCCGATCCGCAGTCGCGCGGAAGTAGAGGACGAGCGCGGCCAGTCCGAACATCCCGGCCAGCAGGTCCTTTAGACCCGACGCCCATGCGACCGGCTCGGCCTGGAGGGGGTGGAGCGCGAACAGGAGCGCACCGCCCGCCGCGGCGTAAGGGACGACCGGTGGCGCGGCGGCCTTGCCCGGGCCGGCGGCGAGCAACCGCCGGAGGAGCGCGAACGCGAGCAGCGCGGAGATCGCGTGCACGATCAGGCTGGCGGCGTGGAAGAACGCGGGGTCGACGTGGACGCGGTCCTCGTCCGGCGAGTCCACGTACGACGCCCGGGCGAGCAGGCCCCACGCCGTGTACGTGACGGGCGCGTACAGGCCCTCACCGGGGTTGGCCCAGTACCAGCCAATACTCTCGGCGGTGAAGCTCGGCGGGTTGAGGCGCTTGTTGAGCGCGATCGTCGTGTAGTCGTCGGCCGGGACGAACGGGTGGAGGACGATGCGCCCGAACGTGAGGACGACGGCGACGACGAGGAGCCAGGGAAGCCAGCGCGGGGGCTGCGCAGTCTCGTCGATCGGAAGTTTCTCGACCTCGGCGCGCCGCGACATGGGGCGAGAGTGTAACGGCGGCCGGGCGGCGGTCGAAACGCGCAACCCGCCCGCTCGCGGGTTAGCGGGCCCGCCCGTCCACGAAACCAGACGATCCGACCTCCTCGCAGTCACCCGCGACATTCGCCCAAGTCGCGCCCGCGGCTATAATGAGCCCTCAACCACCTCCCCCATGCCCAAGCACCGCGACACCCTCTCCGCCCACGACCATCACGACGACGACGACGCTTCCGACCCGACGCCGACGAACCTGCCGCCCGCCGATGTGGACCTCCCGCGGATCGAGCGGGCGGTGCGCGAGATCCTGATCGCGGTCGGCGAAGACCCGGACCGCGAGGGCCTGCTCAAGACGCCCAACCGCGTCGCCCGCGCGTACGCCGAGCTGATGGCCGGCCTTCGCACCGACCCCAAGGCCCACCTTAAGACCGTGTTCAACGAGCGGTACGACGAGGTCGTCCTGCTCCGCGGGATCCAGTTCCACTCGCTGTGCGAGCACCATTTGCTCCCGTTCACGGGCGTGGCGCACGTGGCGTACCTGCCCGACGGCAAGGTCGTCGGCCTTTCCAAGCTCGCGCGCCTCGTCGAGGGCTTCGCGCGCCGCCCGCAAGTGCAGGAGCGCCTCACCACGCAGATCGCCGACGCGCTGATGGACGAGCTCAGCCCGATCGGCGCCGCGTGCGTGATCGAGGCGACGCACACGTGCATGACGATCCGCGGGGCGAAGAAGACCGGGGCCGTCATGGTCACCAGCGCGCTGCGCGGGATCTTCAAGGAGAACCCGAGCTCGCGCGCCGAGATCCTGGCGCTGATGCACGGGGAGTGAGGGCATGCGGGCGACGGTGCCGCCGAAGCCGTACTGCCGGTCGCAAATCCGAGACGGCGGGTCGAGCTGCATCACTTCACGCCGGGGCCGAGCCGCACGGGCTTTGCCCGGAGCGCGGCCCCGGGTCCGAAGCGACCATAGGGGCGCCATCACGAAACCGGGCCCACCCCCAAATTCCGCCCCCCTTCCCCGGACCGCGCGCACGGCATGCCGGATTAATCCTCATTGACGTCGCCGCCCCGTGGGACCGCCAACGACGTGCGCGCCACCCCTAACACACCTAAGCCCGTGAAAACCCGCGTGTTACACACTCGCGCGGCCAATAACCTGGATTTCGCGCGCCACTGATGCTCCCCCATGTCGTGGGCGATCCGCGCCGATCAATCCATCGTACCGCTTGGGGTATGATCCGGGTGCGTCCCGGGTGCAGCGTTCCGGCGCGGTCCGGAGAACTGTCGGCGGCGAGCGTGCGACGTGTGTGGCGAGCGGCGTAAAGCCAAGCGGCTCGCCCCACCCGCCCGTCCGGCCGGCAGTGGAGTCGATGGGAGCTATGAAACGGGCAGTCTGTTCGTTCCTCACCGCCACCGTTCTGGGTGCGGCGGTGCTCGGGAGTTCGGGCGGGTGCGAGACCAAGGCCGGCACCGGCGCACTCGTCGGTGGCGCCGCCGGCGCGGGCATCGGCGCCATCGTCGGCAATAACACCGGCCGCGGGCACACCGCCGGCGGCGCGCTCATCGGCGGGGCCATCGGCGCGATCGGCGGGGCCCTGGTCGGCAACGAGATGGACAAGGCCGACCGCGAGAAGGAGCGCGACCGCCAATACCGCGAGGAGCGCTACTACCGCGACTCCGGCGACCGCGCCCGCCGGTACGAGTCCCGCGCCGAAACGTGCACGCCCCGCGACGTCGTCGCCTGGGCCCAGCGCGGCGACCGCGACGCCGACATCATCGACCGCATCGACCGCGCCGGCGTCACCTTCGCCCTGTCCGCCCGCGACGAGAACCACCTCCGCAACGCCGGCGTGAGCGAGGACGTCATCCGCCACATGAAGGACACGGCGCGCCGGTAAGTTGCGCCGCGCGCGACGAGCGTGGCATCCCCCTTTTAGCCGCCGGGCTTGCCCGGCGCGTCCAACGGCGCTCGCAATACGGATCGGGATCGGAATGCGCGCCCGGTGCCTGCCGCTTTCGGCTTAGCGACTGGGAAGATCCTCCGCACAATACTGATCGCACTCGGGCAAATGCCCGTTCTCTCTGCCCCGACGGATTCATCACGCGCGTCGCCGCCGCCGCCGCGTCATCGCCGCGCCCGCGACCACTCCGATCACCGCAACCGCCCCCGGCTCCGGCACGCTCGCCGCGCCCGCGACGATCTCCTGCGCCAGCGCCCAGTCCGCCGCGAACGCCTCGGTCCGGTCGCCCGCCGGCAGCACCCCGGCGAGCGTGCCCCCGTAATTGTTCGCCAGGAATACCAGGTCGTTCAGCGCGACCACGCCGTTGTAGTCGAAGTCGCCGTCGAACCACCCGGTCGCGGTCGGCGACCCGTAGTGGTTCGCCAGGCGCACCAAATCGTTGAGCCCGACCGCGCCGTTCAGGTCCGCGTCGCCCGCCAGCGTCGTCCGGACGATCAGCGCCGTCCCGTCGACCGTGACCGACTGCCCCGCCCCCAGATCGACGCTCCCGCCCGCGGCCGAGCCGAGGAGCACGCCCGCCTCGACGTACCCGACCGCCAGCCGGCCGGCCGAGTTTCCCTGCGACGCCGCGACCGCCGCCGAGCCGATCCCGCCCGTGCCCTGCCAACTGCCGCCGTTATGCGCCCGCAGGATCGCCGCGCGGACGGCGGCCGCCGGCGTCCCCGCCGCCGCGTCGTAATCGACCACCAGCGCGTGCGTGCCCAGGTCCAGTGAGCCGCCGACCCCCTCGTCAGGTGCGCCGGCGCCACCGCCGCCGCCCGTTTCAAGCTTGAGCGACTTCGTCGTGACGACCTTCGTCCCCGCGCCGGTGATCTGTGCCGTGCCGCCCGCGTTCACCGTCAGTGCCCGCAGCGACTGCGTCGCGCCTAGCTCGGCGCGACCGCCGCTGTTGACCGTCACCCCGCCCGAGTCGGCGACCGACCCGTCGACCCGCAGCACCGACCGCGGCCCGACGACGATCTGGTTCGCCGCCGCCAGCCGAACCCCCGCCGGCACCGCCAGCGTCAGCGTCCCGCCCGTGCTCTGGAGCCACACCCCGTGCACCGTCGTGTCGGCCGACACGCTCACCGTCTGCGCGCCCGCCCCGGCGTGGTTGATCGACGCGACGGTGGCCGTCCCCGGCGCCGTCCCCGTGTTCCAGTTGCCCGCCGCGCCGAACGTCGTCGACGACTGCGCCGCGACGAAGTCCGCCGCCGCCGGCGTGACCGCCCGCAGCACGAGCTGCGTCGGGCTCGTGTAGTCGAGCGACATGGCCACCCCCGCGGGCAGCGTCGGCGGGGCGACGTAGTTGAACGTCCCCGTCCGGCTCGCGTACGTCGCGACGACGAAGCTCTGCCCCACGCTCGGCGTAAACCCGCCGGCCAGGTTCACGTTCAAATTGCCCGCGAGCGTCGCCGCCCCGGTGATCGAGACGGCGTCGTTCCCCGAGCCCGGCGTCGTCCCGGCGATGTCGATCGCCGTCGTGGCCGATGCGCCCTGCGTGTACGCGCCGTACACGGTCGTCGTCGCGACGGCGCCCGCGGTCGCACCGGGCGAAAGTGTCCCCGTACCCGTGTTCTTGAGCGCGAACGCCTGGGCGGCGGTCCCGAACGTGCCGACCGACAGCCGCCCGCCCGTCCAGTTGAAGTTGGCGGTGCCGCCCCCGGCGGCGATCGAGTTGGCGACCAGTGCCCCCCCGCCGAAGTTGAGCGTGCCGGTCGACCCCGAGAAGTTGGCCAGCGTGATCGCGTCCGCGTCGACGAAGTTGCCGGGGCTGTTGCCGAACGTGAGCGTGCCCGACTTGGAGCCGCCCCCGGCGGCCGAGCGCATCCCCACGGCGACGTTGCCGAGGTACGCGACGACGGTCGCGTTCCCCAGGTCCACCGTCGCGCCGAACGAGCCCGCGTTCACCGGGTTGCCGGTCGAGACGGTGACGGCCGTCCGCCGCGCGGGCGACCCGAGGGTCAGCGTCGCGCCGGCCGGGATCGTCAGCGACGCGTTGGCGTTGTCCACCCCGAGCGTGAGTTGGTCGGCCTGGATCGTGTTGGAGCGGCCCAGCACGAGCAGGCTGCTCCCGCCGCCCAGCGACCCGACCGTGATCGTCCGGGCGTCGATCGTGTTCGCCCCGGCGAGCCGGAGCGTGCCGGACGCGAACCCGGTGATGGCCGTGCCGACGGTGACCGCGTCGAGACTGGCGGTGAGCGAGGTGAGCCCGGAGAAGTCGGCGGTGCCGACCGCGCCCGCGTCCGACCCCCCGCTCAGCCGCCGGCCCACGTGCAGGTTCGCCGCGTTCGGGGCGGCCCCGCCGATGTCGACGGTCCCGCCGGCGCCGGCGTCGAGGATGCCGACCGCGTCGCCGAACCCGCCCCCGTCCTTCTGCCCGACGGTCACCGAGCCGAGGTGGGCCGTCCACACCGCGCCGGCGAGGTTGAGCGTGCCGGTGTAGACCTCGTTCGTGCCCGTATTGCCGACGCCGACCTCCAGCGTCGTGCGCTGCGCGAGGCTGCCCAGCGTCACCGTGGCCCCGGCCGCCGCGACCGTCACCGACCCGCTCGCGTAGTGCTGCCCGATCGCCAGCGACGGCGTCCGGATGTCGTTGGCGGTCCGCCCGAGCACGAGCGTGTTGACCGGCGCCTGGTCGTTGTAGTTCGTGCTCGCCGACCCGACGACGATCGCGTTCGCGGTGATCGCGGTGGTCGCCGGAAGCTTGACGTTCCCGCTCGCCCACCCGGTGAGCGCGGTGCCAATCGTGAACTGGTCGACCGACGCGGTCAGGCTCGACAGGCCGGAGAAATCGACGTTGCCGACGGCCCCGCTGTCGCTCCCGCCGGTCAACTTGCGGCCGACGTACACGTTGGCGGTCTGCTGCCCGGGCGCGCCGATCGTCACGGCGCCGCCGTTCCCGCCCACGAACACGCCGGTCGTGCTCCCGAACCCGCCCACCTCGCGCTGCCCGACCGTCACGTTGTTCAGGTGCGCCGTCATCGACCCGCCCGCCAGGTCGAGCCGGCCGGCGTAGTCGTCGTTGTCGCCCACGTTCGCCACGCCCACGAACACGTCCGTCCGGGCGGTCGTCGTCCCCAGCGCCAGCGAACCGCCCGCGCCGATCGTGACCGTCCCGTGCGACAGCCCCTGACCGACCGTGAGCGAGCCGGCCGTAACCGCGCTGGCCCCGCGGCCCATCGCCAGCACGTTCGCCCCCTTCCCGCCCGACCCGACGACGATCGTGTTCGCAGAAATCGTGTTCGCGGCAGCCAGCTTGAGCGTGCCCAGGGCCGTCCCGGTCTGGGCCGTCCCGACGGTCAGCTCGTTCAGGCTCGCCGTGAGCGAGGCGAGGCCCGAAAAGTCGGCAAACCCGACGGCCCCGCTGTCGCTGCCGCCCGTCAGCTTGCGGCCGACGTACACGTTCGCCGCGTTCCCCGCGGCCCCGATGTTGACCGTCCCGCCGACGCCGGCGTTGAGCACGCCGACCGCGTCCCCGAACCCGCCGCCCGTCTTCTGGCCGACGATCACGCTCGACAGGTGACCGGTGAACGTCGCGTCCGTCAGGTTCAGGGTGCTCGTAAAATTGTCGTCGTGGGCCAGCGCCATCACGCCGACCTGGAGCAGCGTCCGCGCCGACGCGGTGCCCAGGTTCAGGTGCCCGCCGGTGACGACGTCGACCGTCCCCGTCGCGTTGTTGCGCCCGACGGTGAGTTCGCCGACGTTGAGCGTGTTCGCCAGCCCGAGGTGGAGCGTGCCCAGGCTGTCGCTCGCGTTGGTGACGGACCCGACCGACACGCGCGTGGCCGTGATCGTGTTGGACGCGCCGAGCGTCAGCGTGCCGTCCGCGCTCCCGGTCGCGGCGACGCCGACGTTGACCTCGGCGATCGTCGCCGACAGGGCGGTCAACCCGGACCAGTCCGCCGCCCCCTTCGCGTTGGCCGACGCCGCCCGCCCGACGTTGATCGTCGAGAACGCCCCGGTCACGTTGAGCGTGCCGTTGCGCACCGTCGTCGTCGTCGCGGTCGACGTATCGGTGTTGAAGTGGAGGTTCCCGTTGACCGTCAGCGCGCGCGCGTTGAGGTCGAGCGTGTGGTACTTCCCGGCCGCGTTCTTGAACGTCAGCCCGAAGACTGTCCGGTCGACGTTGACGACGCTCGTCACATCGCCCACGAACGCAGTCGACCCCGTGTCGCCGAACGCCGCGACGTCCCCCGCCTGTGGCCCCGCGCCCGATGGGCTCCAACTGTTCGCCGTCGCCCAGCCGGGCCCGCCCGTGCCGGTCCACGAGATCGTCGCCGCGCCAGCAGTGACGCCAACCGCGCCCACCACCACCGCCGCGACCGCCCGCGCGACCGCGCCCCGCCGGCGCCGCCCGGCCGACCCGAGAACGAACCCCGCCGCCCGCGCACGCCCTTGGTCCTTCGACATGATTCGTCCTTCCGCGTGATCGCCCGTCGGCCGTCGCCCGAGGTGCGTGAAACGCGCACCCGCCCGCCCCCGGCGAGTTATCTACCGAGGAAGTTTCCCCACGTTTGCCGAACTTTGCAATCCGATGCCGTAGCGCACGGTACGAACCGCCGGGCACGTAACCCGGCTTACCAACCCGTCCGCCCGCGTCGCGCCTTATCGGTCAGCGGCGCCCCCGTCTCGAGCGGCTCGATCGCCACCCGACCCGGGTCGCCGTACCCCGGCCGCCCGAACGCGAATTCGTCCGCCACCGGCTCGGTGGCAGCCGGCTCCATCACTTGGTGCCCGCTCAGCGCGCCCGTAAGCAACAGGACCAAGCAGAAAAGCACAGCCACACCGGCCGACGCCCCCAGCGCGTAAACCAGCCGGTCGTCCCGCCGCTCGACCTCCCGCGCGTCCCCCTTGCGCGGCTCGACCGGCGTCACGATCCGCCGCCGCTCGTCTTCCTTCGCCGCCAGCGTCAGCGCGTCCTGCTTCGCCTTCTCCTCGCGCTTGGCCCGGTCGCCGTTGTTGTACGACTCGAGCTCGTCCCGCAGCCGCGCCACCGCCTCGCGCTGTGCGACGGCCGTCGTCAGCCCCCGGTTCCGCTCGAGGTACGTCTTGCGCGCCGCCGCCGCCTGCTCCTCGGCCGCCGCCAGCGCCTGCCGCTTCTTCGCCAGCGCCGCCGCCTGCGCCTGGCTCATCGTCTGCGCCCCCTGCGCCGCCAGCACCCGCCGCCGCTCGTCCGCCGACGCCGACAGCTTCGCGATCCGCCCCTCGATCTCCCGCACCGCCAGATTCGCCTCGGCCGTCTTCCGCTCCAGCGCGGCCGCGTACTCCTTCCGCATCTCGTTGATCTGATCCTGCTTGGCCTTGAGCGCCGCCGCCTGCGCCCGCTGCGCCTCCGGCAACTTCTCCGCCACCCCGCTCCGCGCGAACGCCGCCTCCTGCTCCTTGATCTCGGCCTCGATCCGCTTGCGGTCGGCCTCGAGCCGCTCCTTCGTGACCTTGATCATCTCCTCGAGCTGGCCCGCGAACTTCACCTTCACCGGGTCGACCCCGACCTCCGACTTGCGCGCCTCGATCTTCAGCTTCAGGTCGTCGACGCCGGCCTGCGCGTCCTTCACTTGCTGCGGGTCCGGCGGCACGTCCGACTGCGGGTTGGTCACAGCCGTCAACTTCCGCTCCGCGAACTTGAGCAGCATCTGGAGCGAGTTCAGCCCGTCGTCCTTCGCCCACGCCTCGTTCCGCTGCGCGGCGACCGCCTCGTCCAGCTCCTTCTTCATCGTCGACAGCCGCTGGTGCGTCGCCTGCTGCACGCCGATCAGGTCGCCCGCCAGCTTGTGCGTCCGCTCCTGGAGCTGCTGCACCGACGTCACGAACTGCGCCAGCTGCGGGTCGGCCTTGGCCAGCCCCGCCGCCTGCTGCTGGAACGCCTCGATCGCCTGGTCGAGCGCCTGCCGCTTCGCGTCCGCCTCCTGGCTCGCCTGGGCCTTGGCCGCCGCCAGGCTCGTCGCCGCCGCCTCCATCTCCTTCTGCAGCTTGGCCAGTTCGGCGTCGTCCCCCGGCTCGACCGGCGCCGCCGCGCCCGCCTGCGCCTCGAGCCGCAACAGCTCGTTCTTCGCGTCCTTGGCCGCCGTCGACGCGATGTCGTACTGGATCTCCGCCTCGCGCGCCAGGTCCTCCAGCTTCCGCAGGTCCTCGGCGCTCGGCGTCTTGTCGACCTCCTGTTTCTTCTGCAGGTACTCCGCCTCCAGCTTCTTGTACTCCTCGATCTCCGCCCGCACCGTCTTGATCTCGCGGTCCAGCCGCAGCATCTGGTCCTTCGCCGCCGCGTTTTCCACGTGCATCGCCTGCAGCAGCGCCGCCACCCGGTCCACGTCCTTCGCGTCGTCCCCCGTGTACCGGATCACCAGCGCGTCCCCCCGGTCGTCCGGAAACTCCGCCTTCGCCGACGCCCGCCGCTCGGGCCGCTCCAGGAACCCCGCCCCGATCCCCTGCGACGCCAGGTAATACACGGCGTTCTGCTTCACGACCGCGCTCGAGAACCGCTTCTGCTGCTCGTCGACGAACTTGTCTCGCTGGAACTGCGTCAGCCCCGACAGGTTGTTGAACCGCAGCGTCCCCTCGACCGTGAACTGCGGCTTGACCAGGTACAGCACCGCCAGCACCGCCCCCCCGATCAGCGCCGCCAACAGCAGGAACAGCAGGACGAACCGCCCGGCCCGCCGCCGCTTGCGCACCGGCACGTAGACCGGCCGGCGCACCGGCTCGGCGGCCACCGCCGCGCGCGGGGCCGGCTCGCCGAACGCCGGCGCGATCGTCCCCTGCTCGGCCTCGGTCGCGAGCTGCCCCACGCCCAGCACGCCCAGCCGCGGCGGGACGATCGCCCGCTGCCCGCGCGACGTCTTCGCGCCCGCGCCGCCGCCCGCGCCCCCGCGCCGCCCCGCGCGGTCGTCTGCCGCGGGAGCAACGGCTTCTTGTCCGAACACCGAGTCGGCCGGCCCGAGCGCCGTCTGCGCGAACACGTCCAGCCCGCCCGCGCCCTCGCCCGCGCCGACCGTACCGCCGAACACGTCGCCCGCCGCCTCCACTCCGCCGCCGCGCTTCGCCGCCGCCGCGCCCCGCCGCGCGCCCGCCTTCCCCGCCGGACGGTTCGCCCGCGGCTTCGCCGACGCCGCCGCACCCGCGCCCGCGATCGCCGCGCCCGCCAGCCCCAGCCCGCTCATCGACAACCCGCCGCCCGCCGGGTCGATCGGCCGGCCCGCCGGGATCTCGGTCTCGGCCGGCACCCCGCCGAACGGGTCGCTGATCACCTCGGCCGACGCCAGCCCGTCGCCGTTGCCCCCCTCCGCCGCCGGGGCCTCTTCGACGGCCACCTCGGCCGGATCCGCGCCCAGCGCCGTCAACGTGCGCGCCTCGGCCTGCACCTCTTCCAGCAGGGCCATCTCCCCCACGATCCCCGCGTCCGCGATCGCCTCGACCGCCAGGTCCGCCGCCTCGGCCTTCACGGCCGACTCCTCGAACTTCGGCGTCTCGTGCCACTCGGGCGCCGCGGAACCCGTCTCCGCACCTCCACCCCAAGCCGGAGCCGGAGCCTCAGGCGACGGCCCGGATTCCGCGGGCATCTCTTCGACCGCTGCCCCATCGGCCGGCGCCTCTTCGAGCACCGGAACGAACTCCGCCCCGTCGCCCGCATCGCCCGCAACGTCTTCCGCGACCTCCCCCACCCCGACGATCGGCTCGTCCAGCAACTCCAGCGGCTCGGCCGACCAATCCGACTCGATCACGCCCTGGTCGTCGACCGGCGCCGCCGTCACCGACACCGCGTCCAAATCACCCGGCTCGGCGACCACGTCCGCCGCCGTCGTCACCCCGACGAACCCGCCCGCGTCGTCCGCCGATTCCGTCAGCGTCTCCGCCGCCGCCTCGTTCTGCTCGCCCTGCGCGGCCGCGTCCGCCTCGAGCTCGGCCACCCGCTCGTCCGTCAGGTCCGCCGCGTCCAGCGCCTCGGGAAGCGCCGCCGGCTCGCCGTCCTCGTCCAGCACCGCCCCGATGTTCCACTCGTCCGCCGGCGCGCCCTCACCCGCGATCAGCGCCGCGTCCTCCTCGTCCAGGTACTCGGCCCCGATCGGCGCGGCGGTCTCGTCGCCCGCGTGCGCCGCCGCCTCCTCGTCGTCCATCTGCTCCACGTCGCGCAGGCCCGCCGACGCGCCCAGCACCTCTTCCGCCAGCGCCGCGCCCATCGGGAACGCGGGCCGGACCTCGCGCTGCCACGGGGCGCGCGGGTCCGCGCCGCTGCCGAACGCCACCTTCGCCTGCCCGAACGGCGTCGGGGGCGGCGTCAGCTCCGGCAGCACCAGCGGCATCCCGCCGATGAAACTCGCCAAATCCGTCCCCAAACCGAACCCGCCCTGATCGGAAACGTGATCCGCCACGTCCGTCGTCGGCCGGGCCGGCGCGACCGCCGGCGCCGCCGCGACCACCGCGCCCCCGACGAACGACTGCGACCCGATCCCGCCGCGCGCCGGCGCAGGCTGCGGAGCCGGCACGGGCTCGGCCGGCCCACCAAAGTCGTCCGAGACCACCGCCGACGGCTCGCCCACCGGCCCCACCCCGCCCGCCGTCACGTCGAACATCGGCCCGTCATCGTGCGCGCCGATCGTCGCCGTCGTGTCGGCCGGCGCCTCGTCCGCCGCCGCTTCCTCGATCGCTTCCAGTTCCGGAAGATCGTCGACCATCTCGTCGCCCGAATGCAGCGAGTGCGGCGCGGCCCCCGCCGCCTGCGCACCTCCGCTCCCCGCGGCCGGCGCTTCGACGATCTCCCCGGTCGACGCCCCCGTCGTGAACTCCGCCACCTGCTGCCCGAACGCCGTGTCGCTCAGCGCATCCCCCTGATCGCCGGCCGGTTCGATATCCTCGGCGAGCGTGACCTCTTCCAGGTCCAGCGCCGACTCCGCCGTCGGCTCGGTCGGCTCGACGACCTCCTCCACCTCCAGCACCGCGTCCAAATCGTCCGGGTCGACCTGATCCAGCGGCAGCAGCACGTCCGGGTCGCGCCGCCGCGTCCCCGGCAACTCCGCCGCGTCCAGCTCCAGCAACGGCAGCACGTCTTCATCGGCCACCGGCGCTTCACCGGTCACGGTCGTGTTCGCTTCGTCGACCGGAGACGCCACGTCCACCGGCGCGACCGCATGCAGCGGCGCGCCCGCCGATTCGTCGCCCACCGCGTCTTCGTCGATCGCCTCGAGCTCCAGCGGCTCGTCCCACGTCTCGACCTCGGCCGTCGGGGCCTCCCCCTGCTCCGACGCCATCACGTCCTCGGCCTCGATCGCGTCGATCAGCTCCAGGTCCGCGTCCGCCGGCCCCGCCCCGGCCCCCGCGTCCCCGAACGCCAGCGCCATCCCCGCCGCGTCAAACTCGTCCGCCCCGGCCGCGCCCGCCCCGGCGACGCCCGTCAGGTCGGCCGGCGCTTCGGCCACCGGCGCACGCGCGGGTTCGACCGGCGCGACATTCGCAACTGTCGCTGCAACGGTGTCGCCCGCCGGAACGCCCCCATCCTCGGGCACCGCCGGCTCCGCCACCTCAACCGCCCTGACTTCTGCGACGACCTCCTCGCTCGCGTCCTCCGGCAGCGGTTCGAGTTCCTCCACCTCGTCGATCGCCCCGCCCACGTACCCCGTCTCGGCCGACTCCTCGTTCGGTGGCAACTCTTCGCCCGACGCGGACGCTTCGATCGGCGCGGCGGCCCCCGCAACCGCATCGCCAGCGGACGAGTCAACGGCTTGCGTCACCGTCGTCTGCTCCACGTCGGCCACCGCCGCGATTTCGACCGGCGCGACCGCCTCACGCTCGATCGGCTCACCCACGTCCGCCGGCCCAGCCTCGGCGACCGGCTCCGACTCTTCAACCAACTCCAGCGGCTCGTCCGACCACTCCGCCTCCGGCACATCCAGCAACGCCGACGCGTCCACGCGCTCGTCCGTCACCGCCGCGTGCCCAACATCGCCCGCCAGCGGCTCGGCGACCATCGGCGGGGCCTCCACCGTCACCGCCGAAACCACCGGCGGCAAATCCGCCTCCGCCACCGCCGCCGGCTCCCCAGCCCCCTCGTCCGCCACCTCTTCGATCGGCTCGGGCTCCTCCACCAACGGCTCGGGCGCGGCGCCCGTCGCCTCGATCGGCGAAATCGCATCGGCCGCGTGCTCGGGCGCGAGCATCACGTCTTCCACAACGTCGGTCACGTCCTCGGCGATCTCCGGCGAGGTAACGAACGCTTCGGTCGCCGCCCCCGCATCGGCCGCCGTTTCGGCGACCGGCGACAGATCCTCGTGCCCCACTTCCTCCACCGTCGACTCCACGACCGGCTCAACCTCCGTCTGCAACGCCTCAGCCGACGGGACTTCGTCAACCTCCAACGCCCCATCCTCGACGGCCGCCCCCGCATCGACCGGCTCACCGGCTTCGCCGACCGGCGCCGATTCCTCAACGACATCGATCGCTTCGGGCAGCGCCTCCAACTCCTCAATCTCCTCGACCGGCGCAAGCTCCTCTTCCACCACCCCCGCGTCCCACGTCGCCCCCACTTCCACCGGCACGACCTCGCCCGCCCCGCCCGCGAGTCCCGTCGACCCGTCCGTCGCCACGAACCCGTCGCCCGCCACGAACTCGAACCCGCCACCCACCTCCGCCCCGTCCGCCGTCGCCGTCAGCGCGTCGTCGCCGCCGAAGTCGAACGGCGTGTCGCGCACCTCCAGCGCGTCCGCCGCCTCCGCACTCCCCACCACCCCCGCCGCGTCGACCGTCGCCGGGCCCGCCTCGACCTCGAACATCTCGTCGGCGGTAATCGCCGGCTCGATCACCGTGTCCCCCGAAACGAACTGCGGCTCCGACGCCGCCGTCGACAGCTCGGCGGCGTCCGTGATCTGGTCGCTCACCGTCGGCGGCGCGGGCCGCGCGCGGTGCTCCGGGTCCAGCTCGAGCCCCAGCGCGCGCGTGTCCTGCGCGCCCACCGTCTCGTTGAAATCCGCGTCCAGCCGGATCAGATCCTCAGTCGTCGATGCCGCCACCGCCTGCGGCGCAGCCGGCGCGGCCTCATTCACCGCCGCCGCCAACGCGTCCGGCTCGAAGTCCAAGCCGAGCAGGTCCAGCTCCGCGTCGATCGAGTCCACCGCCCCCGACGCCGACCCCGTCGCGCCGATCTCCGCGTTCAGCGGGTCGTTCTCGAACGAGATCTCGCTGTCGGCCAGCTCCTGCGGCGCGGGCTGCGGCACGACGGCCGGCGCTACGCGCTGCGGCGCGGGCGGAACACGCGGCGGCGCGACCGGCTTCGCCACCGGCACGGCCGGCGCCGCCTCGTCCCACGACATCGGAATCAGGTCGTCCTTGTCCGCCTCCGCCGCCCGCGCGGGCGGCGCGACCTCCTCCGGCACCGGCACCCGCGCGCGCCCCTCGCGCGCGATCTCCGCCGCCACGTCCAGCGGCGCCGTCCCCACCAGGTTTTCGAGCTCGTCCAGCTCCTCCCGGCTCGCCCCGCGCGACGGCGCCCGCGGCGGCGGCGCGACCGGCCTCGCCGGCGTCACCGTCGGCTCGTCCTCGTGCACCGGGATCAGATCCGCGTCGTACGTCGCCTCCTGCTCGACCGCCTCCGCCGCCGGCAACTCGTCTTCCACCACGAACTCGTCCGCCGCGACCGCGCCGGCGCCCACCGCGGCCGCGCCCACCGCCACCCCGCCCAGATCGAACTCGTCGTCCGTCGCCGGCCGGATCGCCCCCTCGCCCGCCGGCTCGAACCGCAGGTCCGTCTCCCCGATCCGCACCACGTCCCCGAAGTTCAGCTCGTGCTGGTGCACCTTCTGCCCGTTCACGAACGTGCCCGTCCGCGACCCCAGATCCCGCACGTACCGCTTCCCCGCGATCCCGAAGATGATCGCGTGCGCCGTCGAGACGCTCACCTCCATCAGCGACACGTCGCACGTCGGCCGCCGGCCGATCAGCATCACCTTCTCGGCCACCGCCAGCGGCGCGTCCGCCCCGTCCACCACCAGGTCCGCATCGTGCCCCGCGTCGCGCTCCTCCGGCCCCTTCTTCGGTCCGTCCTTGTACTTGAACGTGAAGCTGCCGATCTTCAGCAAATCGCTGTCGCGCAGCCA
>DASPKW010000032.1:0-7530 GCA_035627895.1 Tepidisphaeraceae bacterium | reverse complement strand
TGGCCGACGACGCCCCCACCGCTCCCGCCGCAACCGCCGCCGAAACGGGCTTGGGCTCTGCGCCGTCGATCACCCCGACCGACCAACCCCCGACGTCACCCGCCGAGCCCGCACCCGTCGCGACCGCCGCACCCGAACCCGCGCCCGCCCCGGCCGATCCCGCCCCCGCCATCCCCACCCCCGCCCCGCGCGACATCGCCAACGTCCGCCCCGAAGACCACCCCCGCCTCAACCTCCCACCCAACACCCCCGGCCGCCTCGACCGCTTCCAGGTCCTCGTCCGCCAGTCCGTCCTCAACCAGATCCACCGCCACGGCCTCGCCGCCCAGGACATCAAGATCTGCGGCGTACTCGTCGGCGACGTCTACCACGACGCCCGCGGGCCCTACGCCTACGTCGAGTACGCCATCGAGGGCAACCACGCCACCGGCCGCTCCACCCAGGTCACCTTCACCGCCGACACCTGGACCCACATCCAGACCATCATGGAGCGCGACCACGGCAACCGCCGCATCCTCGGCTGGTACCACACCCACCCCGGCTTCGGCATCTTCCTGTCCGAGATGGACGTCTTCATCTGCACGAACTTCTTCCCCGAGCCCTGGCAGATCGCCCTCGTCTACGACCCCAAGGCCGCCGAGGAAGGCATCTTCGTCTGGCGCAACGACCGCCCCGAGCCCGACCCCTTCCTCGTCGAGCCGGACGACAAACCCGAACAGCTCACCCAGATCGTCAACAAGGCCAAGGACACCTCCTCCCAAGCCATGCCCAGCGGCGACCTCTCCGCCCTCACCACCCGCCTCGACGCCATCGAAAAACGCCAGCGCACCCTCCTGACCGTCCTCCTCCTCACCCTCCTCATCGCCATCGCCTGGCCCCTCGCCGCCGTCGTCTGGCTGCCGGAGTTGCTCAAGGGCGACCGGCCGAGCGTACCGGCCTCGACGACCCCCGCGCCCTTAACGGACCCGACGAAGCGGCCGTCGCTGCTGGATTGACCGCGGCGCAGGGGCGCCTTCGGGGGGGGCGACAGGGGTGCCATGCTCAGACCCGCCGCCAATTCGTTCGGCGAACACTTGGAGCGCAACCGGCGGGGGTGAGCATGAAGACGCGCGATCGCGTCCCGGCGTGCCCATCCCTGGCGATCGCGCCGTCACGCGATCGACACGACCTCCCGCCCGGTCCGAGCATGACCCCCGAGCTCCGCCGTCACTTCACGACGACCGTCGCCCGCACCGACCCCGTGTTCTTCCCAGGCTTGTCGTCGTTGCAGAACAGCATCACCTCGCCGTCCGCGGGCGCCGTCAGCACCTTCCCCGCCTCGACCTGTTCGAAGTGGTCGCCGACCGTCCAGTACAGCGCCATCCACCCGCCCTTGAACCCGCGGTAGTCCACTCGCACGCCCCGCTTGCTCCCCCCGTGCTTGGTCCAGGAGTCCTTCGGGTCGGGCGTGACGGTAAAGAGCTGGCCCTTGCGCACCCGCACGCCGGACCCGACCGGATTCTTCCGGTCGCGGTTCGGAGACACGACCGTCTCCGGCGTCGCCGGCGCGGCCACCAGCTCGACCGTCGCGTCGATCGCCCCCTTGAGCGGGCTCGCCTCCCCCGCGAAGCAGAACAGCACCAGCTCGCCGTCGTCCTCCGCGACGCACCGCCGCCCGCTCACCACCTGCCCGCGCGCCGCGCCCCCCACGCGCCAGTACATCTTCATCCACGGCGTCGTCTTCTTCGGCTCCAGGCCACGGTAGTCGACCGGGCTCTTCGTGACCTTCGACGTCGGACTGACCCACCGGTCGTCCGGATCGGGGTACACGACGAAGTACTGCCCGCGCGCCAGCGTAATGCCGGTGCGGACGGGGTTCCCCTCCCCGTTCGTCGCCGGCACCGTGACCGTCCGCTGGTTCCCCGCCGGCGCCGGCCGCGTCGGCGCCGCCTCCGGCGCGTCCTCGAAAATGCTCCGCGGCTTCTCGCGCGGCTCGTCCACCGGCGGAACGACCGCGCCGCCCGGATTCGCCGCCACCATGTCCCGCCGAGCCTTCGCCAGCGGCGCCGCCGGCAGCGACTCCAGCCGCTGCCGCACCAGCGCCTGCGCCAACCCCCGCAACTCCGGCTCCGCCTGCCGGTACCAGTACGCCGCCCGCACCCGGCACTGGTGCCGCGCCTGCGCGTTCTTCGCCTCCCGCGTCGCCTGCTCCCACCACCCGTCCCCCGCCCCCTTCATCGCGTCCGCAGAATCCTCCGGCGTCAGCGCCTGGTCCGCCTCGGCGACCGCTTTCAGCGCCGCGTCGCCCCCCTTGGCGAGCATCGGCAGCCCGCGCGCGAAGTCCGCCCGCACGAAGCAGTAGAACCGCCCCGCCGACAAATTCGCCTCGGCATCGTCCGGCGCGGCCACCAGCTTGTCGATCGCCGCCTTCGCCTTGTCCGCCTCCGCCGCCTGGAATTCAATCTGCTGCAGCGCGTCCCGAACCCGCGCGATCACCGTCGGGTTCCGGCTGTTCGTCGTCGCGTCCCGGACGACCGGGATCAGCTTGCGCGCGTCAGCGTACCGCTCCACGCTCGCCATCGCCCGCACGACCCTCAGCGCGTGCGCCGCGAGCAACCCCGCGTCCTGCGGCTGCGTCAGCCGGGGCGCCATCCGCGCCAGCACCGCCGCCCGCTCGTCCAGCGACTTCACGTCGTACACCTTGGCGATCTCCTCGACCGCCTGCAGCGCCAGCGCCAAATCCGGCACGCCCGCCGCCGCCTCCACCGCCTCGCGCAGCACCGCGTACCGCCCCACCGGGTCCGCCTGCGGCGCGATCGTCCCCGCCCGCACCAGCAGCGCCCGCGCCAGCGCCCGCTTGCCCGACGGCGTCGCGTCCGCGTACGCCTTCGCATGCAGCTCGCGCGCCAATCGCGCCGCCTCCCGCACCGCCCCCTCGTCCGGCACCGCCACTCGTCCCGGCGCGTCCGCCACGACCGCGCTCCCGTCGTTCAAAATCGCCGCCGCCGGGTCCGTCAATTCCTTCGGCGTCAGCGTCAGCCCCGCCTGCGCCACCAGCCGCCGAACCCGGTTGATCGGGATCGCGAAGTTCACCTGCGCCCCCCGGATGCCCGCCGCCACCACCCCGATCACTCGCCCGAACTCGTTCACCACCGGCCCGCCCGAGTTCCCCGGGTTGATCGCCCCGTCCAACTGCACGATCTGCAGCTCGCCCCCGTCGTGCCGCAGCGCCGTCACGCGCGACACCGACACGCTGATCTCCGGCTTCCCGTTCTTCTGCATCCGCAGCGTCCCCCCGAACGGGTACCCGAACGTCGTCACCGTCTGCGTCTCCGCCAGCGCCGTCAGCGCCAGCCCGTCCGCCAGGTCCAGCACGTCCAGCGTCCCCGGGTTGTCGACCTTCAAAATCGCCAGGTCCACCTTCGCGTCCGACCGCACGACCTTGGCCACCAGCGACCGCTGGGCCGGCGTGCCCGGGTTCACGTACAGCGTGATCCGGTTGTCCTTCGTCCCGGCCGCCGACACGTGGTGGTTCGTGACGAACAGCCCCGACGAGTCGATGCAGAACGCCGACCCGAACGTGACCGTCTTCTCCTTCTCCGCGACGATCTCGACCAGCGCCGTCGCCCGCTTGCCCAATTCGACCTGGGCCTTGTCCATCTCCGCCCGCGCGCCGACCGCCGCGAAGAACGCGACGGTCAAAACCGCGCAACCGCAAAGCCGACGACTGCGACGACGCATGACACCTCCCGCTTGCGCAACCCGATCGACGTACGCGACGGTCGGAAAGTCTACCGCACCCACCCCGCAAAGCGCACCCGAAAGCCCACGGAGCTTATTCCGTGGGTTGCGCGCGACGACGGGAAAACGCCCTCGACAGCCAATCCCGCGCACGCGCGCGGTATCATCCGCCCCCATGCGATTCGCGCTCCTCCTCGCGCTCCTCACCCTCCCCACCCTCGCCGCCCTCGCCGCCGACCCCATCCTCATCGCCCCCAAATCCCCCACCCACAACCGCCACTCCGAAGGCTCCGCCCTCGAGCTCACCCCCGGCGGCCGAATCCTCGCCACCTGGACCCGCTTCAACAAAAGTGGCAGCGACGACGGCCCCGCCACCCTCGTCGCCAGTCACTCCGACGACGCCGGCAAAACATGGTCCGCCCCGCGCGAGCTCCCCGTCGGCGCGGGCAAGGTCAACGTGATGCAGTCCGGCCTCCTCGCCGAGGGTGGCCGCGTCCTCTGCTTCTTCTCCGTCCGCGACAGTCGCGTTCAGGCCGGCAAGTTCCTCATCGAGTCCACCGACGCCGGCCAAACCTGGTCCGACCGCCGCCGCGTCACCCCCGAAGACCAGGGCTACGTCACCGGCGCCAACGACCGCGCCGTCCGCCTCCGTTCCGGCCGCATCCTCCTCCCCTGCCACATGCGCGTCGGCCCAGACGACCTCAACGTCCGCGTCGCCCGCTCCGACGACAAGGGCAAGACCTGGACCCTCGGCCCCGCCCTCCCCTACCAAACCGTCGCCAACCGCGCCAAACCCTACCGCACCCTCGAGGCCGGCGTCGCCGAACTCTCAAAAGACAACCACCTGCTCATGATCCTCCGAAGCAGCACCGGCCGCCTCTTCACCAGCCGCTCCCAAGACGCCGGCGACACCTGGACCGCTCCCGTCATGACCTCCATCCCCGCCCTCGAAGCCCCGCCCCTGCTCAAGCGCCTGACCGACGGCCGCCTCATGCTCCTCTGGAACCCGCCCGCCGACTTCGACCTCAAACTCCCCCTCTCCCTCGCCCCGCCCGCCGGCGAGCTCCCGCCCGCCAAGGGCAACCGCCCCTTCATGAAACCCCGCACGCGCCTCGCCCTATCCCTCAGCGCCGACGACGGCCAAACTTGGTCCCCGCCCCAAATCATCGCCTCCGACCCCAAAGCAGGCGTCACCTACCCCGCCGCCCTCCCCCTCGCCGACAACAAACGCCTCCTCGTCTTCTACAGCCGCGCCGCCTCCGGCATCATCGCCGACGCCTCTTGGGAAGTCGTCACCGTCGACCTCCCCCCCAACTGACCCGCACGCCGCGCGCTCCGCCCCTCCGTAGCCTAGGCCCCGCCCCCAACACCGTCCCCGTGGCCCGGGCATCCGAGCGGCGCGGGTCCGAGTCCCCCACGTCCGCGAATCGCACGTCCGAGTACGTCACGTCCGCGTGGCGCACGTCCGCGAAACGCACGTCCGGGAAAACCGCCCCCGCCGCCCCCGCCCGTGCGGTCCGCCGGATCGGACCCGCCCGCCGCCCCTCTAAACCATTAACGGTTTGCCCCGAACCCTTCACCGTTTGAACCAAACCCTTCACCGTTTGAACCAAACCGTTAACCGTTTGAACCAAACCGTTAACGGTTTGCCCCGGAGCGTTCACCGTTCGAACCGGAACCTTCACCGTTCGACCCGGAGCGTTCACCGTCCGGCCCGAACCGACGACCGCCCGACGCCACGCGGCCCCCCTATGGCGGGCCGGTGCCCCGTCCGGTCTGCGGAGGGGAACAGGAAGCGGGGGCGGAGGAGCGGGTGCGGGAGCCCCCCCTTAGGCGGGGGAGAAAACTTGAGCCGATGGTGTCTTCCCCGCCTCCTCTCCTGCGCGGGCGCGGCATAGGTGGTCAGTGTCTACACCGGTGCAATTGTAATCGATCGTACGTCCAGTATATTTCGCAAGCTGTGGCAATCGGCCGGCCATCAAATAGTGCATAGCGAGTGACAACTGAGGGATTTTAAGGCTCAGCGGTGGGGAATTCTTCAAGAACACCGACGAGCTGCGGCTGAATTCCCACTGGAAATCCTGGTGTGGGGCCCTGGGAATGATGGTAGCGTCGAGTACGCGACCCGTTGCGCAGTCCGCGACGAACTACGTCGCCTCGGCCATGATGCCCAATTCAGCGAGGATCTGGCCGCAGAGCCGTCGGCTCTCCGCGATCCGATCGACGACGAGACGCTTCAAGCTGATGCCGCACACCTCATCTTCGTGCTCTACGGAGCTCGGGGCACGCAAACCGAACGCGACATGATCCTGACTCTGCCGGGGATCGCGGCAAAATCGGTCATTTTCATTGAAGAGAGCCTCTACGAGATCGTGAAGACAAAGTCGCTCGCGGGAACGAGCTGGGAGACAGCGAATCGTGCTTCCAGGATCATCACGTATCGCAGCGGTGACCTCCCCGCAGCGCTGGTGAGCCAAGCGTCAACGATAGCGCACGAGTTTCGGGTCGCCTATTATGTACGGGCGTTGCGACATCGGGAGCGATAGCATGATCTCTGACCACCAACGACGATCCGCCCGAGCGGTCGTTGACCGCTACGCGGTCGAGACGGCCATCCTCACGGACGACTCCCTTGCGTCGTGGTTCCTTGATGTGTGCTTGGTTGACACACCGTCCTTCGAGCCGCCCGTTGCGACTACAGCATCCTTCGAACGAGTTGGATTCGTCACCCGAGTGGGCGCCGGGTGGATCCTAGGCCCAGAGGGACGGCGCTTTGCAGAAGATCTCGGTATTGCATTAGCGCCCGACCGCCAGGGGACGAAGGACGCCGAACTTGGCGAGATTGCGCAGCACACGTGGGACGCCTACCAGCGCACTCGCTCTCCGGTCTTCCAGAATCAGGTGATCGAGAACTCCCTTCACCTTGTTCGGCACCACACCGATCGCCTGGCAAGCAAGCTGCCGCGTGACTTTGGGACCGACGAACTGGCGGCGGCCGGGGTCCTCGGACTTCTGGACGCCGTTGAAGGTTTTGGCGGGTCATATCGTGAGTTCCTCACTCGGGCGGACCGACTCATCCGCGCGGCAATGCTTGCTCGCCTCCGGCAGCACGATTGGCTTCCTGCGCTGGTGCGCACTCGCGCGGCCAGATTGCAGGCAACCGTTGACCAGATGCGAGCAGAACTGGCACGACTTCCAACGCTTGACGAGGTCGCGACGCGCCTGAAGATCTCGCAGCAAGACCTGCGCGAGATGGTCAAGAGTGCCCGACTCGCGATTACGATCGCTGACGACAATGCTCCCGCCGCTACGCCGCCTCGAAAGGCCGAAGCGGAGGCCGCTCAACGCGCTGTTCAGCGTAGAGAATTGCAGCGGCAGATTACCGATGGGCTTTCCCGTACTGAGCGTCTGGTCATCCTCCTCTACTACTACGAAGAACTCACAGTGCGTGAAATCGCGGCAGTGCTGGAGATGACAGCAGAGTCGGTGGCCACGCTACATGAATCGATCCTCTGGAAGATTCGGGCGGCGATGCGGTCACTACCCTCGGTTTTGGAAGCCATCGGCGCTTGAAGCGCCGATTTCCCGAACTGAAACTCGTTGGAAAGTCGTCGCTGGAAGCGTAAGTCGATGTCCCCCTCACCGCGCCATCCGAGGGGGCGGGGAAAGGCACCAGCCGGACTCTGGACCTCCCCACGAACGGTGGGCGCGGCGCGGGGTTAATTCAGGGCGGCCTCGAACTGCTCGGGGCTCTTATACCCTAGCGAGCTGTGGAGCCGCTCGCGATTGTAGAACACTTCCACGTACTCG